>NZ_CP137549.1:8272489-8573739 GCF_033335955.1 Streptomyces sp. N50
TCGTTGCCGATGGCGTTCAGCACGTCCGAGCGGACGACGACGTGCGCGGAGAGCACCGGCATGCCGGAGGTGATCGTCCACGCGTGCAGATCGTGGACGTCCTCGACCCCGTCCAGGGCCACGATGTGGGCGCGCACGTCCTGCATGTCGACGTCCTTGGGGGCCGACTCCAGCAGCACGTCCAGGGTCTCGCGCAGCAGCTTCAGGGTGCGCGGCACGATCATCAGGCCGATGGCGAGCGAGGCGATCGGGTCGGCGGCCTGCCAGCCCGTGGTGAGGATCACCACGGCCGAGATGATCACCGCGAGGGAGCCCAGCGCGTCCGCGGCGACCTCCAGGAAGGCGCCCCGCACGTTCAGGCTGTCCTTCTGGCCGCGCACCAGCAGCGTGAGGGAGATCATGTTCGCGACCAGGCCGATCAGACCGAACACGATGGTCAGCCCGCCCTCGGTGTCGGCGGGCGTGACGAACCGCTGGACCGCCTCGTACAGGACGTAGCCCCCGACGCCGAGCAGCAGCAGGCAGTTGGCGAGCGCGGCGAGGATCTCCGCGCGGGCCAGGCCGAAGGTCCGGTTGCCGGTCGCGGGCCGGTTGGCGAAGTGGATCGCGAGCAGCGCCATGCCGAGGCCGAGCGCGTCCGTCGCCATGTGGGCCGCGTCCGCGATGAGCGCGAGGGAGTCCGCGAGCAGCCCGCCGACCACCTCGACCACCATCACGGTGATCGTGATCCCCAGCGCGATCCGCAGCCTCCCCTGGTACGCGGCCGCCGCCGTACCGGTGACGGGAGCGCCGTGAGAATGCCCGTGGTCGTGCCCTGCCCCCATGAAGTGCCGCCCTCCTGATGACTGCTCCGGATCACAGTGAACTACGGGTGGGGGGTATCGGGCAACGCGGCACTGAACACCGTTGTCATGTGCCCTGACCTGCGCAAACAATTCGCAGGTCAGGGCAGCCTAAGTTCACATGTCGTGGTGCAGCCGCCACCCTTGCCACGCCGACTCCACCATCTCCCGCACCCCACGCCGAGCCGACCACCCCAGCTCTACGGCGGCCAGCTCGGCGGAGGCGACCGCGCGCGGCGCGTCACCGGGACGTCGCCCCTCGACGACGGCCGGCCGCCGGTCCCCGGTGACCTCGCCGATCGCCGTGACCAGCTCGCGGACCGAAACCCCTTGCCCGCGGCCGATGTTGACCGTCAGATCACCGCTCGCGCCCCCGTCGGCCAGTCGCCGGGCCGCCGCCAGGTGGGCCTCCGCGAGATCGGCGACATGGATGTAGTCGCGGACGCACGTGCCGTCCGGGGTCGGGTAGTCGTCGCCGAAGATCCGCGGGGCCTCGTCGCGGGTGAGCCGGTCGAAGACCATGGGGACGATGTTGAAGACACCCGTGTCGGCCAGCTCGGGGGCGGCCGCGCCCGCCACGTTGAAGTAGCGCAGGCACACCGTGTCGATGCCGTGCGCCGCGCCCGCAGCCCGGACCAGCCACTCCCCGGTGAGCTTGGTCTCGCCGTACGGGTTCACCGGCGCGCACGGGGTGTCCTCGGTGATCAGGTCGACGCCCGGGTCGCCGTAGACCGCCGCCGAGGACGAGAACACGAACCGCTCGATACCGGCCTCGGCGACCGCGTCCAGGAGGTTCGCCAGGCCGCCGACGTTCTCCCGGTAGTAGTACGTCGGCCGCGCCACGGACTCGGCGACCTGCTTGCGTGCCGCGAGATGCACGACCCCGGTCACCTCGTGCTCGGCGAACACCCGCTTCAGGAGGTCGCCGTCGAGGGAGGAGCCGTGGACGAGCGGGACGGCCGTAGGGAGGCGTGCGGGGCTACCCGCGGAGAGGTCGTCCAGGGCGACGACGCGTTCCCCGGCGTTCGTCATCGCCCGCGCCACATGGGCCCCGATGTATCCGGCTCCGCCGGTGATCAGCCATGTCATGGGCATTCACCCTATGTCGATACGGAGAGGGCCTCCGCAATGTCCCGCGATGCCCGGTCTGACGGGTGCGGTTTGTCGGCCGGGCCCCGAATCCCCGATGATGATCTCGGCGGAGGCGCTGGCAGACCGTGTTGATCAGGCCATGAACGGCCGGTGAACACGGGCTTGAGAGCATCCGATAGCCTCTGCCGACATGCCGCCCGGGTGCCACCCGAAGGGCGCCACCACCATGCACATGACCGGCGCCCGAGCGTCGGACCCAGGGAGTGAGTTCGGTTGCCGACCGCCATCCTCACCGGTCAGCCGGTCCCCGGATCGTCGATCGAGGGCGATCTGCGGTCGCTCGGCTTCGACGTCCGGACCGCCGCCGACACCACCGAGGCGGAGACGCTCCTCGCGGCGGTCCCCGGTGACCAGCGGGTCGCCGTCGTGGACGCCCGCTTCGTGGGTCACGAGCACGCGCTGCGCCTCGGCCTCACCGACCCCCGCTTCCCGCTCGCCGCGGTACCGGGCGCCGTCACCGCCCAGCCGGCCGGACGCCAGGCCCTGACCCGCGCGGTCGCCCGCGAGCACTCGGCCGGCGGCGGCACGACCCTCCTCGACAACCTCGCCGACCGCGTCGTCACCGCCCTCGACGCCGACGGCTGCGCCGTGCACCGCCCCGAGCTGGGCAGCCTCGTCGCCACGGTCCCCGCCGACCCGCAGGCCCGCAACGAGGCACGGCAGGCGGTCGCCGCCGTCGACGACGAGGCCGTACGCCTGAAGTCGGCGGTGAAGTCCCGCGACGGCTTCTTCACCACCCACTTCATCAGCCCGTACTCCCGCTACATCGCGCGCTGGTGCGCCCGCCGCGGCCTCACCCCGAACCAGGTCACCACCGCGTCCCTGCTCACCGCGCTCATCGCGGCCGGCAGCGCGGCCACCGGGACCCGCGCCGGCTACGTCGTGGCCGGCGTACTGCTCCTGTGCTCCTTCGTCCTCGACTGCGTCGACGGACAGATCGCCCGCTACGCCCTGAAGTACTCGACGCTCGGCGCCTGGCTCGACGCCACCTTCGACCGCGCCAAGGAGTACGCCTACTACGCGGGCCTCGCGCTGGGAGCGGCCCGGAGCGGCGACGACGTATGGGCGCTGGCACTCGGCGCGATGATCCTGCAGACCTGCCGGCACGTCGTGGACTTCTCGTTCACCGAGGCCAACCACGACGCCACCGCCAACACAAGCCCCACCGCCGCCCTCTCCGACAAGCTCGACAGCGTCGGCTGGACGGTCTGGCTGCGCCGGATGATAGTCCTGCCCATCGGCGAACGATGGGCGATGATCGCCGTCCTCACGGCCGCGACGACCCCCGCATCACCTTCTACGCCCTCCTCGTCGGCTGCGCCTTCGCGGCGACGTACACGACGGCGGGCCGGGTGCTGCGCTCGCTGACCCGCAAGGCGACGCGGACGGACCGGGCGGCGCGGGCGCTGGCGGACCTCGCGGACAACGGGCCGCTGGCCTCGGCGGTGGCGAAGCTGCGTGGCCCGAACACGCGGTTCTACCGGAGCTCCCCGCTGCTGTTCGCGGTGCTCGGTGTCGTCCTCCTCGTCTCGGCGGTCCTGTCCGGCGATCCCTGGACCGCTGTCGGCGGTGCCGCCTTCTACGTCGTCACCTCGGGCCTCGCCCTCTCCCAGCCCCTCAAGGGCACCCTCGACTGGCTGGTCCCCCGCTCTTCCGGGCGGCGGAATACTGCACCGTCCTGATCCTCGCGGCCAAAGCGGAGGTGAACGGAGCGCTTCCGGCGGCTTTCGGCCTGGTGGCCGCCGTCGCCTACCATCACTACGACACGGTGTACCGCATCCGCGGCAACGCCGGGGCGTCCCCGGCCTGGCTGGTGCGCGCCATCGGGGGGCACGAAGGGCGGACGCTGCTCGTCACCGTTCTCGCCGCCGCGCTCACCGCGTCGCAGTTCACGGTCGCGCTCACGGTCCTGGCCGTGGCCGTGGCCCTGCTGGTGCTCGTCGAGAGCATCCGCTTCTGGGTGTCCGCAGGGGCGCCCGCCGTACACGATGAAGGAGAACCCGCATGATCGGCCTCGTGCTGGCGGCCGGCGCCGGACGGCGTCTGCGCCCCTACACCGACAGCCTTCCCAAGGCTCTGGTGCCGGTGGGGCCCGCGGGCATAGAGGGCGAACCGACGGTCCTGGACCTCACCCTCGGCAACTTCGCCGAGATCGGTCTGACCGAGGTCGCGATCATCGTCGGCTACCGCAAGGAGGCCGTCTACGAACGCAAGGCGGCCCTTGAGGCGAAGTACGGCCTCAAGCTCACCCTCATCGACAACGACAAGGCCGAGGAGTGGAACAACGCCTACTCCCTGTGGTGCGGACGTGACGCCCTCAAGGACGGCGTGATCCTCGCCAACGGCGACACCGTCCACCCGGTCTCCGTCGAGCACACGCTGCTCGCGGCGCGCGGCGAGGGCAAGAAGATCATCCTCGCCCTCGACACCGTCAAGTCCCTCGCGGACGAGGAGATGAAGGTCGTCGTCGACCCCGCCAAGGGCATGACGAAGATCACCAAGCTGATGGACCCCGCCGAGGCCACCGGCGAGTACATCGGCGTCACCCTCATCGAGGGCGACGCCATGTCCGAACTGGCCGACGCGCTCAAGACCGTGTGGGAGACCGACCCGCAGCAGTTCTACGAGCACGGCTACCAGGAGCTCGTGAACCGCGGCTTCCGGATCGACGTGGCCCCGATCGGCGACGTCAAGTGGGTCGAGATCGACAACCACGACGACTTGGCCAAGGGTCGGGAGATCGCGTGCCTGTACTGACCCGGCTGATTCCCTCGCCCGTCGTCGTGGACATCCGCCCGGGTGCCCTCGACGACCTGGCCGGTGTCCTCGCCGACCAGCGCGTCTCGCACTCCGGCCGGCTGGCCGTCGCCGTCAGCGGCGGCTCCGGTGCCCGGCTGCGCGCGCGCCTGGAACCGAGCCTGCCCGGCGCCACCTGGTACGAGGTCGGCGGCGGCACTCTGGACGACGCGATCCGGCTGGCCGGCGACATGAAGGCCGGTCACTACGACGCGGTCGTGGGCCTCGGCGGCGGCAAGATCATCGACTGCGCCAAGTTCGCCGCGGCGCGCATCGGCCTGCCACTGGTCGCCGTACCGACGAACCTCGCGCACGACGGCCTGTGCTCGCCGGTCGCCACCCTCGACAACGACGCGGGCCGCGGCTCCTACGGCGTGCCGAACCCGATCGCCGTCGTCATCGACCTCGACGTGATCCGTGAGGCACCGGTCCGCTTCGTGCGGGCGGGCATCGGGGACGCGATCTCCAACATCTCCGCGATCGCGGACTGGGAGCTCGCGAACCGCGTCAAGGGCGAGAAGATCGACGGGCTCGCCGCGGCCATGGCCCGGCAGGCCGGCGAGGCCGTCCTGAGGCACCCGGGCGGGGTCGGCGACAACGCCTTCCTCCAGGTGCTGGCCGAGGCGCTCGTCCTCAGCGGTATCGCCATGTCGGTGTCGGGCGACTCACGCCCGTCCTCCGGCGCCTGCCACGAGATCAACCACGCCTTCGACCTGCTCTTCCCCAAACGCGCCGCCGCCCACGGCGAGCAGTGCGGACTGGGCGCGGCCTTCGCGATGTACCTCCGCGGGGCCCACGAGGAATCGGCCTACATGGCCGAGGTGCTGCGCCGGCACGGACTGCCGGTGCTGCCGGAGGAGATCGGGTTCACGGTGGACGAGTTCGTCCGTGCCGTGGAGTTCGCCCCCGAGACCCGCCCCGGCCGCTACACCATCCTCGAACACCTCGACCTGAAAACCGACCAGATCAAGGACATCTACGCCGACTATGTCAAGGCCATCGGTAGCTGAACTCCGTCCCGTCGTCCACCCCGCAGGGGTGAAGGACCGGCGCAGCGGTGAGCACTGGATGGGACGCCTCTACATGCGTGAGGTGTCTCTGCGGGTCGACCGCTACCTGGTGAACACCAGGGTCTCGCCCAACCAGCTCACGTACCTGATGACCGTCTTCGGTGTGCTCGCGGCCCCGGCGCTGCTGGTGCCGGGGATCACGGGCGCCGTGCTCGGCGTGGTGTGCGTCCAGATGTATCTGCTGCTGGACTGCGTCGACGGCGAGATCGCCCGCTGGCGCAAGCAGTACTCCCTCGCCGGGGTCTACCTCGACCGCGTCGGTGCCTATCTGACCGACGCCGCCGTGCTGGTGGGCTTCGGGCTGCGCGCGGCCGACCTGTTCGGCAGCGGCCGTATCGACTGGCTGTGGGCCTTCCTCGGGACGCTGGCCGCGCTCGGCGCGATCCTCATCAAGGCCGAGACCGACCTGGTCGGCGTCGCCCGCCACCAGACCGGCAAGGCCCCCGTCCAGGAGGCCGCGGCCGAGATGCGGTCCTCCGGGATGGCGCTGGCCCGCCGGGCCGCCGCCGCCTTCAAGTTCCACCGGCTCATCCTCGGCATCGAGGCGACCCTGCTGATCCTGGTCCTCGCGATCGTCGACCAGGTCCGCGGCGACCTGTACTTCTCGCGGCTCGGCGTCGCCGTACTGGCCGGCATCGCGCTGCTGCAGACCCTGCTGCACCTGGTGTCGATCCTCGCGTCGAGCAGGCTGAAGTGAGCGGCATGAAGGTCGGCGCGGTGATCATCACCATGGGCAACCGCCCCGACGAACTGCGGGCGTTGCTCGACTCGGTCGCCAAGCAGGACGGCGACCGGGTCGAGGCGGTGGTCGTCGGCAACGGCTCGCCCGTCCCGGACGTCCCCGCGGGCGTCCGGACCATAGAGCTGCCCGAGAACCTCGGCATCCCCGGCGGCCGCAACATCGGCCTGGAGGCCTTCGGGCCCGCCGGTCGCGATGTCGACATAGTGATGTTCCTCGACGACGACGGGCTCCTCGCCCAGCACGACACCGCCGAGCTGTGCCGGCAGGCCTTCGCCGCCGACCCCCGCCTCGGCATCATCAGCTTCCGCATCGCCGACCCGGAGACGGGTGTCACCCAGCGCCGGCACGTGCCCAGGCTGCGCGCCTCCGACCCGATGCGCTCCTCCCGGGTCACCACCTTCCTCGGCGGCGCCAACGCCGTCCGCACGAAGGTCTTCGCCGAGGTCGGCGGACTCCCGGACGAGTTCTTCTACGCCCACGAGGAGACGGACCTCGCCTGGCGGGCCCTCGACGCCGGCTGGATGATCGACTACCGGTCCGACATGGTCCTGTTCCACCCGACCACAGCGCCCTCGCGGCACGCGGTCTACCACCGCATGGTCGCCCGCAACCGGGTCTGGCTGGCCCGCCGCAACCTCCCCGCCCCCTCGTCCCCGTCTACCTCGGGGTATGGCTGCTGCTCACCCTCCTGCGCCGCCCCTCGCGCCCGGCGCTGCAGGCCTGGTTCGGCGGGTTCAAGGAGGGGTGGACCACTCCGTGCGGCCCGCGCCGGCCCATGCGGTGGCGTACGGTGTGGCGCCTGACCCGGCTGGGCCGTCCTCCGGTCATCTGACAAGCTCGGGGCGCGCGTCACCCCGCGCGGGACGCGCGGCCGACCCCTCGAAACGTATCCGGCGGCGGATACGTGTCAGTTCCTGTAGCACAATTCCGTAAGACGAACGCAAGACAGTCGTAAGACGAATCCGAAAATGAAGGCATCCACCCTTGAGTGAGACAACGCATGACGGCGGAGTCGCGGTGAGCCCGCGTCCGTCGCCCGACGAAGGCCTCACGGCGGCGCAGCTGTCCGCCAAGTACGGGCTGACGGTGAGCGGTGCCCGCCCCGGACTCGCCGAGTACGTCCGCCAGCTCTGGGGACGCCGGCACTTCATCCTCGCCTTCTCCCAGGCGAAGCTGACGGCCCAGTACAGCCAGGCGAAGCTCGGCCAGCTCTGGCAGGTGGCCACACCGCTGCTGAACGCGGCCGTGTACTTCTTCATCTTCGGCGTCATCCTGAAGGCCAGCCGCGGCATGTCCCGGGACGTGTACATCCCGTTCCTGGTCACGGGCGTCTTCGTGTTCACCTTCACGCAGAGCTCGATCATGGCGGGCGTCCGCGCGATCTCCGGCAACCTCGGCCTGGTGCGCGCGCTGCACTTCCCGCGCGCCTCGCTGCCGATCTCCTTCGCGCTCCAGCAGCTCCAGCAGCTGCTGTTCTCGATGGTCGTGCTGTTCATCATCGTCGTGGGCTTCGGCAGCTACCCCAGCCTGTCCTGGCTGCTGATCGTCCCGGTCCTGGTGCTGCAGTTCCTCTTCAACACCGGGCTCGCGCTGATCGTGGCGCGGATGGGCGCCAAGACCCCGGACCTCGCGCAGCTGATGCCGTTCATGCTGCGCACCTGGATGTACGCGTCGGGCGTCATGTTCTCCATCAGCACGATGATGGAGGGCCGCTCCGAGGTGTTCGTCCGCATCCTGCAGGTGAACCCGGCGGCCATCTACATGGACCTGATGCGCTTCGCGCTCATCGACGGCTACGGCTCGTCGAACCTGCCGCCGCACGTCTGGGCCATCGCCGCCTTCTGGGCCGTGGTCCTGTTCGTCGGCGGTTTCGTGTACTTCTGGCAGGCGGAGGAGAGGTACGGCCGTGGCTGAGCAGAACGTCGAGCAGACCCCCCGGGATCTGGTCCCCACCGTCATCGCGGACGAGCTGCACATCGTCTACCGCGTGCACGGTGCCAAGACCGGCAAGGGCAGCGCCACCTCCGCCCTCAGCCGCATAGTCAAGCGCGGCGAGGAGCGCGGGGTGCGCAAGGTGCACGCCGTCAAGGGCGTCTCCTTCGTCGCCTACCGCGGCGAGGCCGTCGGCCTCATCGGCTCGAACGGCTCCGGCAAGTCGACCCTGCTGCGGGCCATCGCCGGCCTGCTCCCGGCCGAGAAGGGCCGGGTCTACACCAACGGCCAGCCCTCGCTGCTGGGCGTCAACGCGGCCCTGATGAACGACCTCACCGGCGAGCGCAACGTCATCCTGGGCGGGCTCGCCATGGGCATGTCCCGCGAGCAGGTCAGGGAGCGCTACCAGGAGATCGTCGACTTCTCCGGCATCAACGAGAAGGGCGACTTCATCACCCTCCCGATGCGCACGTACTCCTCCGGCATGGCGGCCCGGCTGCGTTTCTCCATCGCGGCGGCGAAGGACCACGACGTCCTGATGATCGACGAGGCGCTGGCCACCGGCGACCGCAAGTTCCAGGTCCGCTCCGAGGAGCGCATCCGCGAGCTGCGCAAGTCCGCGGGCACGGTGTTTCTCGTCAGTCACAACAACAAGTCGATCCGCGACACCTGCGACCGCGTGCTGTGGCTGGAACGCGGCGAACTGAGGATGGACGGCCCGACCGACGAGGTCCTCAAGGAGTACGAGAAGTTCACGGGCAAGTAGTCCCCGCGCATAGCGGGCGCAAAAGCCCAGATCGCTTCCCAGAGCCCCGCCGGAACTGTTCCGGCGGGGCTCCGCGTCTGCAAAGGAAACGTCAACTCGGCCCGGCCCAAGGAATCTTGACGCCAATCGGTGTGTTGTTGTGATGTGCAGGACACCCCGAGGAAGCTCACTGCGTTGTACAACGTAAGCTGTACCGGTGCCGAATAGCGGCAAGTGGGGCGATAATGCGCGACACCCTTCTGCGGGTAAGCCTGCGTTTAACTGTGCGGACGACTGGGCGGCGTGTCCGAAATAGTGTGTATTGGGTCGGCAGTGTAGAACGGGAGATGTGACGGCAATGGCTACGGAAACTCCCCAGCTCACCGAAGCATGCGCCGTCCCCGCCCCTGGCAGTGAGCGGTGACGGGAACCGGCTCCGCCGGCACCGGTGATCCGGAGCGCGGCACACTCGACAAGGCCGCGGCTGAGAACTTCCCCGTGGCGCCTTTCTTCCTGCCCAGAGCCTGGCGCACCGATCTCATGGCGGTGTACGGATTCGCCCGCCTCGTCGACGACATCGGCGACGGCGATCTGGCCCCCGGCGGCGCCGACGCTCGCCTGCTCGGCGTGTCGCCCGCGGACGCCGAGGACCGCCTGCTCCTCCTCGACGCCTTCGAGGCCGATCTGCACCGCGTCTTCGACGGCACCCCGGGCCACCCCCTGCTGCGCCGCCTCCAGCCGACCGTCCGCCGGTGCGCGCTGACCCCCGAGCCCTTCCTCGGCCTGATCGCCGCGAACCGCCAGGACCAGCTCGTCACGCGCTACGAGACCTACGACGATCTCCTCGCCTACTGCGAACTGTCCGCGAACCCGGTCGGCCGCCTGGTCCTCGGCGTCACGGGCACCGAGACCCCCGAGCGGGTCCGGCTCTCCGACGCGATCTGTACCGCACTTCAGATCGTCGAACACCTGCAGGACGTGGCCGAGGACCTCGGCAACGACCGCATCTACCTGCCCGCCCAGGACATGAAGCGCTTTCACGTCCAGGAAGCGGATCTCGCCACGCCCTCCGCGGGCGCATCGGTGCGCGCACTGGTTGCATACGAAGCAGAACGCGCCCGCGATCTCCTGAATGAAGGCGCCCCCCTGGTGGGTAGCGTCCACGGCAGACTGAAGCTGCTGCTCGCGGGGTTCGTGGCGGGGGGAAGGGCGGCGATCCGAGCGATCGTCGCCGCTGAATACGACGTACTTCCCGGCCCGCCCAAGCCCGGCAAGATCCAGTTGCTGCGTGAGGTGGGCGTGACTCTGCGAGGAGAGGGGTGATCCGCAGCGTGGAGTCTGCACCGCACATGTCCGCACCGGTACTCGCCGCCTACAGCTACTGCGAGGCCGTCACCGGTCAGCAGGCACGTAACTTCGCGTACGGCATCAGACTGCTGCCGACGCCCAAGCGCCGCGCGATGTCGGCGCTGTACGCGTTCTCCCGGCGCGTCGACGACATCGGCGACGGCGCCCTGCCGACCGACGTGAAGTCGGCGCGGCTGGAGGACACCCGGGCGCTGCTCACCCGGGTCCGTGAGGGCAAGGTCGAGGAGGACGACACCGACCCGGTCGCGGTCGCCCTCGCGCACACGGCCGAGGCCTTCCCGGTCCCGCTCGACGGCCTGGACGAGCTCATCGACGGCGTCCTGCTGGACGTCCGCGGCGAGACCTACGAGACCTGGGACGACCTGAAGGTCTACTGCCGGTGTGTCGCGGGTGCGATCGGCCGCCTCTCGCTCGGCGTGTTCGGCACCGAGCCGGGCGCGCGCGGCGTCGAGCGCGCCTCGGAGTACGCCGACACGCTGGGGCTCGCGCTCCAGCTCACCAACATCCTCAGGGACGTCCGCGAGGACGCCGAGAACGGCCGGACCTATCTGCCCGCCGACGACCTCGCGAAATTCGGCTGCTCGGCCGGGTTCAACGGACCGACGCCGCCCGAGGGTTCCGACTTCGCGGGTCTCGTGCACTTCGAGGTGCGCCGGGCCCGCACCCTCTTCGCCGAGGGCTACCGGCTGCTCCCCATGCTCGACCGCCGCAGCGGCGCCTGTGTCGCCGCGATGGCCGGCATCTACCGCCGCCTCCTGGACCGCATCGAGCGCGAGCCGGAGGCCGTCCTGCGCGGCCGCGTCTCCCTGCCCGGCCGCGAGAAGGCCTACGTCGCGGTGCGCGGCCTGTCCGGACTCGACACCCGGCACGTCACGCGGCGGACCCTCAGGAGGCGCACCTGATGGACAAAGTGGGCCAAGGTGACGCCACCGGAGAAAAACGGCAGGCAACCCTCCGGTGCGAAGCGGCGTCCCTGACTGCAACGGTCCGCCGTGGCTGGTTCGAGTGCCTCGGTGGGCGCGCAGGGGGGAGTGCACGATGAGCGACGGGACGCGGCCCGAAGGGCTGCCCGCCGAGCCGGCGACGGGACCGGCCGGACGGCATGCCGTCGTGATCGGCGGCGGACTAGCCGGCATCACCTCCGCGCTCGCGCTCGCCGACGCCGGAGTCCGCGTCACCCTGCTCGAAGGCCGCCCGCGCCTGGGCGGACTCGCCTTCTCCTTCCAGCGCGGCGACCTCACCGTGGACAACGGCCAGCATGTGTACCTGCGCTGCTGCACCGCCTACCGCTGGTTCCTCGACCGCATCGAGGGCGCGGCGCTGGCTCCCCTGCAGGATCGTCTCGACGTGCCCGTACTCGACGTGAACCGCCCCGAGGGGCGCCGCCTCGGCAGGCTGCGGCGCGACGCGCTGCCCGTGCCGCTGCATCTGGGGCGCAGCCTCGCGACGTACCCGCATCTCTCGTTCGCGGAGCGCGCCAAAGTAGGGCGTGCCGCGCTCGCGCTCAAGGGACTCGACCTCGCCGATCCGGCCCTGGACGCGCAGAACTTCGGCGACTGGCTGACCGCGCACGGTCAGTCGGCGCGTGCCGTCGAGGCGCTGTGGGACCTGGTCGGGGTCGCCACCCTCAACGCGGTCGCGGGCGACTCCTCGCTCGCCCTGGCCGCGATGGTGTTCAAGACCGGTCTGCTCTCCGACCCGGGCGCGGCCGACATCGGCTGGGCACACGTCCCGCTGGGCGAACTGCACGACCGGCTCGCCCGCAAGGCGCTCGACTCCGCGGGCGTGCGCACCGAAGTCCGTACACGCGTCACCTCCATCTCTACAGACGAGAACGGCCGGTGGAGCGTTCACTGCCCCGGCGAGACTCTTGAGGCCGACACCGTCGTGCTCGCCGTACCGCAGCGCGAGGCCCACGATCTGCTGCCCGACGGCGCCCTCGACGCGCCTGAGCGGCTGCTGGCGATCGACTACTCGCCGATCCTCAACGTCCATGTCGTCTACGACCGCAAGGTGCTCGCCCGGCCGTTCTTCGCGGCGCTGGGCACCCCGGTGCAGTGGGTGTTCGACCGGACCGACGCGTCCGGGCTCAAGGACGGCCAGTACCTGGCGCTGTCCCAGTCCGCCGTGCACGACGAGATCGACGCGCCCGTGGCCGAGCTGCGCGAGCGCTACCTGCCCGAGCTGGAGCGACTGCTGCCCGGTGCGCGCGGCGCCGAGGTGAAGGACTTCTTCGTGACCAGGGAGCGTACGGCGACGTTCGCTCCCGCCCCCGGCGTCGGACGGCTGCGGCCCGGCGCCCGCACCAAGGCCCCCGGCCTGTACCTGGCCGGAGCGTGGACCGCCACAGGGTGGCCCGCGACCATGGAGAGTGCGGTCCGCAGTGGGGTGAGCGCGGCGGACGCCGCACTCGCCGCCCTGGGCCGGCCCCGCCCCCGTCATCTCTTCGAGTTCGAGGAGGCGGCGTGATGCTCGACCAGCATGCGGCGGGCCCCCGCACCCCCGGTAGCACGACAAGAGGAGAGACTGTGCCCACTGTGCCCCCGGCCGAGACGGCTGCCGACGCGGTGGACGTGTCCGCGCTCCTGGAGCGCGGCCGGACCCTTGCCACACCGGTACTGCGGGCGGCCGTGGACCGCCTGGCTCCCCCCATGGACACCGTTTCCGCCTACCACTTCGGCTGGATCGACGCCGAGGGCAACCCGGCGGCCGGCGACGGCGGCAAGGCCGTACGCCCCGCGCTCGCCGTGCTCTCCGCCGAGGTCACCGGCGCCTCGCCCGAGACCGGCATCCCCGGCGCCGTCGCCGTCGAGCTGATCCACAACTTCTCGCTGCTGCACGACGACCTCATGGACGGCGACGAGCAGCGCCGCCACCGCGACACCGTCTGGAAGGTGCACGGACCCGCCCAGGCCATCCTCGTCGGCGACGCCCTCTTCGCGCTGGCCAACGAGGTCCTGCTGGAGCTCGGCACCGTCGAGGCCGGCCGCGCCACCCGCCGTCTGACCACCGCGACCCGCGCCCTCATCGACGGCCAGGCGCAGGACATCTCCTACGAGCACCGCGACCGCGTCAGCGTCGAGGAGTGCCTGGAGATGGAGGGCAACAAGACCGGCGCCCTGCTCGCCTGCGCCTCCTCCATCGGGGCCGTGCTCGGCGGTGCGGACGACCGCACCGCCGACGTCCTGGAGAAGTACGGCCACCACCTCGGCCTGGCCTTCCAGGC
Source organism: Streptomyces sp. N50 (assembly GCF_033335955.1). Lineage (GTDB taxonomy): Bacteria > Actinomycetota > Actinomycetes > Streptomycetales > Streptomycetaceae > Streptomyces. The sequence continues at coordinate 8,286,363 of NZ_CP137549.1, forward strand.
CGTCGACGACCTCCTCGGCATCTGGGGCGACCCGGAGTCCACCGGGAAGCAGACCTGGAGCGATCTGCGCCAGCGCAAGAAGTCCCTGCCCGTGGTGGCGGCGCTCGCGGCGGGCGGACCCGCCTCGGACCGGCTCGGCGAGATCCTCGCCGCCGACGCCAAGAGCAGCGACTTCGAGAACTTCTCCGAGGAGGAGTTCGCGGCCCGCGCCGCGCTCATCGAGGAGGCCGGCGGCCGCGAGTGGACCGCCGAAGAGGCACGCCGTCAGCACACCATCGCCATCGAGGTCCTCGACGCCATCGACATGCCCGACCGGGTTCGGGCGCAGTTCACGGCGCTCGCCGACTTCGTCGTCGTACGAAAGAGATGATCACTATCGGTCGAATAGCCCTCGCGTAGTCGCCGGCCGGTGCTGCGAACGAACGAGTACCGGCCGACGGCGGACCCACAGCAGAGACATGCCACTGCACGAAGGGGAAGCCATGACAGCGACGACCGACGGAAGCACCGGGGCCATGCCTCCCCGTGTTGCCGCGGCCAGCGAAACCGACATCAACACCCCCGTGGCGGCCGGGGTGCACGACGCCGCCGCACACGCCGTACAACGCGCCACCGACTTCCTCCTCTCGCAGCAGGACGCCCAGGGCTGGTGGAAGGGCGACCTCGAGACGAACGTCACGATGGACGCCGAGGATCTGCTGCTCCGTCAGTTCCTGGGCATCCGCGACGAGTCGACGACCCAGGCCGCCGCACTCTTCATCCGCGGCGAGCAGCGCGAGGACGGCACCTGGGCCAGCTTCTACGGCGGACCCGGTGAACTCTCCACCACCATCGAGGCGTACGTCGCCCTCCGCCTGGCCGGGGACGCGCCGGACGCCCCGCACATGGCGAAGGCGTCCGCGTGGGTCCGCGAGCGGGGCGGGATCGCCGCGGCCCGGGTCTTCACCCGGATCTGGCTCGCGCTGTTCGGCTGGTGGAAGTGGGACGACCTGCCCGAACTCCCGCCGGAACTCCTGTACTTCCCGACCTGGGTACCGCTCAACATCTACGACTTCGGATGCTGGGCCCGGCAGACCATCGTGCCGCTGACGGTGGTCTCCGCGAAGCGGCCGGTACGGCCCGCGCCCTTCCCGCTCGACGAACTGCACACCGACGCGGACAACCCGAACCCGGTCAAGCCGCTTGCCCCGGTGGCGAGTTGGGACGGCGCCTTCCAGCGGCTCGACAAGGCACTGCACCTCTACCGCAAGGTCGCGCCGCGCAAGCTGCGCGGGGCGGCGATGAAATCGGCCGCGCGCTGGATCATCGAGCGGCAGGAGAACGACGGCTGCTGGGGCGGCATCCAGCCGCCGGCCGTCTACTCGGTGATCGCCCTGCACCTGCTGGGCTACGACCTCGAACACCCCGTGATGCGCGCGGGACTTGAGTCGCTGGACCGGTTCGCGGTCTGGCGCGAGGACGGGGCCCGGATGATCGAGGCCTGCCAGTCCCCGGTGTGGGACACCTGCCTCGCGACCATCGCGCTCGCCGACGCGGGCGTGCCCGCCGACCACCCCCAACTGGTCAAGGCGGCCGACTGGATGCTCGGGGAGGAGATCGTCCGCCCCGGCGACTGGGCGGTCAAGCGACCCCAACTGCCGCCCGGCGGCTGGGCGTTCGAGTTCCACAACGACAACTACCCCGACATCGACGACACCGCCGAGGTCGTGCTCGCCCTGCGCCGGGTCAGACATCACGACCCGGAGCGCCTCGACCGGGCCGCCGGACGCGCGGTCCGCTGGAACCTCGGAATGCAGTCGAAGAACGGCGGTTGGGGCGCCTTCGACGTCGACAACACCAGCCCGTTCCCCAACCGCCTGCCGTTCTGCGACTTCGGCGAGGTGATCGACCCGCCGTCGGCGGACGTCACCGCGCACGTCGTCGAGATGCTCGCCGTCGAGGGCCTCGCCCACGACCCGCGCACCCGGCGCGGCATCGAGTGGCTGCTCGCCGAACAGGAGGCGGACGGCTCGTGGTTCGGCCGCTGGGGCGTCAACTACGTATACGGCACAGGGTCGGTGGTGCCCGCCCTCGCCGCCGCCGGGATCCCCGGCTCGCATCCCGCGATCCGGCGCGCGGTCACCTGGCTGGAGACCGTGCAGAACGACGACGGCGGCTGGGGCGAGGACCTGCGCTCCTACAAGTACGCCAAGGAATGGAGCGGCCGGGGCGCCTCCACCGCCTCGCAGACGGCCTGGGCGCTGATGGCCCTGCTCGCGGCCGGGGAGCGCGACTCCAAAGCCGTAGAACGCGGCATCGAGTGGCTCGCGGCGACCCAGCGGGAGGACGGGTCCTGGGACGAGCCCTACTTCACCGGCACCGGCTTCCCGTGGGACTTCTCCATCAACTACCACCTCTACCGGCAGGTCTTCCCGCTCACCGCGCTCGGGCGCTTCGTGCACGGAGAACCGTTCTCCCAGACCCCGTTCTCCCCGGCCAAGGGGGGCTGATGGGCAGACAGTCCGCCGGACCGCCGCTGCTGATCGCCTGCGCGCTCGGCATCGAGCGCCTCGCCCTGCGTGCGGGCGACCGCTCCGGCGCCGACGGGCCGGTCACCTTCCTCAGGACGGGGATGGGGCCCCAGGCGGCCGAGGAGGCCGTCACCCGGCGTCTCACCGAGCCGGCGCTGGCCGGGGCCGCCGTACTGGCCACCGGCTTCTGCGCCGGACTCGCCCCCGGTATGCACCCCGGCGACCTCGTGGTCGCCGAGGAGACCAGGGAGGCGCGCGGAACCGTTCCGTGCGTCGGTACCGAGCTGCTCGTCAAGGAACTGGTACGGGCCCTGCCCGGCCGCACCGTCCACACCGGCCCCCTGACCGGTTCCGATCACATCGTCCGCGGTCAGGAACGGTCGGATCTGCTCGCGACCGGCGCGATCGCGGTCGACATGGAATCGGCGGCCACGCTGCTGAGCGCCGTGCGTACGGGCGCGCGCCCGGTTGCGGCCGTACGGGTGGTCGTGGACGCTCCTGAACATGAACTCGTCCGGATCGGCACGGTGCGCGGTGGAATATCGGCTTTCCGCGTTCTTCGATCCGTTCTTCCCGCTTTTTTCGAATGGCACCGTTCTTTGCTGCTCCCCCGGAGGTGAGCCAGATGGCCATGCCGCTGCGCCAGACAATCAAGGTCGCTACATACTTGGCTGAACAGAAGCTCCGCAAGAGGGACAAGTTCCCCCTGATCGTGGAGCTGGAACCTCTCTTCGCATGCAACCTGAAGTGCGAGGGCTGCGGCAAGATCCAGCACCCGGCGGGCGTGCTCAAGCAGCGCATGCCGGTGGCCCAGGCCGTCGGGGCGGTGCTCGAGTCCGGTGCGCCGATGGTGTCCATCGCGGGCGGCGAGCCCCTGATGCACCCTCAGATCGACGAGATCGTGCGGCAGTTGGTGGCGAAGAAGAAATACGTCTTCCTCTGCACCAACGCGATGCTGCTCCGCAAGAAGCTGGACAAGTTCACGCCCTCGCCGTACTTCGCGTTCGCGGTGCACATCGACGGGCTGCGCGAGCGGCACGACGAGTCCGTCGCGAAGGAGGGTGTGTTCGACGAGGCGGTGGAGGCGATGAAGGAGGCCAAGAAGCGCGGCTTCCGGGTCACCACCAACTCCACCTTCTTCAACACGGACACCCCGCAGACCATCATCGAGGTCCTGAACTTCCTCAACGACGACATCAAGGTCGACGAGATGATGATCTCGCCCGCCTACGCCTACGAGAAGGCACCCGACCAGGAGCACTTCCTGGGCGTCGCGCAGACCCACGAGCTGTTCAAGAAGGCCTTCGCGGGCGGCAACCGCCGCAAGTGGCGGCTGAACCACTCACCGCTCTTCCTGGACTTCCTGGAGGGCAAGGTCGACTTCCCGTGCACGGCCTGGGCGATCCCGAACTACTCGCTCTTCGGCTGGCAGCGCCCCTGCTACCTGATGAGCGACGGGTACGTGCCCACGTACCGCGAGCTGATCGAGGACACCGACTGGGACAAGTACGGCCGCGGCAAGGACCCGCGCTGCGCCAACTGCATGGCGCACTGCGGCTACGAGCCCACCGCCGTCCTCGCCACCATGGGCTCCCTCAAGGAGTCCCTGCGGGCCATGCGCGAGACCGTCGCCGGAAACCGCGACTGACGCCATGACCGCAGTGTCCCTGGGCGTCCCCGAGATGCCGGTCCGGCCGATCGCCGCGCGACGTGTGTCGCGGCAGATCCAGGTCGGACCGGTGGCGGTCGGGGGCGGGGCCCCCGTCTCGGTCCAGTCGATGACGACGACGCGTACGTCGGACATCGGCGCCACCCTCCAGCAGATCGCCGAACTCACCGCGTCCGGCTGCCAGATCGTCCGCGTCGCCTGCCCCACGCAGGACGACGCGGACGCGCTGGCGACCATCGCCCGCAAGTCGCAGATCCCGGTGATCGCGGACATCCACTTCCAGCCCAAGTACGTGTTCGCCGCAATTGAGGCCGGCTGTGCGGCAGTTCGCGTCAATCCCGGCAACATCAAGCAGTTCGACGACAAGGTCAAGGAGATCGCGCGGGCCGCGAAGGACCACGGCACGCCGATCCGGATCGGGGTCAACGCCGGTTCCCTGGACCGGCGGTTGCTCCAGAAGTACGGCAAGGCGACGCCCGAGGCGCTCGTCGAGTCGGCGCTGTGGGAGGCGTCCCTCTTCGAGGAGCACGGCTTCCGCGACATCAAGATCTCCGTCAAGCACAACGACCCCGTGGTGATGGTCAACGCCTACCGGCAGCTGGCCGCGCAGAGCGACTATCCGCTGCACCTCGGGGTCACCGAGGCCGGGCCCGCCTTCCAGGGCACGATCAAGTCGGCGGTCGCCTTCGGGGCGCTGCTCAGCGAGGGCATCGGCGACACGATCCGGGTGTCGCTGTCCGCCCCGCCGGTGGAGGAGGTCAAGGTCGGCCTCCAGATCCTGGAGTCGCTGAACCTCAAGCCCCGCCGGCTGGAGATCGTGTCGTGCCCGTCCTGCGGGCGCGCCCAGGTGGACGTCTACAAGCTCGCCGACGAGGTCACGGCCGGGCTTGAGGGCATGGAGGTGCCGTTGCGCGTCGCGGTCATGGGCTGCGTCGTGAACGGCCCAGGTGAGGCGCGGGAGGCGGACCTCGGGGTCGCCTCCGGCAACGGCAAGGGTCAGATCTTCGTCAAGGGCGAGGTCGTCAAGACCGTGCCCGAGTCGAAGATCGTGGAGACCCTCATCGAGGAGGCGATGAAGATCGCCGAACAGATGGAGCAGGACGGCGTCGCGGCGGGGGAGCCGGCCGTCACCGTGAGCTGAAACAGCACGGACCGAAGGGGGCCCGACGTGACGATCCTGGAGAGCATCCGGCAACCACGCGACCTGAAGTCGCTGTCCGAGGCGGAACTCGGCGAACTGTCCGAAGAGATAAGGGAGTTCCTGGTCCACGCGGTGGCCAGGACCGGCGGACACCTCGGGCCCAACCTGGGCGTGGTGGAACTGACCATCGCGCTGCACCGGGTCTTCGAGTCCCCGACCGACCGCATCCTCTGGGACACGGGTCACCAGAGCTACGTACACAAGATCCTGACGGGCCGTCAGGACTTCTCGAAGCTGCGCGGCAAGGGCGGCCTGTCCGGCTACCCCTCGCGCGAGGAGTCCGAGCACGACGTCATCGAGAACAGCCACGCCTCCACCGCGCTCGGCTGGGCCGACGGCCTCGCCAAGGCCCGCCAGGTACAGGGCGAGAAGGGGCATGTCGTCGCGGTCATCGGCGACGGCGCGCTCACCGGCGGCATGGCGTGGGAGGCGCTGAACAACATCGCCGCCGCCAAGGACCGGCCGCTCATCATCGTCGTGAACGACAACGAGCGGTCCTACTCACCCACCATCGGCGGCCTCGCCAACCACCTGGCCACCCTGCGCACGACCGACAGCTACGAGCAGGTCCTCGCCTGGGGCAAGAGCGTCCTGCTGCGCACCCCGGTCGTCGGCAACACGATCTACGAGTCGCTGCACGGCGCGAAGAAGGGCTTCAAGGACGCGTTCGCCCCGCAGGGCATGTTCGAGGACCTGGGCCTCAAGTACGTCGGCCCGATCGACGGACACGACATCGGCGCCGTCGAGTCCGCGCTGCGCCGCGCGAAACGCTTCCACGGTCCGGTCCTCGTCCACTGCCTCACGGAGAAGGGCCGCGGCTACGAACCCGCCCTCGCCCACGAGGAGGACCACTTCCACACCGTCGGCGTGATGGACCCGCTCACCTGCGCACCCCTCGCCCCCTCCAACGGCCCTTCCTGGACCAGTGTGTTCGGCGACGAGATCCTGCGCATCGGGGAGGAACGCGACGACGTCGTGGCCATCACGGCGGCGATGCTGCACCCGGTCGGCCTCGGCAAGTTCGCCGCGAGGTTCCCCGACCGGGTCTGGGACGTCGGCATCGCCGAACAGCACGCGGCCGTATCGGCGGCGGGCCTGGCGACCGGCGGACTGCATCCCGTCGTCGCCGTCTACGCCACCTTCCTCAACCGCGCCTTCGACCAACTCCTGATGGACGTGGCGCTGCACCGCTGCGGGGTGACGTTCGTCCTGGACCGCGCCGGGGTGACCGGAGTTGACGGAGCGTCACACAACGGCATGTGGGACATGTCCATCCTCCAGGTGGTGCCGGGTCTTCGCATCGCGGCGCCACGTGACGCCGACCAACTCCGGGCGCAGCTAAGGGAAGCGGTCGCCGTCGACGACGCGCCGACCCTGGTCCGCTTCCCGAAGGAGTCGGTGGGACCGGAGATCCCGGCGATCGACCGCGTGGGCGGCCTCGACGTCCTGCACCGCGCTGCGGAGACCCCCGAGGTGCTGCTCGTCGCCGTCGGTGTGATGGCGCCCGTGTGCCTCCAGGCCGCCGAGCTCCTCGAAGCCCGCGGCATCAACTGCACGGTCGTGGACCCCCGTTGGGTCAAACCCGTCGACCCGGCGCTCCCCGGCCTCGCCGCGCAGCACAGGCTGGTTGCCGTCGTGGAAGACAACAGCCGTGCCTCCGGCGTCGGCGCCGCCGTGGCGCTGGCGCTCGGTGACGCCGAAGTCGACGTCCCCGTACGGCGGTTCGGCATCCCGGAGCAGTTCCTCGCGCACGCCAAACGCGGGGAGGTGCTCGCCGACATCGGCCTCACACCCGTCGAGGTCGCCGGACGGATCAGCGCAAGCCTGGCGGTCAAGGACACGAACGCCGGCACAGCCAAGGAGAAACCCGAATGACCAAGGAGTTCGACCTCACCGCGCTGCTGGCCGAGCGCGGAGCCGAGCGCTACGAGCTGCACGCCAAGTACCTCAACCACCAGCTCCCGCGCATGCTCCACACCATCGGCTTCGACAAGGTCTACGAGCGGGGCGAGGGCGCCTACTTCTGGGACGCCGACGGCAACGACTACCTCGACATGCTCGCCGGGTTCGGGGTGATGGGCCTGGGCCGCCACCACCCCGTCGTCCGCAAGGCGGTGCACGACGTCCTCGACGCCCAGCTCGCCGACCTCACCCGCTTCGACTGCCAGCCGCTGCCCGGCCTGCTCGCCGAGCAACTCCTCACCCACAGCCCGCACTTGGACCGGGTGTTCTTCGGCAACAGCGGTACGGAGGCGGTCGAGACCGCGCTCAAGTTCGCCCGCTACGCCACCGGGAAACCCCGCGTCCTGTACTGCGACCACGCCTTCCACGGCCTGACCACCGGCTCGCTCTCGGTCAACGGCGAGGACGGCTTCCGGGACGGCTTCGCCCCGCTGCTGCCCGACACGGCCCTGCCGCTCGGCGATCTCGACGCCCTGGCACGGGAGTTGAGGAAGGGTGACGTCGCCGCCCTCGTCGTCGAGCCGATCCAGGGCAAGGGCGTCCACGAGGCGCCGCCCGGCTATCTGCGCGCCGCGCAGGAACTCCTGCGCCAGCACAAGGCGTTGCTCATCGCCGACGAGGTGCAGACCGGCCTCGGCCGTACCGGCGACTTCTACGCCTATCAGCACGAGGAGGGTGTGGAGCCGGACCTGGTGTGCGTGGCCAAGGCGTTGTCGGGTGGCTATGTGCCGGTCGGCGCGACGCTCGGCAAGGACTGGATCTTCAAGAAGGTCTACTCGTCCATGGACCGGGTGCTGGTCCACTCGGCGAGCTTCGGGGCCAACGCCCAGGCCATGGCGGCCGGGCTCGCCGTGCTGTCCGTCATGGAGAACGAGCAGGTCGTCGCCAACGCCCGTGCGACCGGGGACCAGTTGAGGTCCCGGCTCGCCGCTCTGGTCGACAAGTACGAGCTGCTCGCCGACGTCCGCGGCCGGGGCCTGATGATCGGCATCGAGTTCGGCAGGCCCAAGTCGCTGAAGCTGCGCAGCCGTTGGACCATGCTGCAGGCCGCGCGCAAGGGGCTGTTCGCGCAGATGGTGGTCGTACCGCTGCTCCAGCGGCACCGGATTCTCACCCAGGTCTCCGGCGACCACCTGGAGGTCATCAAGCTGATCCCGCCGCTGATCATCGGCGAGCGCGAGGTGGACCGGTTCGTGGACGCCTTCACCGCCGTGATGGACGACGCGCACAGTGGTGGCGGGCTGATGTGGGACTTCAGCAAGACGCTGGTGAAGCAGGCGGTGGCGAACCGGTAGCGGTAGCTGTAGGGGTCTCTGCCGGGCGCCGTGGGTGGGCGCCGCAGGATTTTGCCTCTGAGGCAAGAGATTTGCCTCGGGGGCAAGCCTGCGGCTGAATGGAGAGCATGAGCTCTCCCGAGACCGAGCCGGAACCGTCGGCCGGGCCGGTCGAAGACCTGCCGGCCACCGTCGCACCACAGCTCCGGGCCCTGCGCCGCCGCGCCTCCCTCACCCTGGAGGCCGCCGCCCGCTCGGCCGGGCTCTCGCCCGCCCATCTCTCCCGTCTGGAGACCGGGCAGCGCCAGCCCTCGCTGCCGATGCTGCTCGCGCTGGCCCGCATCTACGGTACGACAGTCTCGGATCTGCTCGGCGAGACGGTCACCGACCGGGAGGCCGTCGTCCGCGCCGCCGACATGGAACCGACCCGCGCGGGCGGCTGGACCTACTGGCAGGCGGGCGCCCCCGGCCGCGGGATGCAGTCGCTGCGCGTGCGCATCCCGCACGGCTCCCAGGGCGACATCGTGCGCGTGCACCCTGGCGAGGAGTGGCTGTACGTCCTCACGGGCCGGCTGCGCCTGCGCCTCGGTGACACCGCGCACATCCTCGCGCCGGGCGACAGCGCGCACTTCGACTCGCTCACCCCGCACCGCCTCGCCGCCGCCGACGAGGACGGCGTCGAGGTCCTGTTCGTCCACACCCTGCTGCAGAGCCCCACGGCCACCCTGTGCCTGGGCCCGATCACCGGAGAGACGCCATGAGCGGCAACAACATCGAGGACAAGTTCCCCCGCGCCCTGTGGGTGCGGCTCATCATCTACATCGCCGTCGGCCACGTCTTCGCGGGCTTCATCTACCTGCTGTTCTCCGTGGGCGCCAAGTAGCCCGCCGCGGCGGCGAGTTCAGCCGCTTCAGTCGAGCAGGCGCTCGCGCAGCCGCTCCCGGATTTCCGGGGTGATCCCCAGTCCCTGTTCCAGGTAGGCGTCGACGCTGCCCCAGGTCTCCTCGACGGTCTCGAAGGCTGCCGTCAGATACTCGGCGCGGGCGTCGAAGAGGGGGCTGAGGAGCTCCATCACCTCGGGGGAGTAGGCCGAGGCGGCGGAGCCGCTGCGGCGCACCTTGTAGCGGCGGTGCTTCGCGTTCGACTCCAGGTAGTCGGTCACGATCGCCTCGCGCTCCACGCCCACGGCCAGCAGCGTCACGGCTATCGACAGGCCCGCGCGGTCCTTGCCCGCCGCGCAGTGCATCAGCGCGGGAACGCTGTCCTCCGCGAGCGCGTGCAGCACCTGGGAGTGCTCGGCGGTGCGCTCCTTGACGATCGTGCGGTACGAGGCGATCATCCGGTTCGCGCCCTTGTCGCCGCCGAGGATCCCGCGCAGTTGGTCTATCTCGCCGTCGCGGACCATCTTCCAGAACTCGGAGCCGTCCGCCGGGTCGCTCAGCGGCAGATTCACGTTGCGCACGCCGGGCAGCTCGACGTCGGGACCCTCCAGCTTCTGGTCCGACGCGTTGCGGAAGTCGAAGATCGTGTGCAGGCCCAGCGAGCCGAGGAACGCGGCGTCCTCCTCGGTCGCGTGCGCGAGATGGCCGCTGCGGAACAGCACCCCCTGCCGCACCCGCCGTCCGTCCACCGTCGGAAGTCCGCCCACGTCCCGGAAATTGCGCACTCCGGACAACTCCGGCTCGGTCGACGGAATCTGCTGCGTCACGAGGACTCCTCCCACTCGGCCCGACGGCGCGGCTCACCGGCGGGCACGCTTCCGACGATACGACATCGAATCCACGGGCCATCAGTTGTCCACAGGCGTTGCCTCGCAGGCCCCGGGCCATTGATGATGTTGCTGCTTGAGTGGACTTGTTCGAATCTGTGAGGGGCCTGATGCTGGAGATCGCCGAGAACGGCCGTACGTGGGTCCTGTCGGGCCCCACGAGCAGTTACGCCGTCCATCTCACCGAGGACGACGAGCTGCTCCACCTGCACTGGGGCCCCGCGATCGCGCTCGCCGACGCCGAGGAACTCGCCGCCCGCCCGCTGCCCGTCGGCTCCTCCTTCGAGTCTCCGCTCGACGGCCGCGAGGAGTACCCCGTCGAGGGCGGCCCCCGCTTCGCCCGCCCCGCCCTCTCCGTCCGCACGCCCGAGCGCCGCGGCACGGAGTGGACCTTCGAGCGCTACGACACCGAGGGTGACGAACTGCGGCTCCGCTTCCGGGACGCAGGCCTTGCGATCACGCTGCACTACCGGACGCGCGGCGACGTCGTAGAGCGCTGGACGAGCCTCGGCAACGACGGGGATGAGGCACTGGAACTGCTGCGCGCGGACTCCGCCGTGTGGACGCTGCCCGAGCGGGAGGGGTGGCAGCTGTCGCAGCTGCACGGGCGGTGGGCCGCCGAGTCGCGGCTGGTGCGGTCCGGTCTCACCTACGGTGAGAAGGTCATCGGCAGTCGTCGCGGCCACACCGGGCACCAGCACCTGCCCTGGGTCGCCCTCGACACCGACGCGACCGAGGAGCGCGGCGAGGTCTACGGCTGTGCCCTCGGCTGGTCGGGGTCCTGGCGGATCGCCGTGGCCCAACTCCCGGACGCGCGCGTGCAGATCGGCGGCGGCGCCGGGTACGACGACTCCGGGCTGCTGCTCCTGGCGCCGGGGGAGTCCTTCACGACCCCCGTCTTCGCCGGGCTGTGGAGCGACGCCGGCTTCGGGGGCGCCAGCCGCACCTGGCACGCGTACCAGCGGACGTACGTCATCCCGGACGCCGACCAGGACCGGCCGGTGCTCTACAACTCCTGGGAGGCCACCCAGTTCGACATCTCCGAGGACCAGCAGGAGGTGCTCGCGCAGCGCGCGGCGGCGCTCGGGGTCGAGCTCTTCGTGGTCGACGACGGCTGGTTCGGGAAGCGCACCAGCGACCGTGCCGGGCTCGGTGACTGGACCCCGAACCCGGACCGCTTCCCCGCAGGACTCAAGCCCCTTGCCGACCGCGTGCACTCCCTGGGCATGCAGTTCGGCATCTGGGTCGAGCCCGAGATGATCAACCCGGACAGCGACCTGTACCGCGCCCATCCCGACTGGGTGCAGTACCAAGAGGGGCGAAAGCGGACGGAGTTCCGCAATCAGCTCGTACTGAACCTCGCCCGTGAGGACGTCCAGGAATACCTCTGGGAGCAGCTCGACGGGCTGCTCTCCAGCGCCCCGATCGACTACGTGAAGTGGGACTTCAACCGCTGCTTCACGGACGCCGGGTGGCCCGGTGACCCCTATCCGCAGCGCCTCTGGGTCGACCATGTGCGCGCGCTGTACGCCCTGTTCGACCGGCTGCGGGCGGCCCACCCGGGCGTGGCTTTCGAGTCCTGCTCGGGCGGCGGCGGCCGGATCGACCTCGGCATCATGAGCCGCACGGACCAGGTGTGGACCTCGGACAACACCGACCCGCTCGACCGGCTCGCCATCCAGCACGGCTTCAGCCAGATCCACCCCGCGCGCGTGATGGCCGCCTGGGTCACCGACAGCCCGAACACCCAGCTCAACGACCGGGTCAGCAGCCTGCGTTTCCGGTTCGTGAGCGCCATGGCCGGGGTCCTCGGAGTCGGCGGCGACCTCTCGGAGTGGACCGGGGAGGAACTCGCCGAGGCCCGCCGATGGGTCGACCTCTACAAGGAGATCCGGCCGCTCGTGCAGCACGGCGACCTCCACCGGCTGCGCCCGCCGCGCGGCGGACTGAGCGCCGTGCAGTACGTCCGCGGCGACGAGACCGTCGTGCTCGCCCTGCTCCAGTCGCAGCACTACGGCGAGCCGCTGCCGGCGCTCCGGCTCCGCGGGCTCGACCCGACAGCGTCGTACGAATGCCTCGAAACGGGCGAAGTTCACCGGGGTGCCGTCCTGTTGCACCACGGACTGCGCACGGGCCTGCGCGGTGACCTCGATGCGACGGTTATCCGCCTGCGTCGCATCTGATCCCTCTGTCCTAATTGCAGCCTTCGTGCCAACTCGCTCTGGAATAAAGGAACCTGAGAGTTGTGTACGTGAGCAGCGTCATATTCGTGACCGTGCGTCGTTCGTCATGTTCACGTAATTGACGTGCTTTTGCAGGGGAATTGAGGGGCTGAGACCTGTGGGAATTCACGGAGGGTGACTGTGAATTCCCACAGGGAAACGCAAGGAACGCAAATCCGTGGAACCTCCTGCTTGTCCCTTTGCGTCTTCCTCGCTTACGTTCGCCACCAATCCGGACGGACGCCCAATCCTGCCGCCGACCGGACTCCGCACACACCCACCCGTACGCGGCAGGAGCGGGGGACCCACAGGTACGACGCCTGTTCCGGTCTCCGGAACGGGCTTGGGGTTTAGCCGCGACCAGCGCGCGGCCGGGCATCTCCAGCCCGCACCCGACAGCTCACCTCGCAGGCGCCGGAGAGGAATTCGTCATGCCCGCGAAGGGTAAGCACCGCCGCCCGAAGTCCCAGCGACTCTCTCGTTCGATGGCCGTGGCCGGAACCGGCGGGGCCGCGCTCGCCCTTCCGCTCATGGGAGCCACCGGCGCCCATGCCGCGACCACGACTTCCGCTCCGGAAAAGGCGGTTCAGTCCGTTCCGGCGGCCGAGAAGACGGTCACGGAGAAGGCGACCGCGAAGACCGTCTCGAAGGCCTCGGGCGTCACGACGTATTCGGTGCGGTCGGGCGACTGGCTCGCGAAGATCGCCGAGGAGCAGGATGTCACCGGCGGCTGGAAGAAGCTCTACCAGGACAACCGCGAGGCCATCGGCAGCGACCCGTCGCTGATCCACCCGGGCCTGAAGCTCTCCCTCGGTGAGAAGGCCTCGACGAGCGGGACGGGCGCGAGCAAGTCGTCCAACTCGTCCACGTCGTCCGGCACTTCGTCTTCGTCGTCCTCCTCCTCGAAGAGCACGTCGGCCTCGCAGAGCGACGACAGCACCAGCACCTCCTCCGGCTACACCCTCCCCGTGACCGGCGGCACCATCGGCACCGGCTACCACGTCGCGGGCAGCATGTGGTCCAGCGGGTACCACACCGGCGTCGACTTCGTCGTCCCGACCGGCACCACCGTCAAGGCGGTCGCCGCGGGCACGGTCGTCTCGGCGGCCTACGACGGCGCCTACGGCAACGAGGTCGTCATCCGGCACGCGGACGGCGAGTACTCGCAGTACGCCCACATGTCGCAGCTGTCCGTCTCGGCCGGCCAGACCGTGACCGAGGGCCAGCAGATAGGCCTCTCCGGTGCGACCGGCAACGTGACCGGCCCGCACCTGCACTTCGAGATCCGGACCACGCCGTACTACGGCTCGGACGTCGACCCGGTCGCCTACCTCCGCTCGCACGGCGTCACCGTCGGCTGAGCCCGGAGCCCGGCGCAGAGCAGTTCCGGGGTGAACACCCCTGATCAGAGGGTTATTCCGACTTTGGACAACCCTTTACAAGTGGCTTATCTCACCGCCCGTCAACCCCTAAATACGATCGCGTAGGTCACAGCCCAGGGTGAATTATGGTTGCCGTGGCTAACGATTCGAAGAGTGACAACAGATCAGTGATCGGGTCGTACGTGGCGCTGGGGGACAGCTTCACCGAGGGCGTCGGCGACCCAGGGCCCGACGGGGCGATGGTCGGCTGGGCCGACCGGTTCGCGGTACTGCTCGCGGACCGGCGGCCCGAGGGCGACTTCGAGTACACGAACCTGGCCGTGCGCGGGAAGCTGCTCGACCAGATCGTGTCCGACCAGCTCACCCGGGCCAAGGAGATCGGGCCCGACCTGGTCTCCCTGGCCGCGGGCGGCAACGACATCATCCGTCCGGGCACCGACCCCGACGAGGTCGCCGAACGCTTCGAGCGCGCGGTCGCCGACCTCACCGCCGCCGTCGGCACCGTCATGGTGACGACCGGCTTCGACACCCGCGGCGTGCCCGTGCTCAAGCATCTGCGCGGCAAGATCGCCACCTACAACGGACATGTGCGGGCCATCGCCGACCGGTACGGCTGCCCGGTGCTCGACCTGTGGTCCCTCAAGACGGTCCAGGACCGGCGGGCCTGGGACGGTGACCGGCTCCACCTCTCTCCCGAGGGGCACACGCGCGTGGCGCTCCGCGCCGGCCAGGTCCTCGGCGTCGAGGTCCCGGCCGACCCGGACCAGCCCTGGCCCCCGCTGCCGCCGCGCGGCACGCTCGACGTCCGGCGCGACGACGTGCACTGGGCGCGCGAGTACCTGGTGCCGTGGATCGGACGCCGACTGCGCGGCGAGTCCTCCGGGGACCACGTCGAGGCGAAGGGCGCGCTGTCGCCGGACGACATCAAGATGCGGATCGAGCGGGTGGCCTGACAGGGTGGCGGGGTCCTGACGGGGCGGCACGGTAACGGGGTGCCGGGTGCGGAGGTGACCCCTCGGAGAGGCGGCCTTCTACGGGAGACGTCTCCTCGAAGAGGCGGCTTTTTTTGGGAACGGCTTCAGGGAGCGGTCAACGCCGCCCGCTCCAGGCCGAGTTCCCGCGCCAGTGCCTCGTCGACCCACTCCAGGGCCCGTGCCCGCGACACCGCTCCCGCGTACGCCGTCATCTGTACGGCGAGGCCGTCCAGGAGGGCCGTGAGGCGCAGGGCGGTGGTGGCCGGGTCCGGGCAGTGGAACTCGCCCGCGGTCACGCCCTCGGCGACGACCTCCGCGAGTGCCTGTTTCCACCGCCGGTCGAGATCGCGGGTGACGTCCAGGAGGGCGGGTTCGCGCAGGGCCGCCGCCCAGCCCTCGATCCACAGCCGCCAGCCCTTGGCCTGCCCGGTCGGCGCGTACCAGCGCACCGCGGCCCGCAGCCTACGCAGCGCGGTCGTGCGGCGGCCCAGGAGCTTGTGGAGGTGCGCGAGGTCGTCCTCGGCGGCGAAGGTGAAGGCGGCGGCGACCAGTTTCTCCTTGGTCGAGAAGTGATAGAGCACGAGCGCGTTGCTCACGCCGAGCGCCGAGGCCACGTCGGCGATCCTGACCGCCGCCACACCCCGCGCCTCGATCTGCTCG
Organism: Streptomyces sp. N50; assembly: GCF_033335955.1. Classification (GTDB taxonomy): domain Bacteria; phylum Actinomycetota; class Actinomycetes; order Streptomycetales; family Streptomycetaceae; genus Streptomyces. The sequence goes on from NZ_CP137549.1 coordinate 8,301,985, forward strand.
ACGGCGGCCCGCAGCAACTCGGCCCGCCGCTCCGTCACGCTCAACCGCACTCTCGCCACGCGATCACCCTAATCCGTCGCCCGTAGGGGTGGTGTCCCGTACGTCACCGGTACCCGTACGCCACGGGTACCCGTACATCACCGGTACCAGCCGAACCGTTCCGCGATGACCGGCAACCGGTCGGCGACGATGGCGTGCGCGGCGGCGCGCGGTGTCGTGCCGTCGGCCTCCGCGCGGGCCAGCATCAGGTCGATCAGGGCGCGCATCGAACGCCGGGTGTGGGCGAAGGCCTCGTCCGCGTCGGCACCGATGTCCCCGAACAGGGTCCACCACCACCAGGCGTTCGTCCCGGAGTTCACGACCACGTCCGGGAGAACCGTGACCCCGCGCGCGGAGAGCAGTTCCTCCGCCTCAGGTAGTACGGGCATGTTCGCCGCCTCGACGACCCAGCGGGCGGTGATCCCTCGCTGGTTCGTGGTGTCGATCGCGTACGACACCGCCGCCGGGACCAGCACCTCCGCCGCCACGGACAGCCAGTCCTCACCGGGGAGTTCGAGGTCGCCCGGGCGCAGCACGGAGCGGTCCACGGTGCCGTACGTGTCCCGGGCCGTGAGCAGCGCGTCGATGTCCAGCCCGGCCGGGTTCGCGATCGTGCCCTTGATGTCGGCGACGGCGACGATCGACAGCCCCGCGCGCGTGAGGAACCGTGCCGTGGCCCCGCCCATGGTGCCGAGGCCCTGCACGGCGACCCGCGTCCCCGTGTACGGCACGCCCGCGCGGTCCAGCGCCGCGAGCACCGACTCGGCGACCCCGCAGCCGCCGACCAGCTCGTCGAGACCGATGCCGTCCACCTCGACCGCGAAGGCGTCCGCGAGCCGCCGCCGCGCCGTGGCCTCGTCGTCGAGCAGCGGATAGACGGCCTGGATCGACGACACGAGCCCCGCCTCCGCGGCGGCCCGGTCGACCAGGTCCTGGGTGAGCCCGAGATCCTCACCCGTCGTCCAGAAGCTCTCGATGTGCGGCCGCATGGCACGCAGGTAGCGCACGAGGACGTCGTACGACACCGGGTCCTGGGGATCGCAGTCGATGCCGCCCTTGGCACCGCCCAGGGGGATGTACCGGCCCGCCGGGTCGTAGTGCAGCGCCTCTTTCATGGTCATGCCCCGGGCCAGCCCAGCCACCTCGTCCAGCGTGCAGCCCGGCCGCATTCGCAGTCCGCCGCTGGAGACCCCGCGCACCAGCCGGTCGACGACCAGGAAACCCTGGCGGCCGGTGACGTGGTCGGTCCAGGTGATCGACATCAAGGGGGCGGTCATAGGGGCTCCTCGGGGCGCCGGCCGACAGGGCGAGTACGGACAGGACGCGTACGGGAGCCCGTACCGGACGGCGGATACTGATCGACGGGTACTGAACGGCGAGTCAGTATCGGAAGTGCCGCCGCCTCCTGTCAACGGAGGCGCGAGGCCGTCCCGCGGTGTCAACCTTCGGCGCGGAACTTTGGTCTTTCCTTGGAAACCGGCCCCGGTGACGCCGATGCGGCGGCGTTGTCAGAGGGGTCGACCATAATGGAAAGCCTGACCGACCCGACCTGGAGGCATCGTGACCGGATTCCGTACGCTGAGCTCCGGGCTCCGCGCGCTGCAGCCTGATGCCTTCGGCGCGGAGCCGAGCGGCGAGCGCCTGGCGCGCATCCGCAGATCGCCCCACTTCAAGGACGGGGTCTTCCAGAACCCCGGGGGCAATACGAACGTCCGCCCGTCCGGCGGCACGATGCGCGAGATGGGGAAGTCCTACCTCGACAAGGAGCAGCGCGCCCGCCGCGCCCCCGACGGCACGCTGCCGGTGCACGCCACCACCCTCGCCGACCTGGCCAGGCCCGCCGCGACCGGACTGCGGCTGACCTGGATGGGGCACTCCAGCGTGCTCGCGGAGATCGACGGCCACCGGGTCCTCTTCGACCCGGTCTGGGGCGAGCGCTGCTCCCCCTTCCCGTTCGCCGGACCCAAGCGGCTGCACCCGGCGCCCCTGCCGATCGCCGCGCTCGGTCCGGTCGACGTCGTGGTCATCTCGCACGACCACTACGACCACCTGGACATGCCGACGATCAAGGCGCTGGCCGACACGGACACCCTGTTCGCCGTGCCGCTGGGCGTCGGCGCCCACCTGGAGCACTGGGGTGTGTCCGCCGACCGGCTGCGCGAGCTGGACTGGCACGAGGAGACCCGGGTCGGCGGCGTCACCCTGACCGCCACCCCGGCCCGGCACTTCTGCGGCCGCGGCCTGCGCAACACCCAGCACACCCTCTGGGCCTCCTGGGTGGTCGCCGGTGAGGAGCACCGGATCTACCACAGCGGCGACACCGGCTACTTCGAGGGCTTCAAGGACATCGGTGCCGCGCACGGCCCGTTCGACGCCACGATGATCCAGATCGGCGCGTACAGCGAGTTCTGGCCCGACATCCACATGACGCCCGAGGAGGGCATGCGCGCCCACCTCGACCTCCAGGGCGGGCAGCCGCACGGGGTGCTGCTGCCGATCCACTGGGGCACGTTCAATCTGGCGCTGCACGCGTGGGCCGAGCCCGGCGAGTGGACCGCGGACGAGGGTGAGGCAGCCGGCCAGACCGTGGCCACACCGACGCCGGGCGAGCCGTTCGAACCGGGCGGCGCGCTGACGACGGACCGGTGGTGGCGGCCCTTCGGGGGGACGATCGACCACCCCTGGCGGACTCCGAAGCCGGTGGAGACGGAACCGAGGCCGACGACCGCTCCGGCGGAGCTGGACCTCGCGAACGAACGCTGACCGACACACTGCGTGATGTTCAGGGGTGCGGCTGAGGGCGGCCGGGCCCCCGGAAACCACCCCTGCGGCTCGGCCGCGGGTGGGTGAGAGATGAATGTCAGGGGCCGGGGGGTAGCGAACCCCCCGGCCCCTGACGCCTGTTCGTGACCGGTTCCGATCAGGCGCGATCGATTCTTTGTCCTTCTTCGGCGTGTGGTCGACGGGGTTATCGGTCTGCCGTGCGAGGCCTCATACCAGAGCGGGACGCTCCCTGTGGGAGTTTGTCAACTGCCCACCGCACCTGATGCGTTGACGACTACTGTCAGTGTCCGTCGGGCGACGCGGGGCCGAATTGTTCGGCTCTCTCGACCGGCACCGCGATGGCGTATGCCCGAATCGCGCATCCCGCGCGAACCAACCGGCCCGACGCACCAGTACGAGGACGCCGATGTCTCAACTCCGTGCACCGGCCGCACGCGCAGACCGCCGTGAGGGCGGCCGGCACGGGCGACCGGCCGCCCGACCCGTGCCCGCACTGCCCGAGACGCACATACGCCCCCAACTCCTGCGCCTCGCCGTGCTGCCGCCCGTCGCGGTCGCGCTGAGCGCCAGCGCGGCCGTCCTGTTCACCGTCCGCTCCACCGGAGCGCGGACCAGCCTCACCCTCTGGGGTGTCCTCGCCGGAGCCACATCGGTGACGTTCGCGGGCATCCTGATTGCCGCCGTCGCCGCGGGCCGCGCCGCGAGTTCCGTCAGCGACCGCATCGGCGCCCTGCGCCGCAGCAGCGCGCGCGGCGAGGCCGATCTGCGCGACCTGGTCGAGGCGCTGCGCCGCGGCGAGGGCCCGCCCCCGCGCAAGCCGCGCGCCAAGCCTCCCGGGGACGCCGACGACTTCGACCTCCTCGCCGCCGACCTGGCACACGCGCACGACGGCGCGGTCACCGCCGTCGTCGCGGCCGCGCAGCTCTCCAGCCAGGCGGGCAGCGAACAGAAGGTCGAGGTCTTCGTCAACCTCGCCCGGCGCCTGCAGTCGCTGGTGCACCGGGAGATCTCCATCCTCGACGAGCTGGAGAACGAGATCGAGGACCCCGACCTGCTCAAGGGCCTCTTCCACGTCGACCACCTCGCCACCCGCATCCGCCGCCACGCCGAGAACCTCGCCGTCCTCGGCGGCGCCGTCTCCCGCCGGCAGTGGAGCAACCCGGTCTCCATGACCGAGGTGCTGCGCTCCGCCATCGCCGAGGTCGAGCAGTACTCCCGCGTCAAACTCGTGCCGCCGATCGACGGCACCCTGCGCGGCCACGCCGTCGCCGACGTGATCCACCTGCTGGCCGAACTCGTCGAGAACGCCACGGTGTTCTCCGCCCCGCACACCCAGGTGCTGCTCCGCGTCAACCTCGTGACCTCGGGCCTCGCCGTCGAGGTCGAGGACCGCGGACTCGGCATGCCCGCCGGGGAACAGAGCCGGATGAACGCCCTGCTGACCGACCCCGACCAGGTCAACGTCGCCAGCCTGCTGGCCGACGGCCGCATCGGCCTGTTCGTGGTCTCCCAGCTCGCCCGCCGCCACGGCATCCACGTCCGCCTGCAGACCAACATCTACGGCGGGGTGCAGGCCGTACTCGTGGTGCCACAGGCCCTGTTGGGTACGGCGCAGGGCGCCCCCGGGGCCGTAGGACAGCCGCAGGACACCTTGGGTGGGGGGCGGCCGCTCGTTCCGCCGCAGCAGCTTCCGCAGGGTGGGGCGCCGGGTGGGGCCGAGGGCGTTGGTCAACACGCCGTCGGTCAAGGCGCACCGGGGCGGCACCAGCGTGAGGCCGGGGCGCCGGGGCGGCATCAACGGCGGGACTCCGTACCGTCCGCCGCAGCGGGGCCGAACGGCGGCGGACCGGTGCCGTTGCCCGTGCGCGGCGCCCACGCGGAACGCGCCAACCCCTCGGAGGCGGTGCCCGGCATCCGTCCCGACGACCGGGGGACCGTGGCCGAGAACGTGACCGCACCGACCGTCCCGCGCGGCGGAGCGGTACGCGGCACCATGGGCAAGCCGCCCCAGCTGCCCCGGCGCCGCGCCCAGGAACACATCGCCCCCCAACTCCGCGACGGCCCGGCACCGCGCCAGGACTCCGACGACCCGGCAGGCCACGACCCGGGCCTGATGGCCGCCTTCCAGCGGGGGATCGGTCTCGCGGAGGCGCGGCAGCACATGGAGACGGCCGAGTCGGTGGAGGCGACCGAGGTGGCGTCACCACACAGGGAGGCACACCAGGTCATGGAGTCGTCGCATAGGGAGGGGCCGCAGGTGGAGGCGTCGGACGTGGACTCGGACCACCCGGAGTTCGTGTCCACAGGCCAGGTCTACACCGGCGAGGTCCACACGGGCGGTCTCTACATGAACGCGCTCCACGCGGACCCGTCCGCCCCGGAACCGTCCCCCGTGGAGCAGGAGCAACCGCACATGTCGGCAACACACATGGGCTCCGGCTACATGGACACCGCGCTGCACCGCTACACCACTCAGCCCACGGCACCGGAGACGGGCACGGACCACTTCACCCTCGCCCCCCACATGGACGCGGCCCCCATAGCCGAGGCGCACGCGCATGTGCTCGGCCACGACCACGACTTCACCGCCCGGCACGACGGGAGCGCATCAGCCGGATGAGCACGCAGGCCCCCACCCCCACTGGCACCCCCACCAGTGCTCCCGCAGACCTTCGTACCCCAAGGAGTCGATCCACCATGGCGAGCGATGCGCCGACCGGCCATGTATCCGATCTCGACTGGCTGATGAGCGGCCTCGTGCAGCGCGTACCGCACACCACCAGCGCGGTCCTGCTCTCCTGCGACGGGCTCGTGAAGTCGGTTCACGGGCTGGACCCCGACAGCGCCGACCACATGGCCGCCCTGGCCTCCGGGCTGTACTCCCTCGGCCGGAGCGCGGGCGTCCGCTTCGGTGACGGCGGAGACGTCCGGCAGGTCGTCGTCGAACTCGACTCGACCCTCCTCTTCGTCACCACGGCCGGATCCGGCACCTGTCTCGCCGTGCTCGCCGGCCGCGAGGCGGACGCGGCCGTCCTCGGCTACGAGATGGCGATGCTGGTCAAGAGCGTGCGCCCCTACCTCGTGACCGCTCCCCGGCAGCACGCCGTCGAATCCCCTGCGATGAGGCCTTGAGCGTGGCGACGGCCGGCGACGGGCCTTGGTTGGACGACGCGGCCGGACGTCTGGTGCGCCCCTTCACGGTCAGCAACGGCCGGACCCGGCCCTCCGTCGCACTCGACCTCCTGTCGCAGGTGATGGCCACCGGAGCCACCCCCCTCGGCTACCTCGGACCCGAGCACGCGCAGGCGCTCGACCTGTGCCGCGCGCCCGTCTCGGTCGCCGAGGTCGCCGCCCACCTGAAGCTGCCGGCCGCGGTCACCAAGGTGCTGCTGTCGGACCTCGTCGACTGCGGGGCGCTGACCACCAAGCCACCCGAGTTCCACCACAACCCCACTGACCGGTCTCTTCTGGAGGCAGTGCTCGATGGACTACGACGACAGCTCTGACTACGAGAGCGGCCACGACCCCTTCCCCACCGCACTGAAGATCCTGGTGGCGGGCGGCTTCGGCGTCGGCAAGACGACCTTCGTCGGCGCGGTGAGCGAGATCGCGCCGCTCAGCACGGAGGAGCTGCTCACCACGGTCAGCGCCGCGACCGACGACCTCGAAGGCATCGAGAACAAGGTCGAGACGACCGTGGCGATGGACTTCGGCCGGATCACCCTCGACCCGGAACACGTGCTCTATCTGTTCGGTACGCCCGGACAGGAGCGGTTCTGGTTCATGTGGGACGAACTGTCCGAAGGCGCCCTCGGCGCGGTGATCCTCGCCGACACCCGCCGTCTGGAGGAGTGCTTCGCGGCCGTCGACTTCTTCGAACAGCGCGGCCTCGGCTTCATCGTCGCGATCAACGAGTTCGACGGCTCCTACCGCTACGACCCCGAGGAGGTGCGCGCCGCCATAGACCTCGACCCCGGGATCCCGGTCGTCCGCTGCGACGCGCGGATCTCCAGTTCCGGTGTCCAGACCCTGCTGACCCTCGTCCGCCATCTCATCGCCCACGCCCCGGCACACGTGCCGAGCCATGGTGCCCACATGTGATCCCCGCACACCGCCACGGAGTTCCTCTATGTCATACGTCCCCACGGACGGAGTTCGCCCATGAGCTACGACCCGCCGCGTCCGGCCGGTCGTCTGCTGCTCACGCCCGAGGACAAGGAGGCCCCTCAACGGCGGCGCCGACTGCGGGGGTTGGGCCTCGGCTCACACCCGGACCCGGCACTCGACGCCTTCGCCGACCATCTCGCCGACCTGACCGGGGCGCCGTACGCCATGGTGAACTTCATCGACGAGAACCGGCAGTTCTTCGCCGGACTGCACACTCCGGGCGGGGTGGGACTGCCCCGGCCCGTCACGGGAGGCGAGCACGCCAAGCCCGAGGTGGGACGGCAGTTGGCGCGTGATTACGGTTTCTGCCCCCATGTGGTGGTCAGACGTAAGGCGTTGGTGCTGGAGGACGTCTGCGACTACCCGCGGTTCGCGGGCAATCCGGTCGTCGACGAGTTCGGGATCCGTTCCTATCTGGGGGCGCCGCTCATCGACTCCACGGGGATGGTGCTGGGCACCGTGTGTGTCGTCGACACCGAGCCGCGGCCGTGGGGGAAGCCGGGTCTGGAGACGATCAAGTCGACGGCGGCGGAGCTGGTGGCCCGCCTCGAACTGCTCGGCGGGGGACAGGCGGACAATCGCTAGCCGACCGGTCGTATAGTTGCCGTATGGGCAGGACCAGTGATGCCGGAGAGAAGATCCTCGCCGCCGGGAGGTCGCTCTTCGAGGCGCGCGGTTACTCGGCGCTGGGGGTGGCCGAGATCTGCAAGGCGGCCGGGGTGCCGAAGGGCAGTTTCTACTACTTCTACGCGTCGAAGGAGGCCCTCGCGCTGGCCGTCGTCGACGAGCACTGGGCGGACCAGCGCCGGGAGTGGACGCGCATCCTCAGCGGGGAGACCGGCGGTGCTCAACCGCTGGACCGGCTACGGCAGTTGTTCGAGGAGACCGAGGCCGGACAGCACGCCGTACAGCAGGGCTGCGGCACCGTGCTCGGCTGCCTGTTGGGCAATCTCAGTCTGGAGATGAGCAATCAGACCGAGGCTGTTCGCGCGCGGCTGCAGGAGATCTTCGACGCCCAGGTCGAGATGGTCGCCGCGGTCATCGGCGAGGCACGGGAGCGCGGGGACGTCACCGTCAACGACCCCCGGGAGGCGGCGCGTTCGGTCGTCGCGCAGTTGGAGGGCCAGGTGATGTTCGCGAAGCTCTACAACAACACCGGGCGTCTGAGCCCCCTTTGGGCCAACTGCCTGGCGCTGCTCGGGGCCCGTACCGCCTGATCAGCGACCGGCGGTCCGTACGTCCCGAGCGGGCGCGGAGTGTCGTAGCGCCACCGCCTCACGGCGAGGGAAGCCGGTCCGCAGGACGGCGGCCGTGACGGCCGCGGCGAGGACCACCGCGGCGGCCAGGAGCAGGGCCGGGCGGTAGCCGTCGTGCAGGAGCGGGGCCACGGCGAGGGGGCCGAGGATCTGGCCGACGGAGTAGCCGGCGGTCAACAGGGCCACGGAGCGCGGGAATCGGAGCTCCGCGCCAGTTGCGAGGGCGAGCGTGCTCACGCCGATGAAGGTCGCCCCGAACAGCACCGCCGAGACCAGGGCCGCCGCCACCCCGCCGATCAGCGCGGGCAGCGCGATGCCGACCGCCTGGATCGCCAGTGCCACGCAGAGCAGCCCGGGCCGCGACCAACGGCGCCCGAGCCGTGCCCACAGTGCGGAGGACGGTACGGCGGCCATGCCCACGAGCACCCATGCGCCGCTGCCGATCCAGCCAGGGGAGCGCTGTCCGATCGCGGCGACCAGGAAGGTACCGGCGACGATGTAGCCGACGCCCTCCAGGGTGTAGCTCACGAACAGGGCGCCGAACCATGGGTCAACCACCGTGTCACGGGCGCCAGTCGAGGGTGCGGGCGGGATCTCGGGCCGTAGGTTCCACGCGGCGGTCGCGAGTGCTGCGGCGAGTGCGGCCGAGGACCACCACGCGACCTGCCAGTCCGCGACGGAGCGCAGAGCGAGGACCAGCAGGCCGGAGAGCGCGATGCCCGCGCCCACCCCACCGAAGCCCCAACCGGGCATGTGTGCAGGGTGGTTGCGCAGATGGCCGAGGAGTGAGCTGACCGCGACCACGAAGATCAGCGCGCTTGCCACCCCTGCCAGTAGTCGCAGCGCGATCCATGTCGTGGTGCTGTGCGTGGCGGGCATCGCGGCCAGTGTGCCGGTCAGCACGACGAACGAGCCGCGCAGGACCGCGCGGGAGCGGACCAGCGCGGGGATCAGGGTGCCGGCGAGGGCGCCGAGGAGGTAGCCGACGTAGTTGGCGGTGGCCAGGTGGGCGCCGGCGGTGGTGGAGAGCCCCGCCTGGGTGTGCATCAGCGGGAGGATCGGCGTATAGACGAAGCGGCCGACGCCCATGCCCGCCGCGAGGGCCGCGGCGACCCGCGTGACGTGCGTCCAGGGGGAGAGCAGGGGGCCCTCCGCCCGGGGTGCGGGGACCTGGGCGGATGGGCTCATGGTGGTGAAATCCCTTGCGGGCGGGGTGAGTTACGCCGCATGGCCCGGGTCGTTCGGGTGCGGTTCGAGCGGGGTGACGGTGAAGGTCATCCACGCGTGCAGGGGCAGGGTGCCGAGCACCTTCGTGTGGAGTTCCTCCTCGTCGGCGGCGCGCCAGACGCCGACGCTGCGCAGCTCGCCGACCGGACGCCACAGTCGGGCCAGCTGGCCGGTCGCGGCCAGTTCGCGGGCGCGGACGGCCTCGGCGGCGCGGCGCCGGTCGACCTCCTCCTGGGCGGTGCCCTCGGGGATCGTGGTGGTGATCTCGACCAGGAACTCTCGCAGCATGATCTCGCTCCGTTCGGGCCCGCACGGCAGGGTGCCGGGTCTCTGTGCCTTCATCGTGGCCCGTGACGGGCCCGGGCGCCACGACAGGCTCGCTCCCTGCTGAGAGGCCCGGCTTCCCAGCCCGCGTAGCATGACGGACGTGGAGCTGCGCCAACTGAGGTACTTCGTCGCCGTCGCCGAGGAGCTGAACTTCGGCCGGGCCGCCGACCGCCTCCTGATCGCCGGTCCGTCCCTCTCTCAGCAGATCAAGGCCCTCGAACGCGATCTGGGCGTACGGCTCTTCGACCGCGACCGCCGCTCGGTCTCCCTCACCCCGGCCGGCGCCGCGCTGCTCCCGCACACCCGCGCCCTGCTGGAGCGCGCCGACGACCTCAGGCGCCGGGCCGGGCGGCTCGCGGGCTCGGAGGCGGTGCGGCTCGGCTATGTCAACTGGCTTCCCGCGGACCTGACTTCGCGTACCGCCGGGGTCGCCCAGGTGCACGTCGACGCGTGGGTCGCGCCCTCGCACACGCAGGCCGCCCGGGTCGCGGACGGCAGCCTGGACCTCGCCGTGTGCTGGGTACGGGACGAGGACCTGAAGCGGCACGGACTGCGGGCCCGGCTGCTCGGCGCGGACCGGCTGTACGCGGTGTCCCCGGGCACCGACACCGGGGACGTGCGGGCCCGGGACACCACCGTGCTCCTCGACGACGACACCAATTCCTGGTCGTCCTGGAACGTCTACGCCGAGCAGCTCGCGCAGGACACCGGGGCACAGGCCGTGGCCATTTCCGACGGTGGGATCACCGGCCCGGCGTTCTTCGACCACGTGCGCCGCAGTCGCCGTCCGGTCGTCAACTCGCCCAAGGGGCAGACCACTTCACTGCCGTCCGACCTGGTGCGCCGCGAGATCGTCGGGCCGGCCGTCCACTGGACCTGGTCGCTGGTGTGGCGCGAGGGCGAGACGCGGACGTCGGTGCTCGCGGCCGTGGACGCGCTCTGTGACGGTGTCGGCGACCTGGGGCTGCGTGCCCCCGACGCCTGGCTGCCCGAGGGCGACCCGCACCGCTGACGTGGAGTGGGAGGCAGGGCCTCCCAGCAGCGAGGATTCCGGTCCTGGGAAAAGCGCCTCTGACCTTTGCTTTCACTTCCCGGGGTCGCCTACTTTCTCCTATAGGCGACCGGTCGGCTAGTAAGAATCGTCGACCGGAAGCACCTCGGCAACTACTTTGGAGAAGGTCGTCATGAGCTCTCAGACCCAGAAGGTCGCGATCGTCACCGGTGCCTCGCAGGGCATCGGAGCCGGCGTCGTCGAGGCGTACCGCAAGCTCGGTCACGCCGTCGTCGCCACCTCGCGCACCATCGCCCCGGCCGACGACGCGGACGTGCTGACCGTCCAGGGCGACATCGCGGACCCGGCGACCGCCGAGCGGGTCGTCGCCGCCGCGATCGAGCGGTTCGGCCGCGTCGACACGCTGGTCAACAACGCGGGCGTGTTCGTCGCCAAGCCGTTCACCGACTACACGGCCGACGACTACGCGTCCGTGCTCGGCATCAACATGACCGGGTTCTTCCGGATCACCCAGCTGGCCATCGGGCACATGCTCGCCCAGGGCGGCGGCCACATCGTCAACGTCACCACCAGCCTGGTCGACAACGCGGACGCCCGCGTCCCCTCCGCCCTGGCCTCGCTGACCAAGGGCGGGCTGCAGTCCGCGACCAAGTCCCTCGCCATCGAGTACGCCACGCGCGGCATCCGCGCCAACGCCGTGTCGCCGGGCACCATCAAGACGCCGATGCACCCGGAGGAGAGCCACGCGGGCCTCGCCGGACTGCACCCGGTCGGCCGGATGGGCGAGGTGAGCGACATCGTCGACGCCGTGGTGTTCTTGGAGAACGCCCCCTTCGTCACCGGCGAGATCCTGCATGTCGACGGCGGTATGAGCGCCGGTCACTGAGGTCGGTCATTGAGAAAGGTCGACGGAGATGAACAGCACGAACGACGACGAACTCGTCCTGCGCGGTGTCCTGGACCCCTGGAAAGCGGCGGTGGACGCCCACGAACCGGAGGAGGTGGCCCGGCTCTTCACCGAGGACGCGATCTTCCAGGGACTGCACCCCTACAGCGTCGGCCGGAAGGGGATCGCCGAGTACTACGACTCCCAACCCCCGGGGATGAAGGCCGAGTTCGAGATCGTCGAGACCCGGCGGTACGCCGACGACCTCGTACTCGGTTATCTGGACACGGAGTTCACGTTCACGGACCGGCCGCCGGTCGACGTGAAGCTCGCGGTGTTGGTGAAGCGGGTGGCGGACGGGTGGTCCATCGCCCACTACCAGGTGTCGCGGCTCTGACAGCTGTGAAGGAAAGCTGCGGCACGGCTTAAGAAAACCTCGATGGACCCGGGCGCTCCGGTGGGGCAGATTGCTAACAGAATCCACCCCCCCCGGAACGGGCTCGTTCGGCGTGCCCGCGCCCGGGACCTCACCCTCAGGAGCCGTTGCGTTGAAGGCGCTGGTCAAGGAGAAGGCGGAGCCCGGGCTGTGGCTCGCGGACGTGCCGGAGCCCGCCGTCGGACCCGGCGACGTACTGATCAAGGTCCTGCGGACCGGGATCTGCGGCACCGATCTGCACATCCGGAACTGGGACGGGTGGGCGCGGCAGACGATCAGTACGCCGCTGGTGCTCGGCCACGAGTTCGTGGGCGAGGTCGTGGAGACGGGCCGGGCCGTCGCCGACATCGCCGTCGGTGAACTGGTCAGCGGCGAGGGCCACTTGGTGTGCGGCAAGTGCCGCAACTGCCAGGCCGGGCGCCGCCATCTGTGCCGGGCCACGGTCGGGCTCGGTGTCGGCCGGGACGGTGCCTTCGCGGAGTACGTCGCGCTGCCCGCCGCCAACGTGTGGGTGCACCGGGTCCCCGTCGACCTCGATGTCGCCGCGATCTTCGACCCGTTCGGCAACGCCGTGCACACCGCGTTGTCCTTCCCGCTGGTCGGTGAGGACGTGTTGATCACCGGTGCGGGCCCAATTGGTCTGATGGCGGCGGCAGTTGCCCGGCACGCCGGTGCGCGGAACGTCGTAGTGACCGATGTGAGCGAGGAACGGCTCGCCCTGGCCCGCAAGATAGGCGTGAGCCTCGCGTTGAACGTGACGGATGCTCAGATCGCCGACGGGCAGCGGGAGTTGGGACTCCGCGAGGGTTTCGACATCGGCCTGGAGATGTCCGGCCGCCCCGAGGCCATGCGCGACATGATCGCCAACATGACGCACGGCGGCCGGATCGCCATGCTGGGCCTGCCCGCCGAGGAGTTCCCGGTCGACTGGTCCCGCGTCGTCACCTCGATGCTCACCATCAAGGGCATCTACGGCCGTGAGATGTTCGAGACGTGGTACGCGATGTCGGTCCTGCTGGAGGGCGGCCTGGACCTCGCGCCCGTGATCACCGGCCGGTACGGACACCGCGACTTCGAGGCGGCGTTCGCGGACGCGGCGAGCGGCAAGGGCGGCAAGGTCATCCTGGACTGGACCGCGTAGTTGCCCTCCGGGCCGCGTAACTCCCTGCTGAGCTGCGCAACTCCCTTTCGGTGAAGGAACTTTAGGAGCTTCCCCCATGTTCGACTCCGTGCGCGACGACCTCCGTACCACCCTCGACGAGATCCGCGCCGCCGGACTCCACAAGCCCGAGCGCGTGATCGGCTCGCCGCAGTCCGCGACCGTGAACGTCACCGCGGGCGGGCGCCCCGGCGAGGTCCTCAACTTCTGCGCCAACAACTACCTCGGCCTCGCCGACCACCCCGAGGTCGTCGCCGCCGCCCACGAAGCCCTCGACCGCTGGGGCTACGGCATGGCGTCCGTGCGCTTCATCTGCGGCACGCAGGAGGTCCACAAGGAGCTGGAGGCACGCCTCTCCACGTTCCTCGGCCAGGAGGACACGATCCTCTACTCCTCCTGCTTCGACGCCAACGGCGGTGTCTTCGAAACCCTGTTGGGCCCGGAGGACGCGGTCATCTCCGACGCGCTCAACCACGCCTCGATCATCGACGGCATCCGCCTCTCCAAGGCCCGCCGGCTGCGCTACGCCAACCGCGACATGGCCGATCTGGAAGGGCAGTTGAAGGAGGCGTCGGGTGCGCGCCGGAAGCTGATCGTCACCGACGGCGTCTTCTCCATGGACGGTTACGTCGCCCCGCTCCGCGACATCTGCGACCTCGCCGACCGCTACGACGCGATGGTCATGGTCGACGACTCCCACGCCGTCGGCTTCGTCGGCCCCGGCGGCCGCGGCACCCCCGAACTGCACGGCGTCATGGACCGCGTCGACATCATCACCGGCACGCTCGGCAAGGCCCTGGGAGGCGCCTCCGGCGGTTACGTCGCCGCCCGCGCGGAGATCGTCGCCCTGCTGCGCCAGCGCTCCCGTCCGTACCTCTTCTCGAACACGCTGGCTCCGGTGATCGCCGCGGCCTCCCTCAAGGTGCTCGACCTGCTGGAGTCCGCGGACGATCTGCGGGTCCAACTCGCCGAGAACACGGCGCTGTTCCGCCGGAGGATGACCGAGGAGGGCTTCGACATCCTCCCCGGCGACCATGCGATCGCCCCTGTGATGATCGGCGACGCGGCGGTGGCGGGGCGGATGGCCGAGCTGCTGCTGGAGCGGGGCGTGTATGTGATCGGTTTCTCGTATCCGGTGGTGCCGCAGGGGGCTGCCCGGATTCGGGTGCAGTTGTCGGCGGCGCATTCCACGGGGGATGTGAATCGGGCGGTGGAGGCGTTTGTCGCTGCGCGGGCTGAACTGGAGGGGTGAGGGGCGGAGGGGGGCGAGGCTTGTGGGCTGAGATGGAGGGCTGCGGGGCGGAGGTTGGGGTTGAGGGCGGAGTCGGTGGGCTGAGCTGGAAGGCTGATCCGATCGACTTGGACTCGGACTGGGCCCCCGAGATCCTGACCTAGACCGCACCGGCCCCAGACCTCGCCCCCGACCCGGACCGGGCCCCAGACCTCGCCCCCGACCCGGACCGGGCCCCAGACCTCGCCCCCATCCCGATCCCGACCGGGCCCACGATCCCGGCCCCCCCGACGCGCACCCGGCCCCCCGACCCGCACCGGGACCCAGACCCCGCCCCCCGACCGCCCGCCTTCGTCCGACCCCTCGGACATATTGCGATAATCGGTCGCATGATCGAAGCGCGGCGGCTCCATATCCTCCGTGCGGTGGCCGACCACCGCACCGTGACGGCGGCGGCCGCCGCGTTGTATCTGACGCCCTCGGCGGTGTCGCAGCAGCTTGCGGCGCTGGAGCAGGAGACTGGGCACCGGCTGGTCGAGCGCGGGGCCAAGGGGGTGCGGCTGACGCCGGCCGGGGAGATTCTGCTCAGTCACACCAACGTGGTCCTGGCCCAGCTGGAGCGGGCCGAGGCGGAACTCGCCGCGTACAGTTCCGGCGCGGCCGGGACCGTCACCGTCGCCGCGTTCGCGACCGGTATCGCACAGGTCGTAGCGCCCGCGGTGACCCGGCTCGCCCGGCTCGCGCCCGGCATCCGCATCCGCGTCCAGGACGCCGAGGGCGACGCCAGCCTGCCGATGGTGCTCGACCGGCAGGTGGACGTCGCGGTCGCCGTCGAGTACCGCGGGGCGCCGCCCGCCGACGACCCGCGGCTGACCCACCTCCCGCTCTACGCCGAGCCGTTCGACGCGGTCGTCCCGGTCACCCACCGCCTCGCCGACGCCGACGAGGTCCCCCTCGCCGAGTTGGCCAAGGACTCGTGGATCGGTCCGTACCCCGGCAACCCCTGTCACGAGGTCGTCGTCCTGGCCTGCGAGAACGCCGGATTCCAGCCCCGCCTCGAACACTCCTCCGACGACTTCCGTGCCGTGGTCGCCCTCGCCTCGGCCGACGCGGGCGTGGCCCTCGTCCCCCGCTCGGCGCTCCGCGGCATGGACCTGACCGGAGTCGTCGTCCGGCCCGTCGACGGGGTGGCCCCGACCCGCCGGGTCTTCGCCGCCGTACGACGCGGCACGGAGGAGCACCCGCTGATCCGCCCGGTACTGGACGCGCTGGAAGAAGTGGCTCAGACGTAACCTCGTCGTCTCGTATTCGTCTCATATGCGGGAGACCGTCCCGGATATGAGATCCGACGAAGCGGCCGCGACCTTCGACCCGGTGGACATCAGACTCGGCGCCCGGCTTGCCGAGCTGCGTGCCCAACACGGCTGGTCCCTGGGCGAGTTGGCGGAGCGGAGCGGGGTGAGCCGTTCGACCCTGTCCCGTGCCGAACGCGCCGAGATCAGCCCCACCGCCTCCCTCCTCAACCGCCTCTGCGGTGTCTACGGCCGCACGATGTCCCAACTCCTCAGCGAGGTGGAGGCCGAACCCGCCCTGCTGGTCCGCGCCGCCGAGCAACTGGTGTGGGAGGACCGAACCTCCGGTTTCGTACGACGATCCGTGTCGCCCCCGCACACCGGGCTGCGCGGCGAACTCGTCGAGGGGCGGCTCCGATCGGGCGCCGACCTCGCCTACGACCGGCCGCCCGTGCCCGGCCTGGAACAGCACATCTGGGTCCTGGAGGGCGCCCTCGATGTCGCGGCCCAGGACGTCGAGCATCACCTCGACGCCGGTGACTGTCTGCGGCTGCGGGTGTGGGGGCCGACGCGGTTCCGGTGCGCGGGTCCTGACGACGTGCGTTACGTATTGGCGGTGGTGTTGCCGTGAAGATGGATGCGAAGGTGACTGTGCGGGCTCTGGACGCGCCTCAACTGCGCGCCGCCGTCGACAAGTTGGCCGACCTGCTGACCGACACCGTGGACTACGGCGCCTCGATCGGCTTCCTTGCTCCGCTCGGCCGTGCGGCCGCCGTCGACTGGTGGCGGGAGCGTGCCGACGGTGTCGCCGCCGGGCAGCTCGCCGTGTGGGCAGCGCTGCGCGGCGACCGGGTCGTCGGCACGGTGAGCCTGGCCTTCCCCGGCAAGCCCAACAGCCGCCATCGCGCAGAGCTGGTCAAGCTGATGGTGCACAGGGAGGCAAGGGGAGAGGGCCTCGGCCGTCGGCTCCTGACCGTCGCCGAGGACGCGGCCGTCGCCGCCGGCATCACCCTCCTCTACCTCGACACCGAGACCGACAGCCCCGCCGAGCACCTGTACCGCTCGGCCGGCTGGACCCGGGCCGGTGTGATCCCGGACTACGCGGCCAGCCCGGCCGGGGTGCTGCGGCCGACGACGCTCTACTACAAGCGTGTGGGGGTGGGGGAGGGAGGGGCAGCGGGAGCGGGAGCCGGGGTGGACGCGGGAGCGGGCCTGGGAGCGGACTTGGGTGCAGGCACTCCGACCAGGTGATTGTCAGTGGCAGCCGCTATCTTGCGAGTCATGCCGGATGCCGAAGACGTACGCCGTATCGCCCTCTCCCTCCCGGACACGACGGAGAAGGTCGCCTGGAACATGCCCACCTTCCGGGTCGCCGGGAAGATGTTCGTCACCGTGCCCGAGGAGGAGACCTCCATCGCGGTGCGCTGCCCCAAGGAGGAGCGGGACGAACTGGTCCTGGCGGAGCCGGAGAAGTTCTGGATCGCCGACCACGAGGCCGGCTTCGCCTGGGTCAGGGCCCGCCTCTCCGCACTGGACAGCGAGGACGAACTCCGCGACATCCTCGCCGACTCCTGGCGCCAGGCGGCCCCGCCCCGACTCCTGGACGCCTACCCCGAGTTGGGCCTCCCGTCCGGGTCCGGGGACTGAAATTCCCTCGGGCGTTGTCAGTGGCGCGTGGCATCATCCGAAGGCGGGAGTGGGAGCCGGGACGGAGGGGGATCCGGCTCCTACCGCGACGATTCTGAGCGGGATGTCATGAGCACCGGCGGGGCGCTTCGGGGGCGGCGGTCGGGGGAGGGAGCGGTGGGGGATGACTGCCGGGACGGGGAGCGGGCCGGAGGCGGAGTCGGGCGGAGCCGATGGCGTCGGCGACGGCGACGGCGATGACATCGTTGCCCGAAAGGGTGCCGGAAAGGGTGCCGGAAAGGGTGCTGGAGGGGGTGCCGGTGCGGTTGCGAGGGCGGTGAAGCGGGGCGGCGGAAGTGGCGAACGGCCCGTCTGGTCACGGGACTTCGCGTTGTTCTTCGTGGCCCGCGCCGTCGCCCGCCTCGGCGACACCATGCTGCCCGTGGCCCTCGCCGCCGGCCTCCTGGAACACGGGTACGGCGCGGGCGCGGTAGGCCTCGCCATGGCCTCAACAGCCGCCGCCTTCGCGGGACTTGTGGTCTTCGGCGGGGTGATCGCGGACCGGTTCAGCACCCGCAAGCTGATGATCGGCGCCGACCTGGTGCGCCTGGGCACCCAGTCCCTCGCCGCCGCGCTCTTCTTCACCGGCCATGTCGTGCTCTGGGAGATCTGCGCGATCGGCTTCGTCAACGGCGTGGCGGGCGCGGTGTTCCAGCCCGGCGTGGCGAGCACGGTGCCGCGACTGGCCTCCGACATCCAGGGCGCGAACGGCGCGATACGCATCGCCGAGTCCGCGGCCCAGCTCGCCGGTCCGGCCGTCGCGGGCCTGCTCGTCGGATTCACCTCGCCCGGCGGCGTGTTCGCGGCCCACGCCGCGACCTACGCGGTCAGCGCCCTCTGCCTCCTGCTGCTCCGGCTGCCCCCGCTCGCACCGGGCAGCCGCGAGCCCGGGCACGGTTCGGGCGCCTTCAAGGCCGATCTGGTCGAGGGCTGGCGGGAGTTCAGATCACGCACGTGGCTCTGGGGAGTCATCGCTGTGTGGTGCTTCTACATGATCGCCGTGTGGGGCCCGACCGTTCCGCTCGTGGCGACCGAGGTGGTGCAACACCACGGCCCGCGCGCCTACGGCCTGGTCAACTCGGCCCTCGGCGCGGGCACCGTCGTAGGCGGGCTCCTCGCCCTGCGGCTGCGCCCCCGCCGTATGCTGCGCGCCGGTGCGATCGCCCTCTTCGCCTTCGCCGGTTTCCCGGCGACCGTGGGGGCGGGGCTCGCTGTACCGGCCATGGCGGCCGGCGCCGCCGTCGCCGGGGTGGGGATGTCCTTCTGGGGCGTGATGTGGGCGACCAGTGTCCAGACCCAGGTCCCACCGGACGTCCTCAACCGCATCCACGCCTACGACGTGGCGGGCTCCCTCGCGATGATGCCGGTCGGCCAGGCCTTGGCGGGCCCCGCCGCCGCGGCCCTCGGCGCCGACCACGTGCTCCTCGTCTCGGGCGCGATGAGCTTCGTGGTGCCGGTCTCCCTGCTCCTGGTGCCTGCGATACGTGGGCTGGTGCGGGCCGACGCGATACCCGTCGGTCCGAGTGGGGTGAGTGCTGTGAGCGATGCGGCGCTACGTGAACGGGCGTGTCCGCAAGAGAGTTGACGGCGCGTCGGCGAGGGGCTCGGCGGAGGCGCGGCCTCAGCCCCGGGGTGCCGCCCGCCCGGCGCCTCCTTCCACGAAGCCGCCGATCCGCTCGCGCAGCGTCCGTGCGTCGAGGCCGTGGGCGGTGAGGTGTTCGGCGACGGTGCCGTAGCGCCGGAGTTCGGCCTTGCCGACGCCCAGGCCGAGCACGCGGTGGGGCACGTCGGTGAGTGCGTCGTTCGCGGCCGCTGTCGAGGTGCCCGCCAGATACGGCTCGACGAGGACGACGTCCGTCCCGGCATCGCGCGTGGCGGTGCGCAAGGCGTCCGCGTCGAAGGGGCGCACGGTCGTGGCGTACAGGACGGTGACGTCGAGGCCCTCCGTGGCGGCGAGGACGGCGTCGAGCATCGGCCCCACGGCGACGACCACACCGGAGCGGCCCTCGCGGACGGTGAGGAAGCGCGCGCCGTCGACCGGGAGGGCCTCCGCGTTCGACTGGACCGACAGCCGTACGTACACCTTGTCGTCGCCCGCGGCGACCGCGTGCCGTAGCAGGGTCTCGGCCTCGTCCGGGTGGCCGGGTAGGTGGACGGTCCAGCCGTCCAGGGTGTCGAGGAGGGCCACGTCGCCCGGAGCCATGTGCGTGAACCCGCCGGCGGGCCAGTCGAAGGAGGCGGCCGCGCTCACCAGGACCGCGCCGACGGCCTGGTGGCCGAGGTCCAGCTTGACCTGCTCGAAGGGCCGCTCGACGAGGAAACTCGCGAAGGTGTGCACGACCGGGCGCATCCCGGTCAGGGCGAGGCCCGCGCCCGCTCCGACGAGGAGCTGCTCGCGGATGCCGACGTTGATCATCCGGTCCGGGTACCGGAGTTGGGCGTCCGCGAAGCCGTCCTTGCCGATCTCGGCGAGCACGACCGCGACCCGCGGGTCCTCGTCGAGCAGCCGGGAGACGACCGGGGCGAAACGGTCACGCATGGTGTCCATGGAGAGCCTTTCTCGATGTGCCGGTGACGGTGAAGTGGAGGGACGATCAGGCGGACTTCGGCTCCACCCGGGCCACGACCACATGCGGACGGCCGGGGTGTGGCGCGGTGAAGGCCGCGTACAGCGCTTCGTGGTCACGGCCGTCGACCGTCACCGCGGACCAGCCCGCGGCCTCGAAGCGGGCGGCGATACCGCCCGGCCGGGCGTGGCTCGCGGAGGAGTTGTCGACGACGACGGTGTGCAGGCGTTCCAGTCCGGCGGGCCCGGCGAAGGCGATGGCCTCGTGGTTGCTGCCCTCGTCCAGCTCGGCGTCCCCGACCAGCACCCAGACCCGCGGTTCGGTACGCCCCTGGGCACGCAGCCCCAGCGCCGTCCCGACGGCGATCGGCAGCCCGTGCCCCAGCGACCCGCTGCCGATCTCGGCACCGGGCACCAGCACCCGGTCGGGATGGTGACCGAGCGGAGAGTCGTAGGAGCCGAAGTCGGGGAGCCACTCCACCGGTACGAATCCCTTCGCGGCCAGCACCGCGTAGTACGCCATCGGCCCGTGCCCCTTGGACAGCAGGAACCGGTCCCGCTCGGGGTCGTCCATGCGCTCCGGGCCGACCCGTAGCACCCGGTCGTAGAGCACCCACAGCACGTCCAGCGTCGAGGTCGCCGCCGGGCCGTGCTTCTCGTCACCGGTCATCAGCCCCATGAGCCGGGGCAGGTCGCCGTGCGTGCACAGGAGGCTGTGTTCCGTGGTGGTCGTCGTCATGCGGACGATCGTGCAACCTCAACCAAACTTCAGGTCAAGCGGCGCGGTCTGAGTCGGCCGAAGTCGGCCGGACGGCGACCCCGCCCCGAATAAAGGCGTGCGCGATCACCGACGCGAGTGCGGTATTGTTTCCATGCGCGTTCAACCAGGGGAAACCCCAGGTCAGACGGGCAGCGGGACGTGGCGCAGCTTGGTAGCGCACTTGACTGGGGGTCAAGGGGTCGCAGGTTCAAATCCTGTCGTCCCGACCAGCTTTGACGCAGGTCGGAGGCCGTTCTCTCCTTTGGGAGAGGGCGGCTTTTGGTGTTCCTGGAGGGCTGGTGGTCGCGGTGTGGTCGCAGGCCGGGTGCCGCTTGAGGGATTCGGGGGCGGCCTGCCGGGTGATGGCAGTCGCGGCGCCCATTCCAGTGGCAGGAGTGCCATCGCGTACGGCCGTGCGGCGGAACGCGGTGGCCGACGCTGCGCTGCTGGGCCGGGCGGCCTCGGCCGAGCGCGCCGCACCGTGGCCTGATCAATCGGCCACGGTGCGGGCGGTGATTCCTCGAACGCGCCGGTGCGGCGCCGGCGCTTCAGGAATTCTGCAGGTATGCCGCCAGCTTGCCGATGAGCCGGGCGGCGTCGTCCAGGCCGCGGGCCGTCTCGCCCAGGTCACCGGCGAGGAGCTTCTGCAGGGCTTGCCCTGCTTCCGGGCTTTCCTGTCCGCCGGGGGTGTCTGACCAGGGGCCGGGGACGGTCGTACCCCGGTATCCGACGGGGTCGCCCCCGAGCGAGGTGCGGTAGCCGGTGAAGTCGGCGGCGCCCTGCGCCGGTCCGGCGGTGGACTCGGAGGTCAGGAACTGGATCCGGGAGAGCTGGGTCTGCTCGGAGCCGTGGTTGTCGGTGATGCTCAGACGGTAGTGGGCGTAGGACGCGGGGGAGACGACGGCGTACTCCTTCGTCTCGTATCGCTGCCTGAAGTGTTCGCGGGTGCGGGAGTCCACGGTCGTCCAGTGGCCGCCGTCGTGCGATCCCTGGAGTTCCCACTCCTCCGGATCCCGATCGGGGGCGTCGTTCGCCGAGGTCAGCCGGTAGACGGTGACGGCGGCCGGGTGCGCGAGGGTGAAGTCCAGTACGGCGGAGTCACCGTCTCCCAGCCACTTGCTCCGGGACTTGCTGAGCAGGTTCTCCGCGATTTCGCCCGCCGCGTCGAACTCGTCGCTCGCTTCGATGCCGACGACCGTACGCGTGATGTCCCGCAGTTCACCCGTGGGTTTCCGCACGTCGGCCCTGTCGGCGGAGCTCAGCACGACCGAGGCGGTGGTGCCTCGCCGGTCGGTCCAGGACACGCGCTCCACGGGCGCCCCTCCGTCGTCGAGCAGCAACCGCAGCTCGCCGGACGGGGACCAGGCGCCGCCGAGCCCCTCCTCGGTGGAGAACCGGTGCAGCCGGGCCGCGGCCGTGCCCTCGGGGTAGGCCCAGCGGTCGGCGAGCGAGCCGCGGTACTCGGTGAGCGCGCCGTCGGCGGTCCTGCGGTGTCCCAGGAAACCGGTCAGGTCCGCGCGCAGCCCGATCGCCGCCTCCGAGCCGTCCGCCCCGCGCCACGCGAGGTGCGTGGGCATGGCCCGCTCGCCCATGTCGATGTGGACGAGCAGCCGGGGTGCGGGCTGCCAGGCGGTGGCGCCGGGGGATCGGATCTCGGTGCTGAAGGCGATGACGGACCGGTGGGCCGTCCGGGCCGCCCTCGCTCGCTCCGCCCGGTCCCGATCGTGTGCGGGGACCACGGTGACGGCGCGCAGCCGCAGCAGTGTGTCCGAGCCTTCCGGGCTGCGTACTTCGAGAACGTTGGCACCGGCGGCCAGGAGTTCTCCCGGTGCGCTGAGGACGATGTCCTGCGGGTCGCTGTGCGCCCCGTCCGCCGGTATCGCCAACTGCTCCGCGAGGACCTTGCCGTTGAGCAGGACGTCCATCGGAGCGCTTGCACCGAGAACGGTCACCGTGACGACGGACTCGTCGTTCTCCTCCCGTCCGTCGACCGTGAAGTCCACCTTGATGTGACCGCCGGCCCCCAGTGCGAGGTGTGAGGAAGCGATGCCGCATCGGTGGTGGGTGACCACGGCGTTCGACAACTGGGCCGGGTTGGTGGAGAAGTCGGCGAATACGGGTTCCATGCGTGTCCCTACGTCGTTCGGGGTGCACCGGGGTGACCGGTCGCGATGTGCGTGTCGCGGCCTTGCGGGCCGCGACACCTGCAGAACGTACCGGCAGCCACTGACAACGGGCCTGTTGTGCCTACGAGTTGTGCCGCAATGAGCGTCAACAGGGCGGTGCGGCAAGGTACTTGGCGAGTTGTCACGGGAGCCGATGTCCGGGCGCGGTGCTGCCCGGGCGTTGGGCGAACAGCACGGCGTTTGGTCCCGGGAGTACCGTCTCGGACTCCACGACGCGTTCGTCGTGTCGGACTGCGGCCTTCTCCTCCGGCGACGACTCACGAAGGCCGGATCGTGATCACAGTACGGGCTCATAGGATGACCGTGGTGTCTCCGGGTGATGCATCCTGTCTCCAAGTGGCCCGACGGCGGCGGTCTTTCGGGTGCGCCGGAGGGACGCGTCAGACGCAACGACTGCCATGGCGGTGATTCTGTGCCCTCGCGTGTAGCTCTCGTCGGTGCCGGCCGGATGGGGACGCCTCTGTGCGGGCGCCTTGTTTCGGCGGGCCACGCGGTGGCTGTTGCCGATCTGCGTTCCGAACGGGAAGAAGCGGTGCGCTCGTTGGGCGCGGACTGGGCTCCCTCCGTCACGAAGGCCGCAGTCGGGGCGGATGTACTGGTCACCGTCGTTCCCGGACCCGATGAGGCGGCGGCTGCTCTTCCGGATGCCGTGTTCGCCGCCCTGGCGCCCGGCGCGGTGTGGATCGACATGACGAGCAACGCGCCCACAGCCGCACGGGCGTTGCGGGAACGAGCGGGCGCCCATGGTGTCGACGTACTCGAAGCGCCGATGGGCGGCGGCCCGGACGATGCGGAGAACGGGCGCCTGCGGTTGTACGTGGGCGGTCCCGCCGATGTCCTGGACCGGTGCCGGCCGCTGCTGGAGGCGCTCACGACGCCGGACCGGATCCGCCACATGGGCGGACCCGGGAGCGGCTACACGACGAAACTCCTGATCAACCTCCTCTGGTTCGGACAGGCCACGGCCACCGCCGAGGCGCTCCTGCTCGGACGCCGAGCGGGCATCGATCTCGCCACCCTGCGGGACACGCTGGCCGACAGCGCGGCAGGGAGCGACTTCATCCGCCGGGACCTGACGGCCCTGTTCGCCGGGGACTACCTCCGCTCCTACGGGCTCGACCGCATCCACGACCAGCTCACGGTCATCACGGGTGAGGCCCGAGACCTCGGCACCCCGCACGAGATGGCCGACACGGTAGTGCGCATCCACCGGCTGGCCCTGGAGCGCTTCGGACCTGTGGACGGCGAACTGCTTGCCGTGGCCCTCTTGGAAGAGGCCGCCGGGACCCTGCTGCGTCCCTGACCGAGAACGGTGACGCTCACTGTCCCGCCGACCTTCCCCAAGATCGGATTCCATGGCCTTCGGCGTTGCTGTCCGGTGGACGAGGCGGAGAAAGTGGGTGTGGCAGGGCAGTCGTTCGCGTGTCCGCACCCGTCTTTACGGGGGAACGAGGGAGGACGCATTGAACGCCGACGAGGAACGCCAGTTCCGCGAGTTCGTGGCGGCGCGGTCGAGATCGCTGCTGCACACGGCCTACCTGCTGACCGGGGACTGGGAACAGGGCCGCGACCTGCTCCAGACCGCGCTGGCCTCCACGGCCCGGCGCTGGTCCAAGCTCCGTGACCGCGAACAGCCGGAGATCTATGTGCGCCGCGCGCTCTACCACGCCCAGGTGGATCGTTTCCGGTTGCTCAGCTGGGGGCGGGAGACGGTCACGGACTCCGTGCCGGACCAGCCGTCCGAACAGGGCGCCAACTGGGCCGACGCCGTCGTCCAGCGGCAGGACATCATGACCGCGCTGCGGCGGCTGCCCAAGCGTCAGCGTGCGGTGATCGTGCTGCGCTACTTCGAGGACCGGCCCGACAGCGAGATCGCCGCGATCCTGGGCGTCGCTCCGGGCACGGTCCGCAGCCAGACCCACAAGGCCCTGGTCACGCTCCGCACCATCCTGGCCGAGGCAAGGCCGTCCGCCTCCTCCCATGCCTCCGGAAGGGGCGTGACCGCATGAACGACTCGACCGAGGAGCTGCTGCACGAAACGTTGCTGCACGACACCTTGCACACCCATCTCCGGGAGCGCGACGGCGACGCCGACGGCCATCTCGTCGGCCTGGCCGACGGCGCGTTGCGGGTCGCCCGGCGGCGGCAGCGGCTGACGCGCGCCGGTGTCGGGGTCGCCCTCGCCGCGGCGGTTGCCACCGCCTGGGTGACTGTTGCGGACAACGACCCGCCGCGCGCCCACGTGGTGCAGCCCGCCGAAGGGCGAGGCGTCACCAAGGCGGACACGGTCTCTCTCCTGCCGGTCACCTCGGCGACAGAGCGGGCCTGCACCCCGGCCGGCGGCGGCTATGCCGTGCAACGCACCGAGACCCACCCGGCGATGTGCATTCACGCCGACCCGGCCGGCGGCATGAGCGACGTCCGCGTCTCCGCGGCGAAGGCCGAGAAGGGCTCCGTCGAGGGCAGCTGGCAGGTGGAGGTGACCTTCACGCCCGCCGACCGGACCCGTTTCGCCACCCTGACCGCCTCCCTCGCGTCGGCCCCGGCCCCGCGCAACCAGTTCGCCATCGTCGTGGACGGCAGACTCTGGGGCGCCCCCATCGTGGCCCACTCGATCACCGTGGGCCGTGTCGAGATCGTCGGCGCTTACGACGGAGACCTCACCAGTGCCATGGCCCACGACCTCGCCCAGCGACTTGACCCCGGCAGGTGAGTGGCCAACTCCTCCAGTGGGAACGGCAGTTCAGGGAAGGCGTCCGTTATGCGGTCTGCCGACCTCGCCGGGCGTCGACCTTGCTCTCCGTCGGTGGAGCGCGACGGGTGGATCACCTTGTCGACCGTCCGCTGCGAGCCCCGTCAAGTGCACTCGGCCTCGAAGAACGACCCGTCGCACGGCGCTCAGCGACTCCGTAACTGTGTAGGTCAAGGCGTCGCAGGTTCACATCCTGTCGTCCCGACTCGGCAGAGTCGTTGGTGAGGGGCGGTTCCGGAGGAATCCGAGACCGCCCCTTCATCATTCTCACCTGGACCAGAGACCCCGAATGCCGTCTCACGCAGCCGAGTTCTCCGCCGAGCTGATGCTTCCCTTCCCCCCTCAGCGCCGTGGTCGGCAACACCTACTTCGCCTTCGCTGACGCCGCCGTGACGCCTCCGTAACGGCCCCCCTGCCAACGTGGCCATCGCCGGACGGGCCTGGACGGGCCGCCGGGACGGACTACCAGCGGGGGAATCATGTCGGGATTCGGGGACCGGGCGCTGCTCGCGCTGAGTGACCCTGGCGTTCTGGGGGCGTTGCTGTCGCCCACCGACGGTTCGGGTGACCAGCGGGTGCGCACGATGCTGGCCTCGGTCTACGACCTGTCGGCCGTCCGGGTCGACACGGTCACCGGCGTACGGGTACGGGAGATCGCCCTGCAACGGCCGCTGTTCCCGGCCGGCCGGCAGGACGGGGCGTGGTCGCAGCTCGTACCGTCCTACACCCGCACGGAACTGACCCTGACCGTGCCCGAGCCCACCCGGCCGGTCTGGATCGACCTGCGCGCCACCGTCGACGTCACGCTGGTCGCCGAGATCGACCCGGCCGGCGCGGAATCGGTGGTGGCCCGGGCGTTCGACGACTTCGCCAGCTTCGACGAGTTCCGGGCGAGGTTCACCTTCTTCGATCTCGACGCCTTCCTCGCCGAGCACGCAATCAGCACGGTGGAGGAACTGAAGGACGCCTTCCACTACGTGGTCGCGGACATACAGCTGCGCACACCACCCCCCTTCGACCCCGGCGACCCGGCGAACACGCACACCCTGCCGGTCACTCTGGCGGCCGTGGTCGTCGACCCGTTCGACCTCGCCGGCGGGCTGCGCGCCACCCGGCTCGTACGGGAGGCGGCCCGGCCCCTGACCGGCCCGCCGCCCGCCGGGCTCCCGGCCGAGGCCGCCGAGGCCTACGCGACGGCCATCGTCGTCGCCGCCGACGGACTGCCCGACGGGCTCGCCGCGGCGGACGTCGAACGGCTCTGTGCCGCCGAAGGCGTCGTCAGCCTCTTCCTGCCGGCCCCGTGAGGAAACCGTCATGACAGCAGCCGAGGAGCGGGCCGACCGGCCCGGGACCCGGCCCACCCGTACCTGCCACCGATCCGGCCTGACCGGCCCCGCCCTGGAGGAGAACCCTGATGCCCGTTCGGTATATCCGGGTTGACCCGACCGTCAACCTGTTCGCACCGGCCGTCCGCGCGTTCGGCACGATCGCGATCGTGGGCCGCGTGACCACCCCGGCCCCCGCCCCGCCCGCGTCCGCGTCGGTCTCGGCCAAGAAGTCGGCCGCCGCGGAGGCGGCAGCGGCCGTGCCGCCCACGCCGGTGGCGTTCACCAGCCCGGACAAGGCGGAGGAGACCTTCCCGGGGGAACTCGGCGAGGCGCTCACGCTGGTGTTCAAGCAGAGCCCCGGGCCGACCCTCGTCTACGGCGTCCCCGTCGACGCCACCGCGCCGGACTGGAAGGGCGCCCTCTCGGCCGTAGCGGGTCTGAACGTCCAGCTCGTCGTGCTCGCCAACACCCCGGTCGACGCCACCTCGAAGACCCCCGACGGACCGATAGGCCTGCTCTCCGCGCACGTCACCTCCGTGTCCAACACGGGTGCCGACGGGATGGAGCGCATGGGCATCGCGATGCTGCCCAAGGGGAGCACCGACCCGAAGGTGATCCTGCCCAACGAGCGGATGGTCTACATCGCGCACAACAGCGACGAGGACGCGGCGGTGGCCGTGACCGGCACCATCGCGGGCTACGAACCCTTCGTGTCGCTGCTGCTGAAGCCGGTGAACATCGAGAGCCCGCCGTTCAACCCCACCGACATCGACACCCTGAACGGACCGCCGGAGGTCTCCGGATCGGGCCCGACGGGAGCCGGTGTCAACTGGCTGACGACTCCGGCGCTCATCCCCGGCACCGGCGTCTACATGGGCGAGGGCTACACCGGCAACCCCGGCAGCCCGAAGAAGTACATCGACGTCTGCCGCTTCGTCGACCACCTGTCCTTCCTGCTCAAGGCGCAGCTCATCGGCTCGATCGGGAACGTGCGGATCAGCAGGTCGGGCCTGCGCGCCCTGATCGCCCAGATGGAGGCGGTGCTCAGTCCCTTCGTCGACGCCGGCGTCCTCAACGGCTTCGAGGTCGTCGTCCCCGTCCTCGTGCTCCTGGACAAGGACCCCACCACGCTCACCCCCGACGAGGCGAACCGGATCCACACCGCCGAGGTGCAGCGCCTCGTCCAGGTGCTGGCCGCCGTCGAGTACGCGGGCGCCGTGCACCGGATCTCCATCGACCTGAAGTTCGACTAGGGAACTCCGACCAGCCACGTCCGACTAGGAAGGCACACCTGATGGCCGACTGGAACACACGCCTCGAAGTGAAACTCGGGGACTCCACCATCACCCCCATCTCGACGTTCACCCCGACCTTCAACGCGCCGCACACCGTGCTGCACAGCATCGAGGCGGACAACGTCGGGTTCGTCCGCCAGCCCGCGACGTTCACGTTCACCATGGGCGTGCCCGCGGTCGCGACCGCGGTCGCCGACCTGACCCAACTGGCCACCGAGGGAACCGAGTTCCAGATCATCGTGGCCGAGAAGAAGGGGACGGACTGGGCCTTCAACTCGATGAAGTTCGCCCGCTGCGTCGTCACCTCCGCCAACCCCAGCAACGTGGTGATCGACGGCGTCCCGCAGGCGAGCTTCACCTGCCTCGCGCTCTCCGTCGGGGTCGAGGCGTAACCCGTGGACGGCGACCCGGACGAGGGTCCGGACGGCGTCGAGGGCGGTCCCGGCGGCCAGGACGTGTTCCCCGTACCGGGGTTCGCGGCCGGCGGCCGGGTGGAACGCACCGGGATCGCGCTGGTGCACGAGGGCGAGTACATCGTCCCGCAGTCCGGCAGCGAGGCCGTGATCTCGCCGGAGAGCGAGTCCGCGGTCGTCAACTACTACTTCCCGGTCCAGGTGGAGGTCGTGGGGACGCTGCCGGACACCGAGGTCCAGCGGGTCGCCGGTTACGTCTTCGACCAGCTCGACCGGGAACTGGCGACCCGGATCTGACGGGCGCGGAGGGGGAGGAACACGATGGCTGACGCGGTGAACCTGCCGGTGCTGGTGGGCCCTGTACAGCTGCTGTACGTGCAGAGCATGACCATCAACGAGGGCTACCGCATCGAGCGGATCATGGGCAGCCGGTTCTCCCAGGCCACCCAGCCCACGAACAAGACGATCGCGATCGAGGCCGTCCTGCTCGGCCCGCGAAGGCTGGAGCAGAAGAAGGCCCTGGAGGCACTCGCGCTCACCTCGCGGCTGCTGGTCGCCGCCCTGGCCCGGGGCGAGTCGGCGGCCGGCATCCCGGTGGTGTCGGGGCTGACCGTCAGCCTGAACATGCAGGTCACCGATCTGCGCTTCACCCAGGGGGTGGCCAAGCGGGACGCGCTGGACGTGTCGATCACGCTCCAGCAGATCCCACCCGCCCTGACGGCCGCGGTGCTCGGCGAGATCGGCGACCTGGTCCTCGCCGCCGGTACCGCGGCCGTGCCCACCGGGCCGGCGGCCAGTCCCATCGCCCGTGTCCCGGGTGCCCTGTTGTGAGTCCGCGACGAACCCCGTCATGACCAAGGAGGCAGGATATGGCGGCCCTGAACTATCTCGCCCTGCCGATCGACCCGGCCGACGGGTTCCCGCAGGCGTTCCGGCTGTCCCTGGCCGGCCGCTCCTACCGGTTCCGGCTCTACGCCAACGTGGCGGAGGACCTCCTCGACGACGCGTCGGGCGACCTGCTCGCGCTGCCGGCGAAGCGCGCGTTCCTCGTGCTGTCGGTGGACCGCGAAGAGCCGGCCGGCCTGACCACGATCCTGCGGCGCAAGCTCGCGCCGGGGGTGGAGTACCACGCGGACGAACTGGCCCTGACGTTCCCCACGATGCTGCTCGACCCGCGCAATCTCAACGGGGCCGGCTCGTTCGGCTCCCGGGTCGTCGGAGGGGTGGCCCTGCGATGAACGGACGCGCGAACTCCCGCCGGGAGGTGGCGACATGAGCTTCGTCATCCGCTACGAGGTGGAGATCTCCGCGCCGCTGGCACCCGGCGGCCTCGGACTGCCGCTGACCGTGTCCAACGACGTACTGGCCGGCTCCTTCGTGCTCGACGCCGACATCACCGTCACCATGACGGAGGGCGCCGCCACCGACACGTTCGAGGTCACGCTGATCAACCTGCCGACGGACGTGATCGACCGGATCCGCGCGGTCCAGGCGCGGACGGCGGTCAACGTCTCCATCCGGCTCGGCTACTTCGACGACCCCTCCACCACGACGGGCGACGCCGGCCGGGTCCTCGTGGGGCGGGTCACCAGGATCTCCGGCACCGTCGGCCAGGACGGATACGCGCGCACGGTGCTGTACGGGCAGGAGGAGGCCGGCTACCTGCTGCGCAACAAGCCGGTGGCCGTCGGCAGCCCGGCCGGGACGAGCGCGCAGCTGTTCGCCTTCGACCTGCTGGAGAAGGCGAAGGTGCCGGTCGCGGCGGGGTCGACCCTGCCGGGCGACCTGAGCGGCTTCACCGTACGCAGCGGGTCCACGCTGGACGCGCTGCGCACCCTCGCCGAACGGGGCGACGCGCCCCTGGTGGTCCGCGACGGCACGGTCTATCTCGGTGCCGCGGTCGGCGCCGCGCGGGACACGGCACCGGTGGCGCTCGACCCCGGCACCAACATCGTGTGGCTGGACAGCTCCTACGGGGAGGACACCGCGGGGGAGCTGTCGCCGCCGGTGCGGGCCACCGTGAACCTGGCCGTGCTCGGACATCCGCGGCTGCGCGTCGGCCAGGTCGCGAAGATCACCGGACTGGCCGGGGTGCCCGACGGCACGCTGCGGCTGTCGCGGGTGGTGCACCGGTTCACCACCTCCGGCGGATACACCGCGGAGCTCGGCCTGATCGCGGCCGCCGCCGGCGAACGGGCCCAGGTCACCACCGGCGTCCAGGTGGTGGTGGACCGCTGGCGGGGCATGGTGGACCGGGCCCGCGACGACCACCCGGCCGTCGACGTCGGCGAGGTCACGGAGTACGTCGCCGGCGCCGGCAAGCACCTGGCGTCCCTGCACTACGCCCAGGTCCCCGACCCCGGCGTGGTCGCGCCGAGCGTGGCCAGCCCCGTCGACACCGGCGCGACCATGCACGAGAAGCCGATCGCCTCGGTGTTCGCGTTCGACCGCACGGGCCTGGTCGTGCCGGTGTACCCCGGCATGCGCGCCCTCCTCGCCCACAACCGGGGCGCCGTCAACGACGCCGTACTGGCCGGGTTCCTCTGGCCGGACGACCCGGCCACGCGGCGCCCGGCCAACGAGGCCGGGGACTACTGGCTGGCGCTGCCCACCGCACTCGGCGACGACGGCCGGCCCACCGGTCCCGGCGCCAACGACCTCACCGACGCGGGCGGTCACCGGATCATCCAGACGACCGGCCTGCACATCGTGGTCGGCAAGGACCTGCTGCCCGAGGTGGGCACCCGTCCCAAGCCGCCGGACGACGACACGATCACCGTCGACCACCACAGCGGTACGACCATCACGGTCGACGCCGGCGGCGCGGTCACCATCAGCACACAGGGCCAACCGATCCGGCTGACCAACGGCACGGTCAGCCTGGACCTCGACGGCAGCGCCGTGGCGGTGTCGTGATGGCCGCCGTCCTCACCGCCGCGTCCACGCTCCAGTGCCCGCACGGCGCACCGCTGCTGATCGTGCCGGGCGGACACCTGCTCACCGTGGACGGCCAGCCCGTCCTCACCCGCGCCGACCTGCTCACCGCGACCGTCCCGGCCTGCCCGAACAAACCACCGTGCGGTGCGGTCGCCTCCGTCGACACCGGCCTCGCCACGACCCTGCGGGTCGGGAACGAACCGGTGGCGCTGGAGACCGCACAGGGACCGACCCTGACGGCGTCGCCCTGGCGGGTCGTCTCGGCCGGCCAGACGAAATTGGAGGCAACATGACAACGCCGACGTCCCCGGACCCGTTCGGGCGCGGCCTGCGCGTGGACGACGGGGACCTCGTACTCGACGGCGGGGACCTGGCCGAGGTGACCGGCATCGCCAACCTCACCCAGGCGCTGACCCTGCGGGTCCTGACACCCTTCGGCTCCGACCGGTTCAACACGGGCTACGGCCTGGACGTCACACAGGCGTTCACCGAGCCGAACGGCACCCGCGTCGTCAAGCAGCTCCTGAGGCTGAACCTGATCGGCACGCTGGGCACGGATCCGCGGGTCAGCGAGGTCGGACAGGTCACCTTCGACGACGATCCCGAACGCCTGGCCGCCGGCCCCGGCGCCGTGGCACAGGCGCGCGCCGCACAGGTCCGCCGCGCGTGGACGGTCGAGGCCGACCTGGAGACGGTGGCCGAGGTTCCGGTCACGCTGCGCGTGGACGTGGAGGTATGACGACCGTGACCGATTACGGGGTGACTGCCGACGGGTTCGTCCTCAAGCCCCTCGACGTGATTCTCAGCGAGTCCTTCGACCGGGCCAGGGCGGCGTTCCCCGGAGCGGACCTGACCAGTACCAGCGCACTGCGCAAGATCCTGGAGACGGCCGCCGCCGAGGACGGCGAGCTGTGGAAACGGCTGGAGGACCTCTACTACGCCAACTTCATCTCCACGGCGGCCGGTGACGCCCTCAACCTGCTCGGCGAGGACACCGGCCTGGAACGCGCGCCGCTGGCGAGCACCGGCACGGTCACCGTCACGCTCGACAACGGGGTGGAGGGCCGGAGTTACGTCCTGCCCCAAGGGGCGATCCTGGTGACCGCCGCCCAACCCGACACGCCCGCCCGGTCGTTCGGCACGGTGGCACCGGTCGTCCTCGACCGGAACACCCCCACCGCCGACGTCGGCGTGGTGGCCTTCGAGCCGGGCCCCGACGGCGACGTCGATGCCGGCACGATCACCGGCATCGACCCCGCGTACCAGACGGTCTACCTGACCGACCTCGGGGCCGCGGAGTTCGCGGTGACCAACCCCGCCGCGACGACCGGCGGCACCGAGGAGGAGGGGGACGGTGCCTACCGCGGCCGGCTGCTCGGGATCGCCCGCAACCTCTGGACGGTCGAGGCCGTGGCACAGGCGGCCCTGGGGGTCGGCGGCGTCCTCGACGTCGTCCTGTCCGACCCGCTCGGCGGAGTCGACGTGTCGCAGAGCTACTTCGACCTGTTCCACTTCGACCAGCGGGCCTTCAGCAGCGAACGCCGCGTCGGACAGCCGTACTTCTTCACCGTCGTGGTGGCGCACGACTTCCGCTGGCCGTGGCACACCACCGGCTCCGTACCCGGCATCTTCGAACGGGTCGGCGCGGCGGTCGACACCGTACGGCCGATCGGCATCCACGCCGACATCGTCGAGGCCGACCACATCGAGGTCGGGGTCCGCGCCACCCTCGTCGTCGCGCCCGGCTCGGACGGTGTCGCCCTGCTCTCCGCGGTGCGCCGCCGCCTGGCGACGGACATCGGGGCACTGCGCCTGGGCGGCGACGTCCTGTACGCGCAGGTGGTCAGCGCGTTCGTCGAACAGCCGGGCGTGCTCGACGTCCAGGGGCTGCACCTGCGCAGGGCACCGGCCGCGTTCGGCCGGATCACCTTCGGCGACGTGCCGTTCCAACGGGTGCTCGCGGAGGGCGCGGTGGGCGAGAACCTGGTGATGGGCCCGACCGAACTGGCGACCTTCACGGTCGACGGCGACGCCTTCGACGTGACGGTGGTGACCGGATGACCACCGAGGCCGTCACACCGGCACCCCTGCTCGCCGTCACCACGATGGCGCGCCGGCTCACCACACCGTTCGCCCGCGGCGCCGACACCCTCGGCCTGCCCCTGCTGCCCTCCACCAGCTCACAGGCAGCGGTGGGGAGTTACGGCTTCACCGACCACGAGGCCCGCTTCGGCGTACCGCCCGAGCCGCGCTACGTCCTCGCCACCACCCGGGACATCGACGCCGACATCACGGTGACGATCACCTACCAGGAGCCGGGCGCGCGGCCGGTGGACGTGTCGGTGACGGTACCGGCGGGCACCGTCACCGGGACCTCGTTCCTGCTGGCGGAGCCCGTGACCGCGACCGCCCGGCTGCTGCTGCTCACCATGGGCACCTCGCCGTTCGACAACCGGCCCCAGGACTGCTGGACGCTGACCGCGCTGCTCGGCACCACGGCCAAGCTGCTGTGGGTGACCGGCGCCGAACGCGACAGCCTGCGGCGGCACGCGGCCACGACCCTCGCCCAACGGCACTTGCCGTCCGCCCTGGGCCTGAGCCTCGACCTGATCGGCGCCGACCTCGGCGTACCGCGCTTCCCCGCGCTGGCGTACGGCTTCGACACCGACACCGTGGCGCTCTACCACCTCGACGACGCCGTCGGGGACTTCCCGCAGGTGGCGGACGCGACCGCCGCCTACCCGGGCCGGACCGCGCATCACGGTGTGCTCCAGGGTCCGGTGCAGGTCGGACTCCCCGGCCGGTACGGGCGCGCGATGGGCTTCCGGGCCGCCGACGCGGTGATCGTGGCCGACACCGACGCCACGTTCGACATCGGCGAGCGGGACGACGCGACCTTCGAGTGCTTCGTCCGCCCCGACCCGGCCCCCGATCCCGATCCGGATCCCGACCCCTGCGCCCACGACGGACCGGTGCTCAGCCGCCGCTCCGACCCCGGAACACCCGGCCCGGGCTGGGAGTTCGCGATCGGCGACTTCCGCCGCGGGCTCCCGCGCAACGTACGGTTCACGATCGGCGACGGCGACCCGGACCACGACGTGACGCTGTTCGCGGACACCAGCCTGCCGACCGACGCGTTCACCCACGTGGCGGCCGTGCTCGACCGCGCCGGCGGCCGGGTGAAGCTGTTCCTCGACGGACGGCTGCGGGACTGGCGGTTCCTGTACCCGCTCGGCGCGGTGGCGGACACCGCCCCGCTGCGCATCGGCGCGGCCGGCGGCGGCTTCCGCGGGGTCGTCGACGAGGTGCGGATCAGCTCCACGGCGAGGGAGGGCTTCGCACCCGCCCTCGGCGAGGACGACGACCACTACCGCCGCCGGCTCGAACTCTTCCGCCGCTGGACCCTGCCGACCCCGGCGAACCTCACCACCCTCCTCAACCGGCTCGCCGGACCGATCGGCGGGCGGCACGACGCGCTGGTGGTCGACGACACGAACGCCACCCTGGTCCGCGGCACCCGGCTCGTGCACATCCGGCCGTACACCCTGCTGCCGGGCGAGAGCATCGACGCGACCGGACGGCGCCGTACGACCGAGGCGGCCGCGGTGGGCACCGCCGCCCAGGAGGACACCTTCGACCCGGCCTACCTGCTCCGCTACGACCACGCCGGGGTGGACTTCGCCCCGGCGCCCGCCGGGACCGCCCCGGCCGACCCGCACCTGGTCCAGGTCGGGGTCGCCGAATGTCTCGACCGGCTCATACCCCTCGCCGGTGCCGAGACCGCACCGCCCGGCCGTCTGCTGGTCGCCGCCGCCTACACCCCTGTGGCGGACGACCTGCGGGCAACAGGCCGGGCGGTGCTCCTCTCCCACAGTTCGGTGCCGCCCGGGCGGCTCGCGGCGCTGGCGCACCGGGCGGGCTTCGACTACGTCACCCACCGGGCCGGAACGGGCCAGGTGTACGCGGCCACCGCCCGGGGCGACTACTTCAGGATCGACATCACGCCGGTCCCGGTCGTGCCAACTGCCGCTCCGGCAGGCGGTGTTGCCTCGGCCGACCCCGCCCCGACCGCCACCGCGCCCGTCCTCCCGAACCCGACCGACCTGGACCCGGGCACCCCCGTGACCCTGTCGCTGCGCCCCGCGCCCCCCGCCGACGCGTTCGTCAACTGGCTTGTGGTGCCCGGCGGTTCAGGGCAGGCGACGCTGACGCCGGAGAGCGGGGCCGGGTCCCGGCACCGGACCGCCGCTCTCACCGCCACGGCTCCCGGGCAGCTGATCGTCAAGGCCGACGTGGCCCGGGGCAGACACACGGTCTCCGCCTCGGCGACCCGCACCCTGCGGATCGGGCTGACGGGCCTGGACGACGGCGCCGCCATCGCCGCGGACGGCACACCCGGCGTGCCCGCGTCGAGCGTGGAGCGCCCGGGAACCTACTTCGACCCGGCGTTCCTGTTCCACCACGACGACGCCCGGGTCGACTACGGGAGCGACGGCGCCCATCTCATGCAGCCCGCCGTGGCCGAACTCCTGGACGCCCTGCTCGCCGAACTGGAGCGCCGTTCGGTCACCGGACGGCTCACGGTGACCGCCGGCTTCGACGGCACCGGCGACCCGCCCGACCCGGCCGCCGCCGCAGGACGCCGGCTCGTCCTGCGGCACAGCTCCCTGGACGCCGGAGCGCTGGCCGGGCCCGCGTTCGCCGTCGGCTTCGGGTATCTCCGGCGCGGCGGCGACGAGTTGGAGGTGCGCCAGGCCCCCGGGCAGCTCGTCGAGGTGCGCGGGCCCGCCGACGTCGAGAAGGGGGCCGTCATCGAGCTGGACGAGGGCGCCGCCATGGACCTCACCGCCACCCCGGCATCCGCCGTCCTCGCCGCCGCCGGCCTCGTCGGCCAGTTCCCCGGCGAGGGACCGCGCCTGGGCTGGGCGTCGGGGACGTACGACGACGCCGCGATCACCGTGGCGTCCAGCACCCGGCAGACGGTCACCCTGCGGGCCGACTCGGCGGGCACGGCCTGGGTGCAGGCGAGCTACCTGATCGACGGGCGGGCGGTCCCGTACACCTTCCAGGTCCGGCTGCGGCCGGAGCTGGAGACCCCGGCGACAGTCATCACCAAGGACCAGCACGACCTGATCATGAACGCCCTCAACGTGCTGCACCCGGTCGGTGTGGAGGTCAACACCGCCGCGCTCCGCGCCCATGTGGTCGAACTCCAGGGTGACCTCTCACAGGCCAACCCGGACTACACCTACCCGAGGTTCCGTGTCCGCGGCCCGCTGCCGCCCCGAGCCAGGAGGCCCGCCGATGGCTGACATCGTCTTCCAACCCACCTTCGTCCACCAGGAGTTCGTGGACGGCCCCGACGGCGACCGGGTCAGGGCCGACGAACCGAACGGATTCAACGCCCGGTTCGCCGCCATCGAGAGCGATCTGCGCCAACTGTCCGGAGTGGTCGGCCAGATCGACGACGCCGTCGACCGGCGCGGCACCGGGCCGGCCGGGCATGTGCTCACCCTGGCGCCGCTGCTGATGGCGGCCGACGGGGGCCTCCCCTGGACCATCACCACCAGTGGTGCGGCCACGGCGTCGGGCGAGGACGTCTTCTACGGACAGCTGGAGGTGGCGCTCCCCGACAACGCCCGCCTGACGTCGTTCCGCGCGATGGGCCAGGCCGGCAACAACGTGGTGGAGCTGGACATCTCCCTGTCCCGGGTCAAGATCCCCGGCGGCACTCCGGAGGTACTGGCGTCGGTCGGCGGCGCCACGGACCCGTTCGACAGGTCCACGGACGTGGATCCGACGACGGCCGTGACCCAGACCGCGACGTACCGCTACCTCATCCAGGCCACGTTCATCAGCGGTGGTGGCACCACGGTGACCCTCGCCGCCTTCCAGATCGCCTACACGACCAGCTAGGAGACATCGTGGCCGACCTCAGCTACACCCCGACGTTCCACCATGTCCCCTGGGAGGACCGCAAGGACCGGGTGGAGGCAGCCGGTCCGAACGGGTTCAACGTGCGCTTCAACGCGATCGCGAGCGACCTGGCCGGGCTGTCCACCACTGTCGAGGACATCGGCGCGGCGATCGACGCGTCCAACGCCGCACCGCCCCCGCAGCCGCAGCGGCTCAGCTTCACCCCGACCCTGCGCCCCACCGGACTGCTGTCGGGGGGCCAGTGGAGCTACGACAGGAACGGCGTGGCCCACGCCAACTCCCTCGCCATGACCGGGGTCGCCAACCTCACCCTGCCGCACGGGCTCCGGCTGACGGCGGTGCGGGTCGTGGGCGACATGCAGCGAGGCTCCTCCCACGGTGTGGCCGGCAGCATCTCACTGGCGCGCACACCGCTCCGGCTCGTCGTCCCACCGCCGGCCCCCGAACCGCTGGCGGTTGACGACGACTTCGTGTCCGTCGGACCCTTCGACCTCCAGATACCGGTCTCGGCGCCACGCGCCCTGATCGACACCGGCGTCTTCCGCTACGTCCTCACGGCGACCTTCCAGACCGTCCTCTTCGGCGGCATGTCGATCGAGGCCGTCCATCTCACCTTCGCCCCGCCGTCCTGACCGGGAAGGGACACCTGTGACCGACCTCCGTTACACCCCGACGTTCAAGCCCACCGACTGGATCGACAACGTCAGCCGCATCACCGCCGACGGCCCGAACGGCTTCAACGTGCGGTTCGACGCCATCGCGAGCGACCTCCACCAGGCGGCCGCCGTGGTCACCGGGATCGACACCGCGCTCGCCCAGCCCGTCGGCACGCCGACCGGCCAGCAACTGCTCACCCCCGGCCTCGACCTCGTCTCGCTGCCGGGAGGCGACGGGTGGCTCTACGACGAGACCGGGGCGGCGTTCCCGTCCGTCGGCGGCTCCGACAGCGTCGCGGTGATGGGGCTCAGCCTGCCGGCGGACATCAGGCTGGTCTCGTTCCGTGCCGTCGGCCTCTGGTCCGGCGCTCCGGCCGGCTTCAGCATCGCCCTGACCAGGGCGCTGCTGGCCAACGCGAGCGCGGCTCCCGACAAGCTGGCGGAGATCGGCACCACGACCTCCGCCATCACCAACCCGTACGACATCACCGTGCCCGTCGACGCCTCGTTCGCCGCCGTCGATCTCCAGACGTACCGCTACTGCGTCGTGGCGAGGGGATCGGCCATCCAGCAGGCCGGCGGCACGAGCCTGTCCACCGTCCAGCTCGCCTACACCGCGAGCTGAGCCGGCGCCATGCGGATCGCGTGCCACATCCCGATCACCCTGCGGATCGTGGGGGTGCCCACCGACGGCCAACTGGAGGCGGCAGCACGGGCGTTGACCCGCGCGGTCGCGGCCCGCCTGACCGAGGCCGAACGCCTGCTGGCCGACCGGCACGCTCACCGCGGCGCCACGCCGGTCGAGGTCCGGGACGCGTACGAACCGGGCCGCGACGGCGCCGGGGGATACGCCGTTCCCTCCTACGACGACAACGGCCACCCGGTCGCGGTCCCGGTGCGCGGGGGTACGCGGACCCCGGCCCGGCGCCGGGCGCGGCCGTTCCGGCTGCGAGTGAAAGGCGTGATGTCACCGCCGGAGCTGCTGCGTGAGTTCGTCCGGCAGTACTACCGGGCCACCGACGAGGCGGAGGTCGACCGGCGGCTGCCCCTGTGGCACTGGCAGAACCCGCGCGGACGGTCGGCGACCGTCGAGGACGCCGACCGGGGTTTCATCGACCTGCACGTCACCGACGTCACGCAGACCGCGCTGGACCGGCTGCCCGGGGCGGAGCGGGCCGAGATCAACGCGGCGGCGGACGACCGGTTCCGCCGGGACAACGCTCTCGCGACCGACGCGAAGCTCGGCACCGGCCCCGAGGACGAACTCCTGCGGGCCCGCTGGCTCGCGGCCCGCGCCGACGTCCTGCACGAGCACGGCCTGCGCCGGGAGATCGCCGCCCTGCCCGACGACGTCAGGAAGATCCTCTTCGCGGGCGGCCGGCCGTTGACCCCGAAGGACTACGGGACCGTCCTTGGCCTCGCGCGGAAGCTGACCGGCCTGACCGAGGCCCAGCGCAGGGACTACCTGGCCCGGGTCGACTCGACGACGGACGACTGGGCCGCACTGGACGCCTCCGTGGACCGGTACCTGGAGTCCGAGCGGAAACACGGGTCGGACGCCCGCCACACCGACGAGGCGGCGAGCACGCTCTTCGGATGCGAGGACCTGTACCTCCTCTGGGCCCGGAGGAACGAGCTGAGAGCGAGCACCGCGTACGCCGACGAGGCCGCCTCCTCCGTCGAGGGCGCCGCCCTCGTGGGCGAACTGATCGACGCGGAGGCCCGGTTGACGGCCGCGCTGGCACGCCACCGGTTCCCGCACGAGCGGGCGTTCCTCGACGCGATGGAGGCCTACCGGATCCGCTTCCGCAACGAGGCGGCCACCCTCGGCACCGACATCCTCGCCCACTACGACCACACCCTCCACGAGGAACGCGGCAGGCTCCAGGACATCCGCACCGTCGAGAGGATGCTCGCCGGCATCGCCAGAACGACGGCGGCCGGCGACTACGCGAACGCCGCCGCGCAGCGATCGCTCGCCGAGAACCTGCTGGAGCAGAGTGCCGAGGCAATGCCCGTCCAGCAGCTGAAGGCCAACGCGGAAGCCGCCGACCGCCTCCTCGTGGAATCCGACGCCTCCTGGGCCTCGGCCGAACAGGCGGTGGTGACCGGCTCCGGCGGCGACCCGCTCGTGGACCCGAGGAGACTCGGCCGGGACACCGACCGCAGGAGACTCACCGGACTCGACGCGCAGGCCGCCCAGCGCTATCTGCTCGACCTCGTCCAGAAGCGGCTGTCGGACACGGCGCGGGCCCGGGCGGAGTTCGAGCAGGACCCCGAGCGTGTCTTCAGCGAGCCGAAGCTCATCGAGGCGGCGCGGAAACACCAGGGGGTGCAGGACGACACCATCTACGCCTGGATCATCCGCGACCACAAACCGTCCGGGCACCTCTTCTCCGCCATCGTCCTCGGCATCCTCGCCCTGGTCCTCGCGGCACTCGTGCCGGGCGGCGGCTGGGTAGCCGCGGCGGCGCTGCTCGCGAACACGGCGCTGAGCACCTACCAGGCCGTGGAAGCGATCGACGAGTACCGGCAGCAGGCCGTCGAGTACCGGCTGTCCTTCGTCGACCAGGAGCCGTCGCTCGTCTGGGTCTCGATCGCCGTCGCGGCCGCGGCGCTCGACCTCAACACCACGGTGGCCGCGCTGATGGCGCGATCGGCGAAGGGAATGGCCGCGCTGGAGGCGCCGCTGCGCGAGTTCGCCGCCGCCACGGACGCCGAGACCGCAGCGGCCCGGCTCAGGACGCTCACCGAACGGATCGACGCGGTCGAGGGGCTGCGACCCGAGGTGCGGGCCGCGCTCCGGGCACACGCCGCCGCGGCACTCGACCTCAAGCGGGCGTTCGGCCAGGCGCTGGGCCGGGCCTTCACGGGAGGGGACCCGACCGCACTGCTCAAGGGCCTGTACTACGCGGTCAGGACCGGCGCCCGAAGGTTCACCCAACTCCGCAAGGACGCCCGGCTGTTGGCACTCCTGGGCGATGTGACGGGGCTGACCGGCGCCGAGCGCGCCGAACTCGAACTCGCCTTCCGGCGGGTGCGGGAGGTCGCCGACCTCGGCACGAATCGGGGGATGGACGAGGCCACCCTCATGGGGTTCGTCGACCGGCTCGGCGCCCGTCGGGTCGCCGGCGACGGCGCGTTCGAGGAGGTGCTGACGGAGATGCGGGCCTGGCGTCCTCCGGCACCGGGGCAGACCGCTGCCGAGTCCGTCGGCGGTCAAGTCGGGCTCCCGTCCGGCGAGTTGAGGGGCGGCGGCGAGGCTCCGCCCCGGTGGCGGAACCGGCAGGAACTCGACGAGGCCGCCGCGAAGGACCCGGAGGCGGGACAGGCGAGCAACTGGTACGAGACCGCGAGCGACGAGCAACTGAGCGCCCGCGAGGCGCAGGACCCGATCGCCGCCGAACACCTCGACGAGCGCCAAGGCGGACGCCGCAGGCCCTTCCGGCCCGAGCGTCCGACCGACCCCGCGATGCAGGACCGGCTCCGCGAGGACCTGGGCGAGGCACGCGCCGCCGTGGAGGCCGAGCGGCGGCGCCTGGAGGAGGCGGGCCTGCGCGAACCCGCCACCCCGGAGCGCGCCGACTGGCGGATCCGCCGGACCAGGGCGGGCGAACAGAGCGTGCCGCCGACCGCCAAGGAGGCGGCCGGGTACGAGGGAACGATCGCGGTCGCCCGCTCGGACATTCCCGCGCTGAGCGGCGAACGCTTCTCCGGAGGATCGCCCCGGGCCCTGGGCACCTACGACCCCGCACACGACATCAGGCCGCCGGAGGGCGTCGTCGTCCCGCAGGCGCACGGCCACGCGGAACAGGCGCTCGGCCAGCAGCTGGACGCACGCCTGTCCCGTCTCACGGCCGCCGAGCGGGAGGCCGCGCACGGGAGGACCGTGCACATCCGCGTCGACCAGGAGGTCTGCTCGATCTGCGCGGCGGGGCTGGGCGGCGGCCCCCGGGCCGGAGTGCTGAGCCGGCTCAGCGCGCTCCACCCGGACATCGTCTTCGAGATCACCGCCGACGACACCAGCGCGGTCTACCGCCTGCGTGCCGGAGTGCGGATCCCGTGAACAGCGAACCGATGCCCCGCCCACCCGGAGGTCGAAGACCATGCGACGGCGCTACCACCTGCCCACCGACATCACGCTGCCGGAGGGTCTGTCGGCCCAGGACGGCCAGGGGCTGAGCGCCACGGTCCTGGCGGCGGTACGCCGCGCGGTGCGCGACACGGTGCCCGGCCAGACACCGCCACCGCCGACGCGCCACCGCCCCCGGCCCCGCGAACGCGCCGCCGGGGACGACCGCGGCCTGCATGCCGTGCCGAGTTACGACAACGCCGGCGAGAAGGTCGGCATACCGGTGGCCTCCCCGTCGCCGCGCGATCCGGCGAACCCGCACAACACGCTCACGGCCCGCGAGATGTACGGCATCTGGCAGAAGTACTGGGTGGTACGTCGCAACCGTGCCGAAAGCCGTTTCGAAGAGGTCAGGCTGAGTGTCTGGCGCAAGGACGCGTCCGCCTACGCGCGCGGCACGGACCGGTTCGAACTGGGGCACCGGGACGCGCTCGGGCCCGAGTACCGGGCGGCCGCCGACGAGCGGGACGTCTGCCGGTACATGCTCTCCGCGAAGGACCAGGTCCACGTCTGGATCGAGTCCCAGGAGACGCTGGGCAGGCCGGTCACGCTGGAGCAGGTGGACGCCCAGGCCGTCAAGGAGGCGAAGGCGCTGGTCTTCAGGCGAACCTGGATCGACCCGATCGTCTTCTCCGTACTGGCGGCGGCCACCTATCCCGGGGGACCGGTCAGGCCCTCGGCGACCGGTGGGGTTCCCGCGGCACCGGGGCCCCGCGCTGCGGGTCCTGCTCGCTTTGCCGAACCTGCGGGTCCTGCCGAGCCTGCGGGTCCTGTCCGTCTTACGGGCCCTGCCGAACCTGCCGGTCCTGCTCGCCCTGCGGGTCCTGCCGGTCCTGTCGGCCTTGCGGCTCCTGACGAGCCTGCCGAGCCTGCTGGTCCCGGCCGCCTTACGGGTCCTGCCGAACCTGTCGTTCCCGCCCACTCCGCGGGTCCTGCAGAACCTGTCGGGCGGGCCGAACCCGCAGGGCGGGCCGAACCCGCAGGGCGGGCGGAACCTGTCGGGCGGGCCGGGCCTGTCAGGCCCGCCGAACCCGTCGCCCCCGGGGCACCGCCCGGCGCCGCGACCGCGGTGCCCCGTCCCGCTCCGCCGAGCGGCATCCTCGCGTCGACCCGCGCGCTGGCGGTCCGCTTCGGTCTGGGCCGGGCGATGGCCGGCGTCGACGAGGCCGTGCCGGCGCCCAGAGTGGCGGCCTCCTCGCCGGTCCGCGCCGAGACCGGGCCCAGCACGTCACCGGCACCACCTCGGCCCCCGGCTCCGGCTCCGGAACCCGCGCCCAGCCTGTCATCGGCGTCACCCCGGCCGTCGGCCCCCGCTCCGGAACCCGCGCCCACA
The DNA here is from genome assembly GCF_033335955.1 of Streptomyces sp. N50. GTDB lineage: Bacteria > Actinomycetota > Actinomycetes > Streptomycetales > Streptomycetaceae > Streptomyces. The sequence continues at coordinate 8,345,782 of NZ_CP137549.1, forward strand.
GCGCCCGCGGTACGCCGGTTCGACCTGACCGAACCCACCCTCACCACCGACGAGGTGTTCGCGCGGATCGACGACGAGCTGGCCCACCTGCCGGCGGCGGCACCGAGCGGCACCGGCCCGGCGGCCGCCGTGGCCGACGCGCGGGCGGCGGGGCTGACCGGTCCCCGGGGCGCGCCGGGCACGGCGGACCTCGCGGTGCAGCGGCACGCGGACGCGCCGGCGGTCCGGGGCGCGTACGGGGTGTCGGGCGCGCAGGTCCAGTCGGCGCACGCCGGCCCGACCTCCTTCCTGCGGGACGTGCCCGGCTACAGCCGCCGGGACGCCCTCACCGTGCTGCTCCCCGCCGGGGCCCACGCGGCGTTCGACCAGCCCTGGAAGGACTGGGCGATCGCACGGCGCCGGGCCGGCGACACCCAGGTGAGCACCGCGCAGCTGTACGCCGCGATGCTCACGGCGGTCGACCGGATCCCGCTCCTCGACCGGACCACGCGGAACACCATCGCCTGGGTCATCCACCGTGAACTCTTCTACGACCTCGGCCTCTCTCCCGGCGACCTCCTCACCCTCCCGTACCCCAACGTGCCGCCGGGCCCGTGACCCCACGGGCGGTCGCCCAGGTCCGGGTCCGATGAGCGGAACGGCATATGACAGACCCTGTCCCGCCTCGCCACGCTGGTCCTCTCAGACCCGCGCCAACGGCGGCCTGAGCACACGGGACCGCTCAACCGGCGGTCGCCACACGGGGAGACGGGGACGGCGATGGCCTGGAACGAACTGACGGCGGAACCACGAAGACACGAAGACACGACGGAACAGCCCCCGGGGCTCGCCGGACTGCGTCTGTTCGGCGCCTTCAGGCTGGAGGGCACCGAGGGCGGCATCGCCGTCCCGGCCAACGAGCAGCGGCTGCTGGCCTATCTCGGACTGCACAAGCGCGCGCCCCGGTCGGTGGTCGCCGGGACCCTGTGGCCCGACGTCACCGAGGAGCACGCGCAGGGCAGCCTCCGTACGACGCTCTGGCGGCTGCGCCGGGTGCCGTACCCCGCGGTCGGCAGCGACGGCGACACCCTGTACCTCGCGGACGGCGTCTCCGTCGACGTCGACGACTTCACCCGGGCCGCCTTGAGCCTGACCTGCTCCGCGCACGATCCGGGCGACCCGCTGCCTCCGCCCGGCCTGCTGGCGCGAGGCGAACTGCTCCCCGGATGGGACGAGGAGTGGATCTGCTCCGAGCGCGAGCGGCTGCGCCAACTCCGCCTGCACGCACTCGAATCGCTGAGCGCCCGGCACACCCGGCGCGGCTGCTACGCACTCGCGCTGGAGGCCGCCCTCACCTGCGTCGCGATCGAGCCCCTCCGCGAGAGCGCCCACTGCGCGGTGGTGACCGTGCATCTGGCCGAGAGCAACGTCGTGGAGGCGATCCGGCACTACGAGGCGTTCCGGCGGCTGCTCCGCGCCGAGCTGGGCATCGAACCCTCGGCACGCCTCGCCGGCATGATCCCGCACCGTGCCCGAGGCGCCGCGCGGACCCCGTCGCCCTCGGCCGCGACACCCGAGCGGCACGACCGCCCGGAATGACCGGGCCCGGCCCGACGGCGTGGTGTTGATACGGCGGTGACGTCCCGGTCACGGGGTGCCTGCCATGGTTCCCACGACGAGCGAGAGCTCACGACCGTAGAAGCCCGTGACGAACCGACGGGTGCCGGGCGCGACGGCGGACCGCCGCCGGACCGGACGGTCGGCCTTCGGCCATCGGGCGAAGGCCGACCGGTTCCGGCACCAGGGCCGACCGGACCCGGCCACCACTCACACCGTACGACGACCCGAAAGGGGCATGCCGACATGGCCACATGCCGTGGCGTCGACGTCTCCGTCTACCAGCCGGCCCAGAACTGGACCGCCCGCAAGGCCGAAGGCGTCGTCTTCGCCTTCGCCAAGGCCAGCGAGGGCGAGCACACCCACGACACCCGCTTCGCCCAGCACATCACCGCCGTCATCGCCGCCGGACTCGTCCCCGGCGCCTACCACTTCGGCTGGCCGAACCAGAGCGCCACCACCGAGGCGGCCAACTACGTGGCCGCCGTGAAACCCCACGCCAGGCCCGGCTTCGTGCACTGGCTCGACCTGGAACGCCGGTCGGACGGAGCCAACTACGCGGGCGTCTCCGCGGCCGGGATCCTGTCCTACGCCAAGGCGTGGATCGCGGCGGTCCAGGCCGCGTTCCCCGGCCAGCGCGTCGGCGTCTACACCTCGGGCAGCGATCTGACCGCCGGCCACGCTCCCGCCGACGCACCGCTGTGGTACCCGGCGTACCCCTGGTCCGGTGCCGCGAGCTACGCACAGGCGGAGGCACGCGCGCGGCCCGCACCGGCCGGCCGTACGCCGCTGTTCTGGCAGTTCACCTCGACCCCGCTCGACCGATCCATCTGCTACCTGAGCGAGTCCGCGTTGCGTACGTGGGCCGCCGGAACGGAGACCGACATGCCGCTCACCGCCGCCGACATCGCCAAGATCGCCACCGCTTCCGCGAAGGCGGTCCTCACCATGGACGGCCTGATCGCCGCCCCGGCCGACGCCCCCGACGCGAAGACCAACCCCTACTGGGAACTGCAGTCCTACATCAAGGACACCAACCTCCGCCTGCGGGCCGTCCAGGCGACCGAGGCGGCGCAGAGCGCGGTCATCACCCAACTCGCCGCCGCCATCGCGAAGTTCGACAGGACCATCGACCCCGCCGCCCTGGTCTCGTCCATCACCGCGGCCATCGAGGCGGCCGTGGGCAAGGTCGTCGTCCACCTCGACACCGCCCCTTGAAGACAGCACGGCACCCGGAACCACGAGGCACGGAAAGGACTCTCCCGGTGAACCTCTTTGTCAGCTTCATGCGTACGGTCGTGCCGATCGTCGCCGGACTCGTACTGACCCTGCTGGTCCGTATCGGTGTCACCTTCGACTCGACGGCGGTGGCCAGCGTGGTCACCGCGGTCCTGACAGGCGCCTACTACACCCTGTTCCGGCTCCTGGAGACCCTCGCGGTGAAGATCCGGAACCGCCCGCTCGCGGCCGTCGCCGGAATCCTGCTGGGCTGGGCGACCCCGCCGGACTACCCGGACCCGGCCGCCGCGTAACGCGCGGGCGTCCCCGCCCTGCCGGACCCGCCGCGGGCACGTGCGGTCACCGCGGCGGGCTGCGCGATCTCAGCGAGCGCGCGCGGAACCCGGGAGGTGAACCCACCCTGGCCGCACCGCCCGAGAGCGGCACCCCTCCGCGGTGGGGAGTACCGCTTTCCGACCGGCCCCGCTTCCGCCGGGTCGCGCTCCCGTACCGGCGACGGCCGGCGACCGGTCATCGGATCCGCCGCGGCGTTCGCGTGTGCGATCCGATCGGCCCTCGCGGCACCTCCGCGCGTAAAACCTGCCTCCCGAAACGGGGTCGGGCGGCTCGCGTGGATTTCGCCACCTGGGCACGCGGGTTGGCCGGTTGAGCACCCGGCACGGCGGGGGCCGGTTCGCGTGGGATTCGGGGGCGTTGCCGGTCGGCGCGGACGATCTCGGGGGCGGCGGGGACGGCCCGGTCGAGGCCGTCCTCGGCGTCTGCCTGCGAGAACGGAACGGTGAAGACCGTTTCCCGGGTGCCGTGGCTCGGTGCCGGAACACCCCGGACCGCCGGTGCCGTCGGCTCGGAGGACTCCCGCCGCCACAGAGCGCACCGCACGTTTTCCGTCATCAAGGCACCCGCGGGAGATCACCGATCTAGGGGCCGACCTTCAAATCTTGAGCACAAAGTCCACACAGACCTCTCTTCAGGCGCCCCCAGATGGTCTAGATTGACCGTGCTTTCGCATGGTGGGACACCAGGCGACAAATGATGATCTATGGGTCCGGCGATGCAGACGGCCAGTAGCCGCGTCTCCCGCGCCGGACGTGGGGGTGATCGGTTCTTTGGAGCCATAGGGGGGCTCGGAGCGCGGGGAGCATCCGAGGTATCGAGGGGTTTGCGCGCACATCAGGCGCCTGGCAGGACCTGCGAGTCCGTTGCCGCCAGGGGGTTGCGCACGGAGCTCTGGGACAACCGGGACGCCATACGCCGGGGGCGGTGGCGTTCGGGACGGGGAACAGCGCGGGGCCTCTCGAGAGGGAGGCACAGTGCGGGGGGCGGGGACCCTCCGCAGGGGGCGAAACAGTGTGCGGCGGCGACGCCGAACGCTGGGGACCTTGGGGGGTTCTGTGCGGCAGGGGGGAATAGTCGGCCCTTTTCCGTCGGCGCGTGGGCGTCTGGCGGACGGGGCGATCGGACAGCCCGCGATCGAATGGGAGCAGCGGTACAGACGTACCGTGATCTTCAGCGACACCGTGGCCACCGCCTTCGTGGTGGGGTCGATCGGTGACTTCTTCGGGGCCCGGGACGCGGCCAACTGGCATGAGAAATGGGGGATCCTCGCCTTCGGCACCCAGTTGCTGGTGCTGGGGGCGCTCGCGGTGAGCCGCTCGTGGTCCCCGGCCGTACTCGGCCAAGGGGCCGAGGAATTCCGCCGGTTGGGGCGTTCACTGTTCACGGCGACGGTCGTGCTGGCGCTCGGCGGGATCGCTCTGACCTCGCGCAACATCAAGCTCTGGATCTTCGTCGCGATCCCGGCGATCGCGCTCGTCACGATGACCGAGCGGTATCTGCTCCGCCTCTGGCTGCACAAGCAGCGCAACGAAGGGCGGTGCCTGAGACCGGTGCTCGCCGCCGGGAGCCCGGCCACCGTGCGCGACCTGATCAACCGCACCCGCAAGTTCCCGCACCTCGGCTGGCGGGTGGAGGCGGTGTGCACGACGGACGGCCGCGGGGTCGACGGCGAGCAAGGCGGCCTCGACGGCGACCAGTTGGACGGCGTGCCGGTCATCGGCATGCTGGAGGACGTCGCCAAGCACGTCCGCCACGACGGCTACCGTGTCGTCGCGGTCACCCCGGACCCGCACTGGTCACCGGACCGGTTGCAGCGGCTGGCCTGGAACCTCGAGGGCAGCGACGCCGAGATGATCGTGGCCCCCGTCCTGATGGAGGTGGCCGGCCCGCGCCTGCACGTCGACGCGGTGCTCGGGATCCCGCTGCTGCGGGTCAGCATGCCGACCTTCAGCGGGGGCCGCCGGGCGATCAAGGGGGTCGTCGACCGGCTAGGCGCAACGATTCTGCTGGTGGTGCTCGCGCCGCTGATGATCCTCGTCGGGCTGTTCGTGGCGATGGACAGCCGCGGCGGGATCCTCTACCGCCAGCGCCGGGTCGGCAAGGACGGCCGCGAGTTCACCATCATCAAGTTCCGCACCATGGTCACCGGTGCCCACGGGGCACGGGCGACCCTGGCCGACCGGAACGACGGCGCGGGCCTGCTGTTCAAGCTCCGCCGGGATCCGCGGGTGACCCGGGTGGGAGCGGTGCTGCGCCGGTACTCGCTCGACGAGCTCCCGCAGCTCTTCAACGTGCTCACCGGATCGATGTCGCTCGTCGGACCGCGGCCCCCGCTGCCGGAGGAGTCCGCCGCCTACGGCCCGGACATCCGGCGCCGGCTGCTGGTCAAGCCCGGGCTCACCGGCCTGTGGCAGATCAGCGGACGCAGCGACCTGCCGTGGGAGGAGGCGGTCCGCCTCGACCTGCGCTACGTGGAGGACTGGTCGCTCGCCCTGGACACGGTGATCTTGTGGAAGACGCTGCGTGCCGTGATCCACGGCCAGGGGGCCTACTGATGCGCGGGGGTCGACCGACCGACGCGCGGACCGCAGGCCGCAAGGGCCTGACTGGGGGGAGAGACGGGGCATGAGAGTCAGCGTTTTCGGGCTCGGCTACGTGGGCTGTGTGTCGGCCGCGTGCCTGGCCAGCATGGGGCACGAGGTCATCGGGGTCGACGTCAACCAGGTGAAGGTCGACCTGGTCAACGACGGCAAGGCCCCGGTGGTCGAGGAGCGGATCGGCGAGCTCATCGCCGAGGTCGTGCGGACCGGCGCGCTGCGCGCCACCCGCGACGTCCGCGAGGCGATCGCGAACAGCGAGGTGTCGCTGATCTGCGTGGGCACCCCGTCGGAGCCCAACGGCAGCCTGTGCACGACCTACTTGGAGCGGGTCACCGAGGAGATCGGCGCCGCGCTCGCCGAGCGGGGCGGACGGCAGACCGTCGTGTTCCGCAGCACCATGCTCCCGGGCACCTGCCTGAACCTGCTGGTGCCGATCCTGGAGAAGAACGTCGGCGGCACGGCCGGGGTCGACTTCGGCGTCGCGGTCAACCCGGAGTTCCTGCGCGAGGGCACCAGCGTGAAGGACTTCTTCGACCCGCCGAAGACCGTCATCGGCGAACTCGACCCGGCCAGCGGCGACGCGGTCGCGGCGCTCTACGAGGGCCTGCCCGGTGAGGTGTTCCGGGTGCCGATCCCGACCGCCGAGGCCATCAAGTACGCGGACAACGCGTTCCACGGCCTCAAGATCGGCTTCGCGAACGAGCTGGGCTCGGTGTGCCAGGCGCTCGGGGTCGACTCGCACCAGGTGATGGACGTCTTTCTTGCCGACCGCAAGCTGAACATCAGCCCCGCCTACCTGCGGCCCGGCTTCGCCTTCGGCGGCTCCTGCCTGCCCAAGGACCTGCGCAGCCTGGTCTTCGCCGCTCAGCGGGCCGACGTCTCGGTGCCCATCCTCTCCCACGTGCTGGCCTCCAACTCCGACCATCTCCAACGGGCGGTGGACCTGGTCGAGCGCAGCGGCAAGCGCAAGGTGGGCCTGTTCGGACTCTCCTTCAAGCCCGGCACCGACGACCTCCGCGAGAGCCCGCTCGTCGAACTCGCGGAACGGCTCTTCGGCAAGGGCTACGACCTCAAGATCTACGACGCGAACGTGAGCCTCTCCCGGCTGCTCGGCGCGAACCGCGAGTACATCGAGAGCCGGCTGCCGCATCTCGCGCAACTGCTCGCCGACTCCGTCGACGAGGTGCTGGAGCACGCCGAGGTGTGCCTGGTGGGCACCAAGGACGCGACCGTACTGTCGGCGCTGCCCCACACGGGCGACCCGGCGATCATCGACCTCATCCGCCTTCCCGACGCCGACGCGCGCCGGACCGAACCGGGGTACATAGGCCTTGCTTGGTAACGAGACCGGTGGCGACGGCACGAAGCGTCGCGCGCTGATCCTGGTGGAGAACCTGTCGGTCCCCTTCGACCGGCGGGTGTGGCAGGAGTGCACCACCCTGCGCGACGCGGGCTGGGACGTGCACGTCATCTGCCCCCAGGGGGAGAAGCGGGACACGGAACCGGAGGCCGTGATCGACGGGGTGCGGATCCACCGCTACCCGTTGCGCGCGGCCACCGGCGGACCGGCCGGCTATCTGCGCGAGTACGGATCGGCGCTGTGGCACACGCTCCGGCTGGCCCGCAAGGTCGGCCCGGTCGACGTGGTCCACGCCTGCAACCCGCCCGACCTGCTGTTCCTGCCCGCACTGTGGCTGAAGCGGCGCGGCGCGCGGTTCGTCTTCGACCAGCACGACCTGGTACCGGAGTTGTACCTCTCCCGGTTCGACCGGGGTGAGGACCTGCTCTACCGCGCGGTGTGCGCGCTGGAGCGGCGGACCTACCGGGCCGCGGACATCGTGCTCGCCACGAACGAGAGCTACAAGGACGTCGCGCTGAGCCGTGGCGGCAAGCGGCCGGAGGACGTCTTCGTGGTGCGCAGCGCGCCCGCGACCGACCGGTTCCAACCGGTGCCGCCGGAGCCGGAGTTGAAGCGCGGCAAGCCCCACCTGCTGTGCTACCTCGGCGTCATGGGCCCTCAGGACGGCGTCGACTACGCCTTGCGGGCCCTCGCGAAACTGCGCGACGAGCTCGGGCGGACCGACTGGCACGCCGTCTTCGTCGGCGGCGGCGACGCCTTCGACGCGATGGTCGAACTGTCCCGGCAGCTCGGTCTCTCCGACCAGGTGCGGTTCACCGGGCGCATCCCGGACGCCGACCTGGTGCGCTACCTGTGCACCGCGGACGTGTGCCTTTCGCCCGACCCGTGCAATCCGCTCAACGACGTGTCGACCATGAACAAGGTCCTGGAGTACATGGCGATGGGACGGCCGATCGTCTCGTTCGACCTCAAGGAGGCGCGCGTCTCCGCCGGTGACGCCGCCGTCTACGCGCCCGACGACGACGAGGCCCAGTTCGCCAAGCTCATCGCGCTGCTCCTCGACGATCCGGACAAGCGGGCCCGGATGGGCAAGACCGGCCAGGAGCGGATCAGTGGCCCGCTGTCCTGGCAGAACTCGCAAGCGTCGCTGCTCGCCGCCTACACCGCCGCATGCCGGGACCAGTCCCCGGTGTCGGCGGGCGGGCCGGTCCGTACGGGGAAGAGGCCGCACCATTGAATGAGGACACGATCCGTCTGGTCACGATCGGACGGATTCTCCGTCGGCGGTGGCGGCTTCTCGCGCTACTCGCCGTTGTGGGTGCGCTCGTCGGCTACGGCACCTCGGTGGTGCTGATGCCGCCGCGATACACGGCGGCGGCATCGGTCCTGCTGCCGGGCCAGTGGGACCAGCGCGAACTGCTGACCCAGGTGGACATCGCGACCAGTTCCGAGGTGGCCGACCGCGCGGCCGCCACGCTCGGCTGGAAGGGCGTCAGCGGCGCCGACCTGCAGGACAAGGTGAGCGCCAAGGCCGACGACGGGAACATCATCAAGATCTCCGGCACGGCCGACACTCCGGAGCGCGCGCAGCGGCTCTCCGACCAGATGGCCCAGCAGTTCGTCACCTTCGCCGTGCGCATCGCGGGCGGCAGCATCGACCCGGCGGCGGCCACGGAGACCGAGGCGCTGCGCAAGCAGGTGGCGGACACCAACCGCCGCATCACCGACCTGGCCGCTGCGGCCGATCCGGGGCAGACCGTGGAGAGCGTGCAGGCCCGCACCGAGCTGGAGGGGCTGCGCACCGCGCTGCAGGACGCCATGAAGAAGCTCGAAGAGGCCGACCCGTCGGCCACCGGCAAGGCCAACATGGTCGTCATGGGGCCGGCGCCTCGGCCGACCGGCGCGTCGGCGCCGACGAGAACGCAACTGACCGTCGGCGGGGCGCTGTTGTTCTTCCTGCTCGCGGTCATCGGCCATCTCGCCGCGGTACGGGTGAGCCGCCGGCCGCGCACCGAGGCGGAGATCGCCGCGGCGCTGGGCTCGCCGTTCCTCGGCACCGTCGACGTGCCCGGTGAACGGAGCGGGCACGAGCCGGAGAGCCGTGGCCCGAGGTCCCGGATCCGTCGGCTGCTCGGCGTCGACACCCGGTGGGACGTACCGATCCCGCAGCGGTCCGGCGACGAGTCGGACAGACGGATCCGCTACCGGCGGGTGTGCGCTCGCCTGAGAGACCAACTGCCCGCACCCCGGCGGCTGTTGGTCGTGGTACCGGAAGACGACGAGGTCGCCCGCCGGGCCGCCGGGCAGCTCGCCGCCGAGAGCACGGGCGATCCGCTGCTGCGGGTGGTGGAGGTGTCGGTGGAGCGGCCGGTCGTGCCGGATCGCGACCGCGACACGGAGTCCGGTGCCCTGGTCGTCGTCGGCGCGGGCAGCCGGACCGCGGAGGAACTCGCGGACATCGCCGAGGCGTGCGCGGACGGCGGCCACGAGGTCGTCGGCGTCGTCGTCGCCGGCGCGGTACGCACCACCCGTCCGGCGCGGACCGCCGGCCGTCCGGCGGACGAGGCCACGTTGACGTTCGCGGTGCACGGCCACACGACGGGAGGCCCGGCGTGATGACGAGCACTACTTCGGAGTCGTCGGCGACCACTCCGCTCCTCGACGTACAGGCGCTGGTGGTCGCGGTGCGCAGACGCCGCCGGCTCTGGTCCGCGATGGCCCTGCTCGGACTGCTGATCGGCGCGGCCGTGGCGGTCCTGCTGCCGCCGGCACCGGCCGCGGTGACCAAGGTGCTGGTCGCGCATCAGGAGGACCAGCCGAACGACACCGGAACACTGATCCGCACCGACGCCCAGCTGCTGGCGACCTCGCGGATCGCCGGTGCGGCCCTGAAGATTCTCAAGTCCCCGGAGAAACCCGAGGACTTCATGAAGGACTACCGGGGCTCAGGACTCACCAACAACGTCCTGGAGATCGATGTGACGGGCAAGACCGACGCGGAGGCGGTGGCCCGGGCCAAGGCACTGGCCGAGGCGTTCGTCGCGGACCACGCCCAGCGCATCCAGGCCATCGCCGACGCCAACGCCCAGGGCCTGCTCGACCAGCAGGCCCGGATACAGGCGGAGCTCGCCGACGTCAACAAGACGATCGCCGGCCGGACGCCCGACACCGACCCGAAGGACTCGGCGAACCTCGAATCGCTCTTCGCCCGGCGGGCCGAACTCACCTCGCAGATCTCCGACTTCGGCCAGCGCGCCGAGGAGGCACGCGTCGGCGCGCCCCAGCTCGTCGCCGGTACCCAGATCGTGGACGCACCGCGCGCGGTGCGGCACTCCCTGCGCAAGACCGCCGTCACCGACGCCGTGATCGGACTCGTCCTCGGGCTCTTCCTCGGGCTCGCGCTGGCCGCGGTCGGCGTGGTCGTGGCGGACCGCCCCGTGCTGCGCCGGGACATCGCGGCGAACCTCGGCGCCTCGGTCATCGCCGAACTGCCCCGCCGTTCCGGCAGGTTGTGGCAGCGCCGGCGGACCCGGGTGGCACGCGAACGGCTCACCACGACCCTGGCCCGCACCGCGCGCGGCTCGGCGGAACCGCTGTCGCTGCTCGAACTGGGCTGCGCGCGCGGCACGAGCGCGATCGCCCTCGGCCTCGCCCGGGCACTGGGGGAGGACGGCCCGGTGACCGTCGTCGACGGTCTCCCCGGCACGCAGCTCTCGGGCCGCCGCCCGAAACCGGGGGACCCCACCGTGGTCGGCGGCGAACACGCGGCGACCGTGTCCCCCCAGGACCAGCGGATCGGCGTCGGCTCGGTGGCACCCGGCACGGCGTGGACCGACCTCCAGCACCTCGGCTCCCGGACCGTGCTCGTCGTGCGGGCCGGGCACGGCAGCGCCGCATGGCTGCACACCGTGGCCCGGCAGCTCGCGGACCAGCGCATCCCGGTGATCGGTGTGGTTCTGATCGACCCCGATCCCCGCGACCGCACCGACGGCACGCTGTGGGACGGGCTGGCCAACGCGCTGCGCGGCCGGAGCGAGCGGCCGACCTGGCAGAACGCGGCCGGCCGGCGACTCACGGAACGCCAGCCGATACGGGCCGCACGGGTCCCGGACAACGACCAGGAGGTGCGGTAGACGTGTGTGGCATCGCGGGCACATACCGATGGCCGGACGGAAAGGCCGTCACCGACCGGCTCACCGACACCCTCGCCCACCGCGGCCCGGACGGCGCGGGCCGCTACGGCCACCCCCTGGGTGAGGGCGAAGTGCAGCTCGGGCACCGCCGGTTGTCCATCATCGACCTGTCCGAGACCGGCGCCCAGCCGATGGTCTCGGACGGCCTCGCCCTGACGTACAACGGCGAGCTGTACAACGCGCCCGAACTCCGGGCCGAGTTGGCGGCCACCGGGGTGCGCTTCCGCGGCACCTCCGACACCGAGGTGCTCCTGGAGGCCTGGCGGCGCTGGGGCACGGACTGCCTGCCCCGGCTGCGCGGCATGTTCGCGTTCGGCGTCTTCGACGAGCGCACCGGTGAACTGGTGCTCGCCCGCGACCAGTTGGGCATCAAGCCGCTGTTCCTGCTCCGGCGCGGCCAGGGCCTGATGTTCGCCTCCGAGCTCAAGGCGCTCGCCGCCGCGACCGGCGGGACGCTGGAGGTGGACCACGCGGCACTGGTGGCCTCCCTCCTCTACTACTGGGTGCCGGACTCGCGCTGCGCGTTCCGCGAGGCGGAGAAGCTGCCGCCGGGGAGCTGGCTCAGGTGCCGGCCCGACGGCCGGGTGGAGCGCGGCAGTTTCTGGAACCTGAAGGACGTGGCCGCCGAGGGCCAGGAGCGGGCCCGCGCCGGTGAGCTGCCCGACCTCGACGCCGTCGTCGAGGAGTCGACCCGGCGCCACCTGCTCTCCGACGTCCCCGTGGCGACCTTCCTCTCCGGCGGCCTCGACTCCAGCTATCTGACCGCGCTGGCGGCCCGTCACCAGCCGGGGATCTCCGCCTACACGATCGGCTTCCGCGCCGAGGACGCCAAGTTCGAGGCGATGCCGGACGACCTGCGCTACGCCCGGCAGGTCGCCGAGCAGTTCGGCGTCGACCTGCACGAGATCGAGATCGCCCCGAACGTGCTCGACCTGCTGCCGCAGATGACGTACAGCCTGGACGAGCCGATCGGCGACCCCGCCGCGATCAACACCTACCTGATCTGCATGGCCGCCCGGGAGGCCGGGGTCAAGGTGATGCTCTCGGGGATGGGCGCCGACGAGCTGTTCGCGGGGTACCGCAAGCACTTCGCCAACCTGCTGGCGCTGCGCTACCAGCGCGTCCCGCGGCCCCTGCGCCGCGGGGTGTCCGGGGTCGTGGACCGGCTGCCGGTCGCCTCGGCCACCCGCGGTTACCGGTCGGTGCGGTTCGCGAAGCGGTTCCTCTCCTTCGCCGATCTGCCCGAGGAGACCGCGTTCCGGCGCAGCTACACCATGTACGACAGGCCGGAGCTGCTCGCCCTGATCGATCCCGACCTGGCCGGGACGGTCGACGACGTGCTGACCGAACACGCCGACGTCTACCAGGACAACGACCTCGACGACTTCGTCAACCGCATGTGCCTGACCGATGCCCGGATGTTCCTGCCGGGCCTCAACCTCGCCTACACAGACCGCTCCAGCATGGCCGCGTCGACCGAGGTGCGGGTGCCGTACGTGGACGTGGAGGTGGTCAGGGCGGCGTTCGCGGTGCCCGGCGACCGCAAGATCGTCGGACGGCAGGGCAAGGCCGCTCTCAAGGAGGCGGCCACCTCGATCCTGCCCCGGGAGATCGTGTACCGGCCCAAGGGCCTGTTCAGCGCCCCGCTGCGCGCCTGGATGAGCCGCGACCTGGCACCGCTGGTGCGCGAGGTGGTCAACGACGGCCTGCTCGTCAACTCCGGGCTCCTGCGCCGCGAGGCGCTGGCCCGCATGGTCGCCGAGGACGCCGCCGGACAGGCGGATTACTCCAAACACCTCTGGCACGTACTGACCCTCGAGTACTGGTATCGCGACGCGACCTCTGGCTCCGCCCAGAGCGCTCGGACGACGGCTTAGAAAACAGGAGTTCTGGTGAAGCAGGTTGTACAGAACTACAAGAGCGGCGAGCTGGCGGTGCTCGACGTTCCGGTACCGGGATGCAAGCCGGGCGGGGTGCTGGTGCGCAGCGCCTACTCGCTGATATCCACCGGCACCGAGCTCATGAAGGTCTCCGAGGCCGGCATGTCGATGCTGGGCAAGGCCCGCTCCAGGCCGGACCAGGTGGCCAAGGTCATGCAGAGCGTGGCCACCAACGGGGTGCCCGCCACCTACCGCAAGGTGATGGGCAAGCTGGACTCCTACACCCCGCTGGGCTACTCGCTGTGCGGGGTCGTCGAGCAGGTCGGCGCCGGGATCGACGACGTGAAGGTCGGCGACCTCGTGGCCTGTGCCGGCAACGAGCACGCGCTGCACGCCGAGTTGAACTGGGTGCCGAAGAACCTCTACGCCCCGGTCCCCGACGGTCTCGCCCCGCAGCACGCGGCCTTCGGCACCGTCGGCTCGATCGCGATGCAGGGCGTCCGCCAGGGAGAGCCGCAGCTCGGCGAGGTGGCACTGGTCATCGGCCTCGGGCTGATCGGGCAGCTGGTGGTGCAGCTGCTCACCGCCGCCGGGGTCCGCGTGGTCGGCGCCGACCCCGACCCGTCGCGCTGCGAACTCGCCGAGCGCCTGGGCGCCATGGCCTGCGGCGACCCCGCGTCCCCGGCTGTGGAGGCGGCCGTCGCCGAACTCACCGACGGTCACGGCGTGGACCAGGTGTTCCTGGCCGCCGGCGGCGGCAGCAACCAGCCCGTCGAGCTGGCCGCCCGGCTCGCGCGGGACCGCGGCCGGGTCGTCGACATCGGCAAGTGCCGCCTCGACCTGCCCTGGAACGCGTACTACGAGAAGGAGCTCGACGTCCGCTTCTCGCGCTCGTACGGCCCCGGGCGCTACGACCCGTCGTACGAGCTGGAGGGCCGGGACTACCCGATCGGCTACGTGCGCTGGACCGAGCGTCGCAACCTGGCCTGTTTCCTCGACCTCGTCGCCCGGGGCCGCGTCGACGTGGAGCCCCTGGTCTCCCACATTGCCGACTTCGACGACGCCGTGGAGACGTATCAGCGCCTGAAGGACGGCGAGTTGAAGGCCGTGGCCGTGCTGTTCCGGTATCCCGAGCAGACGGAGGAGGCGGAGGCCCCGTCGGTGGCCGTGCCCGCGGTGCCGCCCGCCGCCAAGGTGTCCACCCCGGCCCGGTCCGCGAAGAGCCCGGTGCGGCTCGCGTTCGTCGGTGCCGGCAACTACGCGACGTCGATGCTGCTGCCGCACCTGGCCCGGCGCGAGGGCGTCGAGCTGTCGACCGTGGTCACCACGACCGCGCTCTCCGGGGCCAACGCGCAGCGGAAGTTCGGCTTCGCCAAGGCGACCACCGACCTCGACGCCGTCCTCGGCGACAAGTCCGTCGACGCGGTGTTCGTCGTCACCCGGCACAGCTCGCACGCCGAACTGACCCGGCAGGCGCTGCTGGCCGGCAAGACGGTGTTCGTGGAGAAGCCCCTGGCCCTCACCGAGGACGAGCTCGCCGGAGTGCTCGCGGCGGTGGAGGAGTCCGGCAACGACCGCCTCCAGGTGGGCTTCAACCGCCGCTTCGCACCGCTGCTGACGGAGGCCAAGGAGCGGTTCGGCGCCCGGACCGGCCCGGCGAGCCTGCGCTATCTCGTCAACGCGGGCAAGCTGCAGCACGGCAGCTGGTACCTCCAACAGGGCGCCGAGGGCTCGCGGTTCGCCGGTGAGGGCGGCCACTTCATCGACACGGCGAGCTGGCTGCTCGACGCCGACCCGGTCTCCGTGTACGCGACGGCCGCGCCCGGCAACGAGGACCTCCAGGTCGTCCTGCGCTACCCGGACGGCTCCACCGCCACCATCAGCTACGTCACCACCGGCGCCTCCGGCTTCCCCAAGGAGACCCTGGACCTGGTCGGGGACGGCAAGGTGCTGAAGCTCGACGACTTCGTCCGTGCCTCGGTCCACGGCCCCAAGAAGTGGGTCAGTTCGCGGCTGCCCAAGGCCCGGGACAAGGGCCAGAACGCCGAACTGGCCGCGTTCGTCAAGGCAGTTCGGACCGGCGGGCCGATGCCGGTGCCGCTGGAGTCGCTGGTCGCCACCACGGCGGCCACCCTCGCCGTGGGGACCGGTCTGGCCGCCGGCGCGCCGGTGACCTTGGCGAGGACGCCATGACCATGAGCGCGGGCTGGTACCTGCGCCGGCTCTCCCGGATGGGCCCGCGCGAGGTCGCGGGCCGGGCGGGCGACGCCGTGCGCAGGCGGCGCTGGCGGTCGGCGCGGCCGGACTGTCCGAGCGTCTCCGGCGCCCGCTTCACCGCCGTCCTGCCCGCGGGCACGGTCGCCGAGGTGGCGCCGGACGCCGTCAAACGGCTGGTCGCCGAGGCGGACCGACTGATGGGCGGGCACGCCGAGTTCTTCGGCGTGGTCCGCGACGACCTCACCGACCCGGACTGGTTCCACGACCCGAAGACCGGGCGCCGGGTCCCGTCGGGCTACGCCTTCGACGTGCCGTACCGCGACGAGGACGTGGCCGGGGACGTCAAGCAGATCTGGGAGCCGTCGAGGCACCAGTACCTCACCGTGCTCGCCGCCGCCTACGCGGTCACCGGCGACGAGCGGTACGCCGAGCGCGTCGCCGCCCATCTGCGGTCGTGGTGGGCGGCCAACCCGCCGCTGCAAGGCGTGCATTGGATCAGCGGGATCGAGCTGGGCATCCGGCTGCTGTCCTGGGTGTGGATCCGCCGGCTGCTCGACGGCTGGCCGGGCGCGGCCGAGCTGTTCGAGGGCAACCCGGTGGCGCTGAACCAGATCTGGCACCACCAGCGCTGGCTGGCCGCCTTCCCCAGCCGGGGTTCCTCGGCGAACAACCACGTCATCGCCGAGACCGCCGGACAGTTCGCCGCGGCCTGCGCCTTCAACTGGTTCCCCTCGTCGGGGCGTTGGCGATCGGACGCGCTGCGGTCGCTGGAGCGGGAGTTGCGCGCCAACACCTTCGACTCCGGCCTCAACCGCGAGCTGGCCACCGAGTACCACGGACTCGTGCTGGAACTCGGCCTGGCCGCGCTGGCGGAGGCGGACGCCGCCGGTGTGCCGGTGCCCGAGTCGCTCCGGCTGGTGCTGCTGCGGATGACCGACGCGCTCGCGGCCGTAGTGGACAACCGGCTGCGTCCGCCCCGCCAAGGAGATGCGGACGACGGCTTCGGCCTGGTCCTGGACGGCGCGGGCACCGACCGCTGGGCCTCGCTGCTCGCCACCGGCGACGCCGTGTTCGGCCGGCTCGACTGGTGGCCGAAGGTGGCCGGCGCCGATGTGCGCACCCCGCTGCTGACCGCGCTCATCAAGCCGTACGCGAAGGACGCGGACGCACGCCCGGCGACCAGGCCCGACCACTTCGCCGACGCGGGGCTCACCGTCCTGCGCGGTCCCGAGGAGATCTGGTGCCGCTGCGACGGCGGTCCGCACGGCTTCCTGTCCATCGCCGCGCACGCCCACGCCGACGCGCTGTCCGTGGAGGTCCGGCACGACGGGGTGGACGTGCTCGCCGACCCGGGGACGTACTGCTACCACGGGCAGCCCGCGTGGCGGCAGTACTTCCGGTCGACCCTCGGGCACAACACCCTGCAACTGGACGGCGTTGACCAGTCCGTCTCCGGCGGCCCGTTCCTGTGGACCCGGCACGCCCGCACCCGCGTCCTGGACGTGGACAACTCCGGTGCGGGGGTGGCCCGTTGGGCCGCCGAGCACGACGGCTACCAGGGCTCGGTGCACCGCCGCCGGGTGGAACTGGCCGCCGCGAGCCAGGAGTTGAGGATCGTCGACGAGGTCCGCGGCCAGCACGGCCCGCGCCGGGACGTGCGGCTGGCATTCCACCTCGGCCCGGCGATCGCCGCCGACCTGGCCGGGCACCGGGCCGTGCTCACCTGGACCCGGGACGGTGAGGAGCGTTCCGCGGTGCTCGACCTGCCCGCGCAGCTGTCCTGGCAGGCGCATCGCGGCGAGAGCGACCCGCCGCTGGGCTGGTACTCCGCCGGATTCGGGCGCAAGGAACCCACCACCACGCTGATCGGCTCCGGTTTCGCCGACGGCGCGGACGGGTTCACCACCGTGCTCGGGTTCCGCGGCCAGGGGGGCGCGTGAGGATCACGAGGCGACCCTGGGCGCTGGCGGCGGCACCGCTGGCGCTGGCCCTGCTGACGGCGACCGGCTGCGACAGCACGTCGAGCGCCCCGGCCACGACGAAGCCGACCGCCGCGCCGTCGACGTCCACGTCCGCCGCCCGGACCGTGGCCCGGGTCTGCGCCAACCCCGCGGCCGGCCCGGCGAAGGCACCGGCGGGCGCGGTGACCGTCGACCCCGCCGTGGTCGGCGACCTGGCGGCGAAGACCAAGAACAGCCCTCCGAACACCACGTTCTGGCTCCGGCCCGGCAAGCACAGGCTCGACCCGGACCGGTACGCCCAGGTCATCCCCAAGAAGGGGGACCGCTACCTCGGTGCGCCGGGCGCGGTGCTCGACGGCCGGAAGAAGAACCAGTACGCGTTCACCGGCAACGCCCCCGATGTCACCATCCGCTATCTGACGGTGCAGGGTTTCGTCGCGCCCCAGGACGAGGGCGTGGTCAACCACGACTCGGCCGACGGATGGGTGATCGAGGACGCCACGATCCAGAACAACTCCGGCGCCGGGCTGATGGCCGGTGCCCGCCAGCAGGTCCGCGCCGACTGCCTGCGCGACAACGGCCAGTACGGCATGAACGCGTACAAGGGCAACGGCCGTCTCACCGGCCTGGTGGTCGAGGGCAACGAGATCACGGGCAACAACACCGGTGACTGGGAGCGGCGCAAGGAGGGCTGCGGCTGCACCGGAGGCATCAAGTTCTGGGAGGTCGACGGCGCGGAGATCAGCGGGAACTGGGTGCACGACAACCGCGGCGCCGGACTGTGGGCGGACACCAACAACAACGACTTCCGCATCGAGAACAACGTGATCGAGGCCAATGACGGTGCCGCGCTGATCTACGAGACCAGCTACAACGCGGTCATCCGGGACAACACGATCCGGCGGAACAACTGGGTCGAGGGCCGCAAGGCGGCCGACGGCGGCGACAACTTCCCGTACGCGACCGTCTACCTGTCCGAGTCCGGCGGCGAACCCCGGGTCAAGGCCCGTACCGACAAGATCGAGATCTACCGGAACGTGCTGGAGGACAACTGGTCCGGGATCACCCTCTGGGAGAACGCCGACCGGTTCTGCAACAGCCCCGCCAACACCTCCTCCGGCGACTGCACGCTGCTGGTGAAGAAGACCGCCAGCTGCGTGCGGCCGGCCATCGCCAAGGCACCGCTCTACTCCGACTGCCGGTGGAAGACCCAGCGGGTGGACATCCACGACAACCGCTTCGTGCTCGACGAGTCCGTCGTCAAGTGCACGGAGATGTGCGACCGCATGGCCGTGCTGTCCAACTACGGCACCTATCCGGACTGGTCGCCCTACAAGGGCGAGCAGGTGGCCGACGCCATCACCGAGAAGCAGCACAACCGCTGGCACGACAACGTCTATGTCGGGCCGTGGAAGTTCGTCGCCGAGGACCAGAGCAAGGTGCTCGACTTCGGGCAGTGGCAGGCAGCGCCCTACCTGCAGGACAAGGGCAGCACCCTCGACCTTCAGGCCGGTGGTTGAGATGGCCGAGAACCTGACGCGCGCGGCGGCCACGGCGGGGACGCCGCCCGGCGCCGCACCGCGCCCGGCCGGCACCCCGAAGACCGTCGGGATCGTCTGGGGGCTGCTGGTCCTCAACACGCTCGGCTCCGCCGGGGCGAAGACCATCGTCCCGCTGCCCCGCTCCCTCATCCAGATGGTCACGATGGGCTCGCTGGTCGCCGCGTTCGCGCTGGCACTCGTGGCCAACCAACGGGTGCGCATCCGGCCCAGCGCCTACGTGCTCCTGCTCAGCCTGCTGCTGGTGTCGAGCGTGATCTCCAGCGCGAGCCTGGAGTCCGGGCTCGGCGCGCTGTTCCGCTGCTTCCGGCTGGCCCTCTTCATCGGCACCCTGTGGCTGCTCACCCGCTGGTGGGACGGCGGCCTGACCTTCGTCCGGTACCACATCCGGGCGTACTTCGCGGTGCTCGGCTCCGTGACCGTCGGCCTCGTCGTCGCACCGGGCAAGGCTCTGCCCGGCCTCTACGGCGGACGTCTCGTCGGCGCCCTGTGGCCGCTCACCCCGCCGCAGATCGGGCAGTACGCGGCGGTCATCATCGGCCTCACCGCGCTGCTCGTCGTGGGCCGCCGCGTCGACCGGACCAGCGCCGTGCTGGTCATCGTGCCGTCGCTGGTGCTGCTCGCGCTGACCCACACCCGGACGGCCACGCTCGGCCTGCTCCTCGGGCTGGTGCTGGCGATCGGCTCGCTCGTCCTCACCAGCGCCGCGGCCCGCCGCTTCTTCAGCTGGTCGGTGCTGATCTCCGTGGTGGCCGCGGTCGGCTTCGCCTCCGCGCTGCAGACCTGGTTCCTGCGCGGCCAGAGCCAGGAGAACTTCTCCAGTCTCACCGGCCGGGCCAAGGTCTGGAACGCCCTGCTGGCCGAGCCCCGGTCCGCCGCGCAGCAGGCGTTCGGCGTGGGCCTGGGCGACAAGTCGTTCGGCGGGCTGCCGATCGACAACAGCTGGCTGGCCGTCTACAACGAGCAGGGCCTGATCGGCGTCACCCTCGTCGCGGTGATCATCGCCGTGCTGGGCGGCGTCGCGCTGCTGCGGCCGCCGTCGCTGGAGAGGTCCTGCGCGATCTTCCTGATCAGCTACTGCGCGATCGCCTCGTACACCGAGGCCGGACTCGGCGACGCCTCGCCGTATCTGCTCCATCTGGCCCTGGCCGCCTCGCTGTTGGCGGTCCCCGCCCAGGCCGCCCCCCTCCTGCTGCCCGAAGCCTCCCGACGACATGTCCCGCGCTGGGCCCGTAGATCGGAGGTGACCTGAGCATGCACATCATCGTGGTGCACAACCGCTACGGCTCCGCACAGCCGAGCGGGGAGAACAAGGTCGTCGACCAGGAGGTGGACCTGCTGCGCTCGGCCGGTCACCGGGTCGAGGTGTTCGAGCGGCGCAGCGACGACATCGGCGCCCGCTCCCTCCTCGGCAAGGTCGCGGTGCCGCTGCTCGTGCCGTGGAACCCGGCGGTGCGCACGGAACTCGCCGCCAAGCTGCGCGCCGAGCGGCCGGACGTGGTGCACGTCCACAACGTCTTCCCGCTCCTGTCGCCCGCGGTGCTCGCCGCCTGCGCCGACGCCGGGGTGCCCGCCGTCGCCACGCTGCACAACTACACCCAGGTCTGCCCGCCCGGCACGCTCCAGCGGGACGGCCGGCCGTGCACCGAGTGCGTCGGCTCGACACCGCTGCCCGCCGTCCGGCACGGCTGCTACCGCGACTCCCGCCTCGCGACGGTGCCGCTCGCCGTCAGCCTGTCGGTCAACCGGCGGCGCTGGTGGTCCGGCGTGGAGCGGTTCCTCTGCATCTCCGCGGCGCAGCGTGACGTCCTGGTGCGGTCCGGCATGCCGGCCGAGCGGCTGGCGGTGAAGCACAACTTCGTGCCGGATCCGGGCAGTTGCCGAACCGGTGACGGCGAGCACGTGCTCTATCTCGGCCGGCTCGCGGAGGCCAAGGGCGTCCGGCTGCTCATGACCGCGTGGGACGAGATCGCGGCGGGCGGCGGTGTCGGCGTACCGCTCGTGATCGCCGGCACCGGGCCGCTGGAGCCGGAGGTGACCGCCTGGGCCGCGGGCCGGGACGACGTGCGTTACGTCGGCCTGCTGGACACGGCGGAGTGCCAGAAGGCCATCGCGCGCTCGGTCGCCGTGGTGGCGCCCTCGACGTGGCTGGAGGCGTTCGGCCTGGTGGTCGTGGAGGCGATGGCGGCCGGGGTGCCGACCGTCGCCGCGGGCCACGGCGCCTTCGTCGAACTCGTCGAGGACGGCGTCACCGGGCTGCTGCACCGGCCGGGCGAGGCCGACTCGCTCGCGTCCTGCATACGCCGGATCGCGGCCGAGCCGGCCCGCAACCGGGAGATGGGGCAGGCGGCCCGGCGCCGCTACGAGCAGGGATTCAGCCCGGCCGTCGGCCTGGAGCGCCTGCTGGAGGAGTACCGCACCGCGATCGCGGGTCGGTCAGCACTGGCTCGCGGCGGGGACACCCGCGCGAGCAGGGGGGATGGGGACAGCACATGACACGATGCCGACTCTGCGGCTCGGAGGCGATGACGAGCGTCGTCGACCTGGGGGCGACACCACCGTGCGAGAGCTTTCTCGCCGCGGACCAACTGGACCTGCCGGAGCAGACGTACCCGCTGAACCTGCGGGTCTGCTCCGACTGCTGGCTCGCGCAGATACCGCCGCTGATCACGCCGGAGGAGACGTTCAAGGAGTACGCGTACTTCTCCTCGTTCTCGACCTCCTGGGTGGAGCACGCGCGCACGTACGTCGACGGCGCCGTACAGCGGCTGGACCTCGGCGCCGACGCCTTCGTGGTCGAAGTCGCCAGCAACGACGGCTACTTGCTGCGGCACGTGGTGGACCGGGGGATCCGCTGCCTGGGCATCGAGCCCTCGGTGAACGTCGGTGCCGCGGCGCGCGAGGCGGGGGTGCCCACGCGCACGGACTTCCTCAGCCCCGACACCGGCTCGGCCGTCCGCGCCGAGCACGGACCGGCGGACCTGGTCGTGGCCAACAACGTGTACGCGCACATCCCCGACGTCGTCGGATTCACCCAGGGGCTGCGCGCGCTGGTCGCCGACGACGGCTGGGTCTCCATCGAGGTGCAGCACCTGCTGACCCTGATCGAGGAGAACCAGTACGACACGATCTACCACGAGCACTTCCAGTACTACACGGTCGCCTCCGCGATCCGGGCCCTCGCGAGCGGCGGACTCGCCCTCGTGGACGTCGAGTTGCTGCCCACGCACGGCGGGTCCATCCGGCTGTGGGCCCGGCCGGCCGAGGTGGCGGGGGAGCCGTCGCAGCGGGTGGCCGACGTGCTGGCCCGGGAGAAGGCCGCCGGCCTGCAGGAGCTGTCGGGGTACACCGAGTTCTCCGCCCGGGTGGCCAAGGTGCGCCGGGATCTCCTGCGGTTCCTCGTCGAGGCGGCCGAGCGCGGCGAGACGGTCGTCGGCTACGGCGCCCCGGGCAAGGGCAACACCCTGCTCAACCACTGCGGCATCCGGCCCGACCTGCTCGCGTACACGGTCGACCGCAACCCGTACAAGCACGGCAGGTTCACCCCGGGCACCCGCATCCCGATCCTGCCGCCCGAGCAGATAGCAGCCGACAAGCCGGACTACGTCCTCGTCCTCCCCTGGAACCTGCGGGCCGAACTGGTCGAGCAGCTGTCCTACGTCCACGAGTGGGGCGGCCGGCTGGTCTTCCCCATCCCGGAACTGAGCATCGTCGAGGCGGCGCAGTCGAAAGAGGTCACAGCATGAAGGTCGTCCTGTTCTGCGGCGGTTACGGGATGCGCATGCGCAACGGAACCTCCGACGACGTGCCCAAGCCGATGGCGATGGTCGGACCGCGACCGCTGATCTGGCACGTCATGCGCTACTACGCGCACTTCGGGCACACGGAGTTCATCCTGTGCCTCGGCTACGGCGCCCACCACATCAAGGAGTTCTTCCTCAACTACGAGGAGACCGCCTCCAACGACTTCGTCCTGCGGGGCGGGCGCACCGAGCTGCTGTCCACCGACATCGCCGACTGGACGATCACCTTCGCGCAGACCGGCATCGAGTCACCGATCGGGGAGCGGCTGCGCCGGGTGCGGCACCATCTGGACGGCGACGAGATGTTCCTCGCCAACTACGCCGACGTGCTCACCGACGCCCCGCTGCCGGAGATGATCGACAAGTTCGCCCAGCGCGACGCCGGCGCGTCGATGATGGTCGTACCGCCCCAATCCTCCTTCCACTGCGTGGAGTTGGGCGAGGACGGTCTGGTGGGCGGTATCACCGCGGTGAGCGACATGCCGCTGTGGGAGAACGGCGGCTACTTCGTGCTCCGCCAGGAGGTCTTCGACCACATACCGGAGAACGGCGACCTCGTCGCCGACGGATGTGCCCAACTGGCCAAGCGGGGGCGGCTGGTGGCACACCAGCACCGCGGCTTCTGGAAGCCGACCGACACCGTGAAGGAGCGCGCCGCGCTCGACGAGGCCTACACCCGGGGCGACCGCCCGTGGGCCGTGTGGGAGCGGGACAGCGCGGGGGTGCGTGCGTGATCAGGCTCGGAGCCGGTCGACTCGACCGGATCGTGGCGGTGGGCGCGCACTGCGACGACATCGCCATCGGCGCCGGCGGCACCCTGCTGACGCTCTGTCAGGCGCGGCCGGGCATCCGCGTCGACGCGCTGGTGCTCTCCGGCGGCGGCAGCGAGCGCGAGCAGGAGGAGCAGGCCGCGCTCACCGCCTTCTGCCCCGGCGCCGACCTGCGGCTGACCGTGCACAAGCTGCCGGACGGCCGGCTGCCCACGCACTGGGACGAGGCCAAGGCCGCGGTCGAGGAACTGCGCGGACAGACCGACCCGGACCTCGTCCTGGCACCGCGCACGGACGACGCGCACCAGGACCACCGCGGCCTGGCGCGGCTGATACCCACCGCGTTCCGCGACCACCTCGTGCTCGGCTACGAGATCGTCAAGTGGGACGGCGATCTCGGCCGCATGGCGGCGTACCAGCCGCTGTCGCCGGAGACCGCCGAACAGAAGGTGCGGCTGCTGCAGGAGCACTACCCCTCGCAGCAGCACCGCCCCTGGTACGACCGGGAGGCCTTCCTCGGCCTCGCCCGGATCCGCGGCATCGAATGCCACGAGCGATACGCCGAGGCGTTCGCCGTCACCAAACTCACGCTCAACCTGGGGGGTTGAACACCTTGCGCGTACTACTGACCGGACACCAGGGATATCTGGGCACCGTGATGGCACCCGTCCTCACCGCCGCCGGACACGAGGTCGCCGGCCTCGACTCCGGCCTCTTCGCCGACTCCGTCCTCGGCCCGCAGCCTGCCGACCCGCCGGGCGTGCGGGTGGACCTGCGCGACGTCACCGCCGAGCACGTGGCCGGGTTCGACGCCGTGATCCACCTGGCCGCGCTCTCCAACGACCCGCTGGGATCGCTCGCGCCGGAACTCACCTACGACATCAACCACCACGCGTCCGTACGACTGGCAAAGCTGGCCCGCGACGCGGGAGTTGGACGCTTCCTGTACGCGTCGACCTGCTCCGTCTACGGCGCCTCGGGCGGCGACGACCTGGTCACGGAGGACGCCCCGCTGCGCCCGGTGACGCCGTACGCGGAGTCGAAGGTGCGGGTCGAGGACGACGTGCACGCGCTGGCCGACGACGACTTCACCCCGGTGTTCATGCGCAACGCCACCGCCTTCGGCTACTCGCCCCGGCTGCGCGCCGACATCGTACTGAACAACCTGGTGGGCCACGCGCTGCTGTCCGGCGAGGTGCTGGTGCTCTCCGACGGCACCCCCTGGCGCCCGCTGGTGCACGCCGCCGACATCGCCCGAGCCTTCACGGCCGCGCTGACCGCGCCGCGTGAGGCGGTGCACGACCGGGCGTTCAACATCGGCAGCGAGATCAACAACGTCACGGTCGCCGAGATCGCCGACCAGGTCGCCGAGGCGGTGTCCGGCGCGAAGGTCGTGATCACCGGGGAGAACGGCGCCGACCCGCGCTCCTACCGGGTGGACTTCTCCCGCTTCCGCACCGCCATCCCCGACTTCGACTGCGAGTGGACGGTGAAGCAGGGCGCGCTCGAACTCGCCGACGCCTACCGGAAGTTCGACCTGACCCGGGAGGACTTCGACCGCCGCTTCACCCGCCTCGCCGTGCTCAAGGCGGCCTCCGAGGCCGGCACCGTCGACGACACCCTGCGGTGGCGCCGATGACCGCTGTGGGCGAGGAGATGCACGCACTGGTGGAGCGGCTGTACCCGCTCTGCCGGAGCATCACCGGCGACGGGGTGCGCGCCACCCTGGACATCGTCGGCGAGTACCTCCCGCTGACCGTGCACGAGGTGCCGACCGGGACGCAGGTGCTCGATTGGACCGTTCCACAGGAGTGGAACATCCGGGACGCGTACATCGCCGACAGCACGGGCCGGCGGGTCGTCGACTTCGCCGAGTCCAGCCTGCACGTGCTCGGTTACAGCGTCCCGGTGTCGAGGACCATGCCGCTCACCGAGCTGCGCGCACACCTGCACACGCTGCCGGAGCACCCCAACTGGGTGCCGTACCGCACGAGTTACTACAAGCCGGAGTGGGGTTTCTGCCTGGCCCAGGCGACCCTGGACGCGCTGCCCGAGGGCGACTACGAGGTGCGGATCGACTCGACCCTCGCGGACGGCCACCTCACCTACGCCGAGCACGTGGTCCCCGGACAGGTCGCCGACGAGGTCATCGTCTCCTGCCACACCTGCCACCCGTCGCTGGCCAACGACAACCTGGCCGGCATCGCGGTCGCGACCTTCCTGGCCCGCGCACTGGCGGAGCAGACGCCGTACTACACCTACCGGTTCATCTACGCGCCCGGCACCATCGGGGCGATCACCTGGCTGGCCCGCAACGCGGACCGGATCGACCGGGTCAAGCACGGGCTCGTGCTGGCCTGCGCGGGCGACTCGGGTCAACTGACGTACAAACAAAGCCGAC
Source organism: Streptomyces sp. N50 (assembly GCF_033335955.1). GTDB lineage: Bacteria > Actinomycetota > Actinomycetes > Streptomycetales > Streptomycetaceae > Streptomyces. The sequence goes on from NZ_CP137549.1 coordinate 8,371,697, forward strand.
GCGGCGACGCGGAGATCGACCGCGTGCTGCGGCACGTACTTACCGCGTCCGAACGGCCGCACCACATCAACGAGTTCACGCCGTACGGCTACGACGAGCGGCAGTACTGCTCACCCGGGTTCAACCTCGGTGTGGGCTCGCTCAGCCGGACCCCGTACGCGGGCTACCCCGAGTACCACACCTCGGCGGACAACCCGGACTTCGTCTCCCCGGAGGCGATGGCGGACACCCTCGCCGTCTGCCGCGAGGCGTTCACCGTTCTCGACCGCAACCGCCGGTACCTCAACCTCAGCCCTTACGGCGAACCGCAGTTGGGCCGACGAGGGCTGTACGACGCGCTCGGCGGCCGCAGTGACACCAAGCAGGCGCAGATGGCCATGCTCTGGGTGCTCAACCTCTCCGACGGCGAGCACAGTCTGCTGGACGTCGCCGAGCGGTCCGGGCTCCCGTTCGACAGCGTCGCCACCGCGGCCGACGCCCTGCACGAGGCCGGACTGATCAAGACATGACATCGACGACCACCGACGGGGAGAAGGCCACGAAGCCGGCCCGGTCCGCCAAGCGGGCCCTCGTCGGCCGGCTCTCCTGGGGACTGGCCGACCAGGCGGCCTCCAGCATCAGCAACTTCGCGGTGGGCATCTACGTGGCCCGCTCGCTGGGGGTCACCGCCTTCGGCGTGTTCAGCCTCGCCTGGGTCACCTACGGCGTGGTGCTCAACGTCTCCCGCGGCCTGGCCACCGACCCGCTCGTGGTGCGCTTCAGCGGAGTGCCGGAGGCGGCCTGGCGCGGGGCGGTGGCCCGCTCGACGGGTACCGCGCTCTGCGTCGGCACGGCCCTCGGAGTGGTGTGCCTGGCCGCCGGGCTCGGTCTCGGCGGCCGGGTCGGGCCCGCGTTCGTCGCCCTCGCCGTCATGTTGCCGGGGCTGCTGCTCCAGGACGCCTGGCGGTTCTCGTTCTTCGCCGCCGGTGACGGGCGGAAGGCCTTCGTCAACGACATCGTGTGGGGCGTCGCGCTCGTCCCCGCCATGGTGGTGGCGGCCCATGTCGGCAGCGTGGCCGCCTTCGTGCTCGCCTGGGGCGCGTCCGCCACGGTCGCGGCGGGATACGGCTGCGTCCAGTCCGGCATCCGGCCCCGGACGGCACAGGCCCGCGGGTGGCTGCGCGAACAACGCGACCTCGGCTACCGCTACTTGGTCGAGAACGTCAGCCTCAGCGGCGCGAGCCAGCTGCGGGCGTACGGCCTCGGCGCGATCGTCGGCGTGAGCTCGGTGGGCGCGGTGCGCGGCGCCGAACTCCTGATGGGCCCGTTCCTCGCCGTGCTGATGGGGCTCTCACTGGTCACCGTCCCCGAGGCGGCCCGCGTGCTGCGGCGGGCCCCGCACCAACTGGGCAGGTTCTGCCTCTTCCTCGGCGGGGGACAGGCCGCCGGAGCGCTGCTCTGGGGCTCCGCGCTGCTGCTGATGCCGGGCAGGCTCGGCGAGCTGGCGCTCGGCGACGTCTGGCACTCCTCCTCGCACCTCCTCGTGCAGATCACCCTCAGCGTCGCGGGAGCGGGCCTCGGCACCGGCGCCGCGGCCGGGCTGCGCGCGCTCGGCGCGGCCCGGCGCAGCCTGAAGTGCCAGCTGTTCGCCTCCGCCTGCTACGTCGGCGGCGGACTCGGCGGAGCGGCCCTCGCCGGTACGGCCGGCTCGGCCTGGGGCGTCGCCGCCGCGACCATCAGCGGCTCGGCCGTGTGGTGGCTGCAACTGCGCTCCGCCCTGCGCGAGCACCACCGCGAAACCATCCCCGAAGTGAGGACCTCATGACCGACCGACCGAGGCTGAGCATCGGCCTGCCCGTGTACAACGGCGAGGAGTACCTGGCCGAGTCGTTCGACGCCCTGCTCGGCCAGACCTACGAGGACTTCGAACTGGTCGTCTCCGACAACGCCTCGACCGACGGCACCGAGGCGATCTGCCGCAAGTACGCCGGGCAGGACTCCCGCATCCGCTACCTCCGGCTGCCCCGCAACATCGGCGCGACCCCGAACCACAACCACGTGTTCGCCGAGTCCCGCGGCGAGCTGTTCAAGTGGGCCTCGCACGACGACCTCTACGGCCGCGACCTGCTGACGCGCTGCATAGAAGCGCTGGACGAGCGCCCGGACGTCATCCTCGCCCACACCGACCAGGCGGTCATCGACGGCGACGGCCAGGTGACGGTCCCCTACGAGTACACGCTCGCCACCGGCTCCCCGAGCGCGCCGGAACGCTTCCGCAGCCTGCTGTTCGAGCCCGGCGGCGACGACTTCTACGGTGTGATCCGCGCCGACGTGCTGCGCCGGGTGAAGCCCATGGACAGCTACCACCACGCGGACCGCACCTTCGTCGCCGAGATCACCCTGCACGGACGCTTCCACCAGGTCCCGGAACTCCTGTACTTCCGCCGCGACCACCCCACCCGCGCCGAACGCGCCAACCCCTCCAAGCGCGCCCGCTGCGTCAACCTCGACCCGCGCCGCGCGGGCGCCCTGCACCCGACGCCCCGGTTGCTCGCCGAGTACGTCTGGGGCTTCGCGTCCGCGATCCACCGGGCGCCGCTGTCCCCGGCCGACCGGCGCGCCTGCTACCGCCACCTGGCTTCCTGGATGACCAGCCGGGTCCGGCCGGGCGCGGGCGAGCGCGTCGAGGACCGCGCCCCGGTCGACCCGGCCCAACTCACGGTCTCCGTGGACGCCCTCGTCGCGGGCCGCGAGGGGAGGCACGCATGACGCCTGCGGCCTCAACTCCCGTGCGCGTAGGGGTGTTCGGCCTGCTCGGCTCCGGCAACCTCGGCAACGACGGGTCGCTCCAGGCCGTCCTCGGCTACCTCCGCGCCGACCACCCGGACGCGGTCGTGGACGCCCTGTGCGGCGGACCCGAGGCGGTGACGGCCCGGTTCGGGATCCCCGCCACCCGGCTGCACTGGAACCGCGCCGAGTACCGCACCGCGTCCCGCCTGGGCTCGATCGCGTCGAAGGGGCTGGGCAAGTTCGTCGACATCTTCCGCACCGCCGCCTGGGTGCGGAAGCACGACGTGGTGATCGTGCCGGGCATGGGCGTCCTGGAAGCGACCCTGCCGCTACGGCCCTGGGGCTTCCCGTACTCCCTGTTCCTGCTCTGCGCGAGCGGCCGGCTGACGGGCACCCGGGTCGCGCTGGTCAGCGTCGGCGCCGCCGAGATCCGCAACCGGCCCACCCGGGCCCTGGTCCGCTGGTCGGGGCGGCTGGCCGCCTACCGCTCCTACCGGGACGCTCAATCCCGGGACGCGATGCGGGCGATGGGCGTGGACACCGCGCGCGACGAGGTCTACCCGGACCTCGCGTTCTCCCTCCCGTCACCACCCGCGAACGCCCCCTCGGACACGCCGGGCACGGTGTGCGTAGGCGTCATGGACTTCCACGGCGGCAACGACGACCGCGCCCGGGCCGACGAGATTTACGCGCGCTACCTCGACGGGACGATCCGGTTCGTCCGCACGCTGGTCGAGGAGGGCAGGCCGGTCCGGCTGCTCACGGGCGACCGGTGCGACGCGACGGTGGTCGCCGCGATCCTCGAAGCGGTGGACTCCCCGTTGGTCACCGCGGCCGAACCGGCCTCCCTGGACGACCTGATGAGGGAGATGACGGCCGCTGACACCGTAGTGGCGGTCCGCTACCACAACCTGATCTGCGCGCTGAAGACCGGCACACCGGTGCTCGCCCTCAGCTATGCGGCGAAGAGCGACGCGCTCATGGAGCGGATGGGCCTCGGCGCGTACTGCCACCCGGCGCGCGAGGTCGACGCCGACCGGTTGCTGGAGCAATTCCGGTCGCTGGAGAAACGGTCGCCCGAACTTCGGCAGACGCTCACCGAGCGGAACGAGGCCGCCGCCCGTCAACTGCAGGACCAGTTCAGCTCGTTGACCGCGGCCGTGTTCCCCGCGACCGGCCACACTTCCCGGAAGGCTCCATGAAAGCGACCGAAGTCCCGGAGATCACCGGTGCGTTCCTCTTCGAGCCGACGCCGTACGCCGACGAACGAGGCTTCTTCTGCCGCACGTTCGACGCCGAGGTGGTCCGCTCGGTCGGCCTCGACCCGGACGCCTTCGTGCAGGACAGCGTGTCCCGCTCGGTCCGGGGCGTGGTGCGCGGCCTGCACCTGCGATCGGGCGCCGGCGAGGCCAAGTTGGTGCGCTGTTCGTACGGCCGGATCTTCGACGTCGTCGTGGACCTGAGGCCGGATTCTCCGACCTACCGCAACTGGACCTCCTTTGAACTCACGGGAGAAACACAACCAACTCTTTACATTCCGGCGGGATGCGCGCACGGTTTTCAAGCACTGACCGACACCGCCGACACCTCGTACCGGATCGACCGCCCGCACGATCCGGCCGAGGACGTGACCATCGCCTTCGACGACCCGGAGCTGGCTATTCCCTGGCCGCTGCCGGCTGCACTGATGTCCCAACGGGACCGGGAGGCGCCGAGCCTCGCCCAGGTCCTGAAGCACAGAGAAAGTTGAGGTCCCCGTGGACACCGAAGTGCTTGACCTGCCCCTGTCGCGGACAGCCAACGAGCGGCTGCACGCCATGATCCCCGGGGGCGCTCACACCTACGCCAAGGGCGACGACCAGTACCCCGAGAACCTGGCCCCCGTCATCAGCCACGGCAACGGTGCCCACGTGTGGGACCTCGACGGCAACCGCTACATCGAGTACGGCTCCGGCCTGCGGTCGGTCAGCCTCGGGCACGCCCACCCCCGCGTGCTCGAGGCGGTACGGCGGGAACTCGACCGCGGCAGCAACTTCGTCCGGCCGTCCATCGTGGAGGTCGAGGCCGCAGAGCGTTTCCTGGCCACGGTGCCGACCGCCGAGATGGTGAAGTTCGCGAAGAACGGCTCCGACGCCACAACTGCCGCTGTCCGCCTCGCTCGTGCCGCCACCGGGCGACCGCGGGTCGCCCTCTGCGGCGACCATCCGTTCTTCTCCGTCGACGACTGGTTCATCGGCACCACCCCGATGTCCGCCGGAATCCCGGCGGCGACCAACGAACTCACCGTCGCGTTCCCCTACGGCGACCTGGCCGCCACGGAGCAGCTGCTCACCCGGTACCAGGACGAGATCGCCTGCCTGATCCTCGAACCCGCCACCCACAGCGAACCACCGCCCGGTTACCTCGCCGGCCTGCGCGACCTGGCCCACCGGCACGGCTGTGTCCTGGTCTTCGACGAGATGATCACCGGCTTCCGCTGGTCCGAGGCGGGCGCCCAGGGCCTGTACGGCGTCGTCCCCGACCTCTCCACCTTCGGCAAGGCGCTGGGCAACGGATTCGCCGTCTCCGCGCTGGCCGGGCGCCGCGACCTGATGGAGCGGGGCGGACTGCGGCACTCCGGCGACCGGGTGTTCCTGCTCTCCACCACGCACGGCGCGGAAACGCACTCCCTGGCGGCCGCGATGGCCGTGCAGACCGTCTACACCGAAGAGGGCATCACCGCGCGGCTGCACGCCCTCGGCGAGCGGCTGGCCGCCGGTGTCCGCGAGGTCGCGGCCGGCATGGGCGTCGGCGACCACCTCGTCGTCCGGGGCAGGGCAAGCAACCTGGTCTTCGCCACCCTCGACGAGGACCTGCGGCCGTCGCAGGAGTACCGCACCCTGTTCCTGCGCCGACTCCTCGCGGGCGGCGTGCTGGCCCCCTCCTTCGTGGTGAGCAGCGCGCTCTCCGACGAGGACATCGACCGTACCGTCGACGTGGTGGCCGAGGCATGTGCCGTGTACCGCAAGGCACTTGACGCCGCCGACCCCACCCCCTGGCTGGCCGGACGACCGGTGCGGCCCGTGTTCCGCCGCACGGCGTGACGTGACGTCAGCGGTGGCCCCGCCGACCGGGCTCTGCCATCCGGTCGGCGATCCGGTCGACCAGCCACGCGGTCGCCGGAACCACCGCCAGCGCGGTGCACCAGCCGCCGAGGGCGTCGGTCGCGTAATGCGCGCCGAGGGCGACCTCGGCCCAGCCCATGGCGGCGCCGGCGGCCAGTGCCGAGGCGAGCACGAGTGACGTACCGGCCGTCCTGCCGAGGCCGAGCCGGTCCGTCGCGAACAGCGCCGCCATGAGGGCGAGCGCGGTGGCGAAGGCGGTGTGCCCACTCGGGTAGGACAGGTTGCCGGGGCCGTGGATGGTACGTCCCACCAGATGCTTGATGAGCGTGGTCGCCCCCACGGTCGTGCCGACCCCGGCCAGGACCAGCACTGCCGCCCGAGGACGTCGTAGCAGCAGGCAGATCACCACCCCGGCCACGATCAGCATCGCCGAGCCCGCGGGTTCCCCCAGGAAGTCCAGGGCCAGGGCGACATCGCGCCACGGCGGACGCACACTGTCCGCCGTGGGCGGGAGGATCCAGCGGTCCACCGTGCCGGGTTCGCTGTGCCCGGAGTACAGGACCCCGAGCGCGACGACCACCAGCACGGCGAGGACCGCGACCAGCCCGAGCCACGGGCGCGGCGACGGGGGCAGCACCGACGGCGCCGGCCGACCGGGCACACGTTCACCGCGACCGGTCGACCCGAGGGTGGTGACCTTGCTCCGCTGCCGCCCGCCGCGATCCAACCCGAGCCCCCGTCGTGTCCGATGCACTCCGCTCCTGGGCTGTACGCCTCGGCGCGAGCCGTCAGCACCCTAGCCGCAATCCTGTATGGAGGGGATGAACGGTCGCCTCAGCGTGCGGTGAGCTTCCACAGGTGGTCGGCGGTGCCGTTGTCGGACCACTGCAGGACCTGGGCACCGGAGGTGGTGCTCATCTGGTCGACGCCGAGCAGGAGCCCGCTGTTGTAGTTGGCGATCTTGGCGTAGCCGTCGCGGGCCGGAACGACCTGCCAGAGGTGGTCGGCGGTGCCGTTGTCGCCCCAGATCAGGGCCGTACCGCCGTTGGCGGTGCCCGCGTTGGTGATGCCGAGGAGCAGGCCGCTCTTCTGGTTGACGATCTTGTAGAGGCCCTGGCCCGCGGCCACGAGGGTCCAGTTCTGGTCGGTGCCCGTGGTGGACGTGGCCTGGACGACCGAAGTGCCTTGTGGGGTGGCCGCGTTGAGGGTGTCCAGGGCGAGGCCGCTGTTCTTGTTGGTGATCTGGTAGCGCCCGGCCAGGGACGTCGAGGTGCCGCCGGAGGTGATCGTCAGGTGGTAGCCGTCGGCGGCGTTCATCGTGACCGGCACGGTGATGGAGCCGTTCGAGACGGCGTAGTCCGCGTCGGAGACGGTGATCGGGCCCGGGGAGGCGGTGGTGCGGCCCGTGTCGGGGCTGTACTCCAGCTTCACGTGGACGGTGCTGCCGTAGGCCGACAGCGAGGAGAGCCCGTTGACCGTGACGGCGCAGGAGCCCGTGCAGCCGCCGGCGACGACGCTGATCTGGTTCCGCGCGCTGTTGAGGGAGGCGAGACCGTCGATGCCGGTCTGGGCGGGCGGTGTGGTGGTGAGCATGGTCCCGGACATGTCGCCGTACCACTTGTACGTCCAGTAGGAGCCGTTGGGCGAGCCGCCGGTGTCGGTCAGGGTGTCGCCGAGGGTGCCGTAGTGGTTCCAGAAGGCCAGCTCGGCGTCGCGGACGCCCGCCCGCTCGAACTTGGCGGCGTAGCCGATGAGCGCGCCCGAGTTCCCCATCTCGGTGGGCGTGCCGTACTCCTCGATGGCGATCGGACGCGGGCTGATGCCGAGGCTGCTCTCCAGCGAGCGGTAGGCCGCGACATGGGCGGCGATGCCCGAGCTGCCCTGGAGCTCGTGCCAGGCGATGACGTCGGGGACCGTACCGCTCGCCTTGGCGTCGGTGAGGAACGTGGTCATCCAGGACTGGTTCCACGCCGAGTAACTCGGGCCCTGGATCGGGGTGGTGGCGTCCTTGGCGCGGACCTCCTTGAACGTACGGGCCCAACCGGCGTCGAAGGCGCCCGCGTTGGTGGTGTCCCAGGTCCAGTCCGGCTCGTTCCACAGCTCGTACGCGCCGATGTTGGTGGCACCGGAGGCCTTCACCGAGGCGACCTGCTGGTCGACCGCCGCGAGCCAGTTGCTCCAACTCACCCACTGGTAGGGGAAGTTCGGGTACCAGTCCGGCATCCGTACGACGACCTTCGCCCCCGCGGCCGCGGCCTTCGGGGCGACGACCAGGGCGTCACCCGCGGGCGCCGGCTCCCCGTTGGGGAGTTGGCTGCCGCCGGGCGCCATCTGGACGAACGTGTTGGGCTTCAGGGCCTGGACGAGGCTGTCGCTCGGGGTGCTCGCGTTGGCGAGGCCGTAGAGGCTGCCCGTGGCGACGTGGGTGACGGAGCGCAGGTTCTGCGCGGCGTTGACGACCAAGGTGGTGGCCGACGTGGGGACCGCCTGGGCGGGTGCGCCCGTCAGGGCGACGGCGGTGGCGGCGAGGGCGGTGGCCGTCACGGCGGCGCCGAGGCGGCCGAGGGGCGCTCTGGAACGGTGATGGCGGCTCAGGTATGACATCAGCGGCTCTCCTGAGGAAGGGAGGGGGACTTGCCAAGCGCGGTGCGGGAGTTGAGATGCGGTGCGGAGACGGCTCGGGGAGGCGGCGGCGGACCGCGGCCCCGCCCTGCCGGTGGGCGCGGGGCGGCCGGCACCGCGGATCAGTCCTTGACCGCGCCGGCGGTCACGCCCGCGGCGACGTAGCGCTGGGCGAGGACCAGGAGGACGGCGGCCGGGATGGACGCGACGACGGCGGTGGCCATGATCGCGTTCCACTCCTGGTTGTTGTTGCCGATGTACTTGTAGATGCCGAGGGTGATCGGCCGCCAACTTCCGCCGCCGTCGAGGGTGTTGGCGAAGACGAAGTCGGACCAGGCCCACAGGAAGCTGAACAGCGAGACCGTGACGATCGCGTTGCGGCTCACCGGGAGCACCACGGACACGAAGGTGCGCCAGGTGCCGGCGCCGTCGATGCGGGCCGCGGAGATGAGCTCGCCGGGGATGCCCGACATGAAGGCGGTGAAGATCATCACGCCGAACGGCACGGCGATGGTGGAGTCCGCGACGATCAGCCCCCACCAGGAGTTGAGCAGGCCGAGGTCGAGGAAGATGCCGTAGAAGCCCATCGCCATGACGATGCCGGGGATCATCTGGGCGACCAGCAGGGCGAGCCCGAGGGTTCCGCCGCCCAGCGGGCGGAGTTTGGCCAGGGCGAAGCCGGCCGGGGCGGCGAGGACGAGGGTGAGGGCGACCGTGCCGAGGCCGATGAGGAGGCTGGTGCCGAGGTAGGGCAACTGGTCGTCCAGGACGGCCCGGTAGCCCTCGAAGGTGGGGTGCAGGGGCAGCAGGTCGGGCGGGGTCTTGCGCATGTCCTGCTGCGGGGTGAGGGACACGTTGATCATCCAGTACACCGGGAACAGCATCAGGGCGGTCAGCAGGACGCCGATGACGGTGTAACGGCGCTTTCCCGTACGGGACTTCACGCTTCCTGCCTCCTCTGGACGCGGATGTGGAGCAGGCCGAAGACGAGCGCGATGAGGATGAGGATGTCGCCGACGGCCGCGCCGGGGCCGAACTTCGGCAGCAGCGTGCCGAAGCCGAGCTGGTACGACCAGGTGGCGAGCGTGGACGACGCGTCGCCCGGACCGCCCTTGGTCATGATCCAGATCAGGTCGAACACCTTGAGCGTGTAGACGAGTCCGAGGAGCAGGGTGATCGCCGACACCGGGCGCAGCAGCGGGAAGGTGATCCGCCGGAACTGCTGCCAGGCCCCGGCCCCGTCCAGGGCCGCGGCCTCGTAGAGCTCCCCGGGGATGTTCTGCAGCCCGCTGTAGAGGATGACGAGGTTGAACGGGATGCCGATCCAGATGTTCGCGATGACCACCGAAGTCAGCGCCCAGTCGGGCGAGTTGAGCCAGTCCACCGGGGACACGCCCACCAGGTGCAGGGCGTAGTCGATGACACCGGACTCGCTGTTGAACATCCACGCCCAGGTCGACGCCGACACGATCAGCGGCAGCAGCCAGGGGATCAGGAACAGGGCGCGCAGGGTCGCGGCCAGCCGGAAGTGCCGGTTGAAGAAGACCGCGAGGGCGAGCCCGGCCACGTACTGGAACGCGATCGACGCGAAGGTGAAGACCAGGGTGTGGCGCATCGCCGGGCCGAACGTGGGGTCGTCCAGGACGGTCCGGAAGTTGTCGAGGCCGGAGAAGGGCGCGTCCCCCTGCACGAACGACCGCACGGTGTAGTCACGCAGGCTCAGGTCGAGGTTGCGGTAGAGCGGATAGAGGTAGAAGGCGGCGAGGTAGCCGACCAGCGGCGCGACGAAGGCCAGCGCGACGAGCCGGCTCCTACGACGCTGTCGGCGCCGCGGGTCCGACGCGTCGGACCGTTGTCCGGTGCCGGTCGCCCCGGACCTGGCCGGGGACCGCTGCGAGCGGCGGTCGACGCGGGCGATGGTCATGCGTACTCCTGGATGCGGGTGGCGTGTCCGGACGGACGCGATGGGGACGCGGTTTCCGGAGGGGTTCGGAGGCCCGGGGTGTCAGCCCTTGCCCGCGGCCGTCTGGGCGGCGTCGAGGGCCGCCTGCGGGCTCTTGCCGCCCGACAGGGCGTTCTGCACGGCGGTCCACAACGGCTGGGAGATCGTCGGGTACTTGGTGCCCAGACCGCCGCTGGTGCGGCCGCGCGCCGCGGCCACCGCTCCGACCCATGGCTTCAACTCCGGGTTCTGCTTCACCTGTTGGGCCTGCACCTGGGCGGTGGGCGCCACGTAGGTGAGGGTCGTGTCGGTGGTCAGCAGGTTCGCGGAGTTCGTCAGACAGGTGACGATCTTCTTGCTGACGTCGTAGCGGGAGGTGTCCTTCTGCACCGGCACGGTGACGAACTCGCCGCCGGTCGGCACCGGCGCCGAACCGCCGTTCTGCCCGGGGATGTTGATGACGCCGTACGGGAAGCCTGCCTTGTCGGCGTTGCCGAGCTGCCAGGTGCCGTTCTCGCTGAACGCGTAGTCGCCGGTGGCGAACTCCTGCCAGCTGGTGGTCTGGGTGTTCTGCAGGACGTCCTTCGGCGCGTATCCGCCGTCGACCCACTGCTTCCACAGCGTCAACGCGGCTGTTCCCTCGGGGGAGTTGAGCTTGGTGAGATCGCCGCCCGCGCCCCAGAACCAGGGCAGGAACTGGAAACTGCCCTCCTCCGTGTTGATCGCGGAGAACGTGATGCCCTTCTTGCCCGCGGACTTGACCTTCTTCAGCGCCGCCGTGAGGGAGGCCCAGTCCTTGACGGACGCCGGGTCGACGTGGGCCGCGGTCAGGATTTTCTTGTTGTAGTAGAGCGCGAGGGTGTTGGCGCCGATCGGCACCCCGTAGGAGGCGTTGTCGATGACGCCCGCGCCGAGGATGTTCTTCTGGATCGACGACGTGTCGAGGCCGAGGTCGCTGGTCCTGTTGAGGATTCCCGCCTCCACCAGCGTGGAGACGACCGGGTTGTCCACCAGCATCACGTCCGGCGCGTTGCCCTGCTGGGCGGCGAGCAGCGCCTTGTTGCCCAGGTCCGTGGTGTCCATGCTGGTGCGCTTGACCTTGACCCCGGCGGCGGTGCCGCACTTGGTGACGAGCTTGCCCCACGCCGAGGAGGCGTCGAACTGCGGGTAAGGGTCCCAGAAGTTGTACGTCCCGCCGGCCTTCCCGGAACCGGACGCGGAGGAGTCGGAACCCCCGCCGCAGGCGGCGACAGAGGTGAGCGCGCCGACGGCGGCTATGGCGGTGAGGAGGGTGCGGCGGGTGTTTCTCACGGTGACCTCGTTGTCTTGGTGCGGCTCGTAGGAGGGGGCAGGTGGTGCGGGGTCAGGAGGTGGGCAGCCAGACGCGCATGGCGCCGTCCTGGCGGTTGGCCCAGGCGTAGTAGGGGATCGCGGTGAGCTCGACCAGGTCGCCGGCCGGTGCGGCGCCGGGTGCGGGGGCCCGGTACGGCCACCAACTCCCGTCGTCCGCAAGGCGCCTGCGGTACCCGGCCGCGACGACGGTGGTGACCCCGCCGAGCAGATCCGGGCGCTGCTTCACGGCGAGCGGGCGGGTGGCGTCGAGGACGATGTCGTCCAGACCGCCGCCGGGGACGTCCACCTGCTCCAGGCAGTACACGAGCGGCCCGCGCTCGATCGCCGCACAGCCGCGCACGGCGTCCACCCGCGGGTCGGCGGCGGTCAGCCGGGGTTCGAGCACCAGCTCCAGGACGACCGAGTCGCCCCGCGCCCAGGTCCGCTCGAGGCGCAGCCATCCGTCCTCGACCGGCGCGTCCGAGTGGTCGTACGACAACTCCCCGACGCGCACCCGGAATTCGCGGCACCACTGCGGGACGCGCAGGGACAGGGTCCACGGCCGGTCGGGGGTGTCCTCGACGGTGAGGGCGATCGTGCCGTGCCAGGGGTAGTCGGTCTCGGTGCGGACGGACATCCCGCCGTAGGAGTAGCGGCCGGTGGTGAACTGGTGGATCTGCAGGCCCTGTTCGTCACCGGACGCGAGGTAGTGCTCCAGCGAGGCCAGCAGCCGCATCACGTTCGGCGGGCAGCAGGCGCAGCGGAACCAGCGGGTGCGGCGGGCCGACTGGTCGCCGCCGGGGTCGGTGTGGCCGTCGCGGACCTGGAGCGGGTTGACGTACAGCCAGCGCTCTCCGTCGAGCGACACCCCGGCCAGGAAACCGTTGTACAGGGTGCGTTCGATCAGGTCGGAGTAGCGGGCCTCGCCGGTGAGCAGGGCCATCCGCCAGCTCCACTGGACGGACGCGATGGCGGCGCAGGTCTCGCAGTAGGCGCGCTCGTTGGGGAGTTCGTACGGGTCGCCGAAGTCCTCCTCGTCGTGGTGCGCGCCGAGGCCGCCGGTGAGGTGGGTCTTGGTCGTGGTCATCGCCCGCCACAACCGCTCGGCAGCCGCCAGGAGTTCGGCGTCCCCGGTCTCGGTCGCCAGGTCCGCGGCGGCGGCCAGCAGGTACAACTGCCGTACGGCGTGGCCCTCCACGGTGTCCGCCTCACGCAGCGGCACCCGGTCCTGGCAGTACGCCTCGCCGCCCAGCAGGCCGTGGCCGAACCGGTCGACGAAGTAGCCGGCCAGATCGAGGTAGCGGCGCTCGCCGGTCTCCCGGTACAGCTCCACCAGGGCGGTCTCGACCTCGGGGTGGCCGTCGATGCCGTCGATCTCCTTGCCGCTGCCGGGCAGGCCGAACACGGAGTCGATGTGGTCGGCGAACCCGCGGGCCACGTCCAGGAGTTGGGGCCGGCCGGTGGCACGGTGGTGGGCGACGGCCGCCTGGATGAGATGGCCGGCGCAGTACAACTCGTGGCCCCAGCGCAGGTCCTTGTACCGCTCGCCGCCCTTGAGCAGCTGGAACCAGGTGTTCAGGTAGCCGTCGGGCTGCTGCGCGCCGGCGACCAGGGTGACGATCCGGTCGACCTCCAACTCCAGCTCGGGGTCGGGGTGTTGCGCGAGCTGCCAGGAGGCGGCCTCCAGCCACTTGTAGACGTCCGTGTCCACGAACGGGTACGCGCCCCGGAACTCGCCCTCGACCGTGCCCGCCGCCAGCCGCAGGTTGTGCAGATTCCCCGCCGACTCCAGCAGGCCGGGGCCCTGCGGGAGCGAGACGCGCGTGTTCACCTCGCGGCGGGTGCTCCAGAAGCCGGCGCGCACCTCGGCCGCGGCGGGCGCGAGTGCCGCCTTGGCACCCGGGCCGAGGCGGACCGGCCCGGTGGACGCGCCCGCCTGTTCGGACGGGGCCGGGGCCGAGGAGGGCAGCGCGGTGGAACGTGGGCGGGGCATGGCTCTCCGGAGAGGTAGGTGGGAAGCAGGTCGGGGACGCGAGGCGCGTCAGGGCGTCCCTGAGGCCGGACGGGCATTGCTCCGTCTCTCGAACCCGTTTAGGAAAACGTTTTTCTGCCGGGAAAGGTAGGAACGGGACCGAGGGCGCGTCAAGGGGTCCGCCCAAACATTTTCCTGGCCTGGTGAGGGCTGGCCAGGCGGCGTGATCGGTGCCAGGATGCAGCTGCCGATGTCGTCAGGGAAAAGGATTGCGCGTGACCGCCGTTCCAAGTCTTCCGCCCACCGGGCGGGCGAAGCTGGCCGACGTGGCCAAGCTGGCCGGTGTCAGTGTCGGGACGGCCTCGAAGGCGCTGAACGGCAGTGGGAACATGCGCCCGGAGACCCGCCAGCGGGTTCTGGACGCCGTCGAAGAGCTCGACTTCCGCCCCAATCAGCAGGCGCAGAGCCTGCACACCGGCCGCAGCTGGACGGTCGGGCTGATGACGACGGACGGTATAGGCCGCTTCAGCACGCCCGTCCTCCTCGGCGCCGAGGACGCGCTCGGCGCCGGAAAGATCTCCGTGCTGCTGTGCGACACCCGCGGCGACGCCATCCGCGAGCAGCACCACCTGCGCAACCTCATGGACCGCCGGGTGGACGGCATCATCGTGACCGGCCGCAGGACGGACCCGCGTCCGCCGCTGAACGGCATCGAACCGATCCCGACGGTCTACGCGCTCTCGCCGTCCACCGACCCGGACGACATCTCCGTCGTGTCCGACGACCGGAGCGGAGCCAAGCTGGCCATCGAGCATCTGCTGGGCACCGGCCGCGGCCGGATCGCGCACATCACAGGCCCGGCCCACCACGCGGCCGCCCGCGACCGCGCCCACCACACCCTCGAACTCCTCAAGCACGCCGCCATGGAACTCGCCACCGGCCGGGTCCACTTCGGGGAGTGGAGCGAGGCATGGGGCCGCAGAGCGGCCGAAGCGGTGCTGCGTACGGCACCGGACACGGACGCCTTCTTCTGCGGCAACGACCAGATCGCCAGAGGCGTCGCCGACGCGCTGCGCGAGAACGGCCTGGACGTGCCCGGCCGGGTGTCGATCGTGGGCTACGACAACTGGGACGTCATGGCCCTGGCCTCCCGACCGCCCCTCACCACGATCGACACGGACCTCTCCGAGATCGGCCGACAGGCCGCCCTCCTGCTCCTGGACGCCATCAACTCCGAGCCGGCGCCCGGCCTGCACAGCGTTCCCTGCCGGCTGGTGGTGCGCGAATCCACCTGAGATGTCGGGTGAGTTGGGGAAGCGGAGCACACCCTGACCGCCGCCGAGATCCGGGCGGCGCGCGTGAAGAGCTCCGGACGACAGCCGCACGTGCCCCTCGCCCCGGGCGCGGGTCCGCGGTTACCGCACGGCCATGCGGCGGCACGGTCCGGACGCGCACATCAGGGTGCTGCGCGGCGACAACACCGAGGCGGCCGGCTCTTCCGCCTGAGCTGGCTCGACCTGACCACGGTCAGCCAGGGGGCCGAGGCGCAGGCGCGCTACCCGGTGGCCGCCGTGGAACGCCTCGACCAGGGCCGTACGGAGTCGGCTTCCGGGGACCAGTGACGGGAGCGCGGAAGGGCATGCCCTCACCGCTCTCCCGTCACGAGACACCGGCGAACCCTCAGCCGCCACTCACACCTGCGGCCTACGTCCCTTCTCCTGCCGGGGGAAGGCCTGGTCCGCGCCGGGCAGGGTCGGGGCCGGCAGCGTCGCCACCTCCTCCTTCGCCTTCGCCAGCTGTTCCGCCGTGTCCTGCGGCAGCCTCGGTGGGCGCGTGCGGGTGTCGCGGAAGCGGAACGCGGAGGTGAGGTCGCCGAAGGTGTCCCGGCGCCAGTCGCTGATGTTCGGCTCCTCCACCCCGGTCCAGCGCTCCAGGAACTGGAGGACCGAGGTGTGGTCGAAGGTCTCCGTGGCCACCCAACCCCCCACCGTCCAGGGCGAGATGAGAATCGCCGGGACACGGAACCCGGCACCGACCGGCAGCCCGCCGACGTACTCGTCCGCCGTGCCCGCGGGCGCGGTCGGCGGCACGACGTGATCGAACAGGCCGTCGTTCTCGTCGTAGTTGAGGATGAAGGCCGTCTTCTTCCACAACTTCGGGTTCGAGGCGACCGCTTCGATCTTCGACGCGACCCAGTCCGCGCCGGCCGCCGGGAGATAGTCCGGGTGCTCGGAGGTCAGGCTCGTCGGGATGATCCAGGACACCGCGGGGAGACGGTCGTTGCGGGCGTCGTCCTCGAACGTGCCCGCGGGCATGGGGCGTACGGCGCGCTCGTACAGGTCCGAGCCCGGCTCGGACTCCGCGAACGCCTGGAACTGCACCAGGACGTTGCAGCCGAACGCGTCGTCCTCCTCGTGGTACGACTTCCAGCTGATGCCGGCGTTCTGGAGGCGCTCCGCGTAGGTCGTCCAGCGGAACGGCGTCGGCGGCACCGTGTTGCTGGTGACGGGACCGCCCCGCGTACCGCCCGGGTCGATGGTGCCCGTCATCCACATCATCCGGTTGGGCCAGGTCGGGCCCAGCACCGAGCAGTGGTAGGCGTCGCAGATGGTGAAGGCGTCGGCGAGGGCGAACTGGAAGGGGATGTCCCGCCGGTCGTAATAGCCCATCACATAGGGGCCGTTGACGCCGTCGGCGGTGCGGTGGGCCGGCAGCCAGTTGTCCATCTTGCCGTGGTTCCAGGCGGAGTGCTGCACGTCCCAGGCGTGGCTGGTGGACGGGATGGCCTGCGCGCTGGAGGTGTGGGTGTCGAGGTGGAAGGGGAGCAGATACCCCTTCGGGTTCACCGCGTCCGGCTGGTAGAACACGGACCTGCCGGAGTCGAGCCTGAGCGCGTCCGGGTCGGCGAAGCCGCGCACACCGGACAGCGTGCCGAAGTAGTGGTCGAACGACCGGTTCTCCTGCATGAGCAGGACGACATGCTCGATGTCGTCGAGCGAACCCTTCACCGGCCCGGCCGCGACGGCCTGTTGGATGCTCGGCGGGAGGACGGAGAACGCCGCGGCGCCGCCCAGCGCGCCCGCGGCGGAACCGAGGAGTCTACGGCGCGTTAACTCGGCCATGATTGCCCCTTCTTGAGTCTGCGTCAGTTCGCGGCGGGAAATTTTCTGTGCCACCTCTGTGCGTCACGCCACGGCAGCGAGCCGTGACGGTCTCGGTGGCAGACCCTGTCCGCTTGATCACCCTCTCTTGATGAACGGGTGAGTCGACAGAGGACCCCTGGTGAACAAGTGCTCAAAGGTCGGGCAGGGGTTGGCCAAGCCGTGACCGGTGTGGCGCGGCCGTTACGCGGCCGTTGCCGGAGCATGGGGCGGGATCCGGACGTCGATACGGGGCGACCTCCCCGTAAACGGAGGGCCAACTACCCCTTTGCGGACATAAATGGGAGCGCGGCGCGCATGCGAGGCGCTGGTCGCACGAGCCGGCACTCTCCCGTCCAGCGGTGATCACACAGCGCGATTTTTCATTACGCGCGAGCTGACTCTCCGAATTCACCAAGCCCGCGCAAAGAAAAACTCACGCATGGTCCATTGATGAGCTCTTTGCATTACATAAGCAATCGTCGGACATATTTAAGTTGGTCAAGCTTCACTTGAACGTCACCGATCCGTACGGTGGTGAAGCGTTGCGGAACGTGTTGCGCTCCAAGGAGAGGTAATGACGTATCGTCGTGCAATCCTGCTCTGCGCCGGCCGGGGTACCCGGGCCCGGGGCATAACCGAAGGGCAGCCGAAGTGTCTGATCCGGATCGGCGGCGAGACACTGATATCCCGGGTACTGAATCAACTCGGCCAGAACGGCGTGACCGACGTTCATGTCATAGTCGGCCATGAAGCCGAACAGATCGCCCGGGAAGTCGGTACCCGTGCGACTCTGCATTACTACCCGGACTTCGAAAGCACCAATAACCTCTGGACGCTGGCGACCCACGCCGGCCTGCTCCGTGGCCAGGACTGTGCTGTGCTCTTCGGTGACGTCGTCGTGTCCGACCAGGCCATGGCGGACCTGTGGGACGAGCTGGCCGGAATCCATCTGCTGGTCGACCTCTCCACAAGGCTGACCGGCACCATGCGGGTGCGCCGCGCTGCCGACGGAAGTGTGGACATGGGAAACCACATCTCCCCGGCCGACGCGGACGGCAACTATGTGGGATTCCTGAGCGCGACCGGTGCGGCGGCCGGCCTGCTCGCCGATGCCGTCGTCGCGGAAATGGCCGCCGGCCGTGGCACGGACGCCTATTTCACCTCCGTCATGGCCGATGTCAGTACGGCCGTACCGGTCTCTTTCGTGGATGCCAAGACCGACGAATGGGCCGAGATCGACGACGAGGACGACTATCTGCTCGCGAAGGAACGGTTCGAGTAGTCCGGAAAGTTTCGTGCGATACCGAAATCTTCGCGTGGTCCAGAGAAGGAAGGAAACGGCATGTGTGGTGTGGCGGGCGTTTTCCAGACCGACGGACGGAATTTCGAGCAGACCGAGCAGCTCAAAATGATGACGGACTGCCTGGTCCATCGCGGGCCCGACGAGAGCGGTCTGCACATCGACGGACCGATCGGGTTGGGTTTCCAGCGGCTCAGCGTCATCGATGTGCCGCACGGACACCAGCCGATGACGGACGAGGACAGCGGTGTGGCCCTCGTCTTCAACGGCGAGATCTACAACTACCGTGAACTGCGCGCCCGGTTGGAAGGACTTGGCCACCGGTTCAGGACGACGAGCGACACCGAGTCCATCCTGCGGGGATACCTGCAATGGGGCGAGCGGGTGGTGGACGAACTCGTGGGAATGTTCGCCTTCGCGATCCATGATCCGCGCTCCGGAACACTGACTCTCGCGCGGGACCGGCTGGGTATCAAGCCGCTCTACTGGGCGCAGGTCGGCTCGCAGTTCCTGTTCGGCTCGGAGATGAAGTCCATCTTGGCGCATCCCGATTTCCGCCGCGTGCCCAGCCTGGACGGTATATCGAGCTATCTGACCTTCCGTCAGCCCGTCTGGGGGGTCAGCTATTTCGACGGCATCGAAAAGGTCCTGCCCGGCCATGTGCTCACCGTGCGGGCCGGCGGGCTCAAGGTCCGTCAGTACTGGAGCCTCCCGGTCCCGGACATCGACGGGACCACGTCGGAGGCGGACTGGCTCGACCGCGCCGACCACCTGCTGGAGCAGTCGATCCGCCGGTGCATGGTGTCCGAAGTGCCCCTGGGCGCCTACCTCAGCGGCGGTCTCGACTCCAGCCTGATCGTGGCCATGATGGCGAGGATGAGCGACCGGCCGATCAAGACCTTCTCGGTGGGCTACGGCGACGGCGCCTACGACGAGGGCAGGTTCGCCGAGGCCGTCGCCAGGGAGGTCGGCGCCGAGCATCAGCATCTCGTCGTCGGTCACGAGGACTACCGCAAGGGTCTGGTGCCGCTCATCCGGCACCGGGACGCACCGCTGAGCATTCCTCAGGAGATCGCCGTCCTGGAGCTGTCCAGGCTCATGAAAAACGACGTCACCGTGGCCCTTTCCGGTGACGGCGCGGACGAACTGTTCGGCGGTTACGGACGCGTCATGCGATCGCCGCTGGACTGGAAGAAGATCAGCGCCCTGCGGAAGATACTTCCCGCGGACGCGGTCGACCGGATCGTGTCCGCGCGCGGTCCGAGTCAGACCTCCGTGCTGGCCAATCTCGATGTACGGAGCCATCTCGAGCATTTCTACCGCGTCTACAACTGGGTGCCGTTCGAGGAGAAGAACCAGCTCTTCACGGCCGAGTCCCGTGCCGTTCTCAACGGCGACCGGGCCGCCCGGAATCCGTTCGAGACGTCCTTCGGCCGCACCCGGCGGGGCAACCCCTACGACTCGGTGCTGCACGCCTTCCAGCATCTGCACATCGGCGCGATTCTCGACAAGGTCGACACCATCGGCATGGCGGCCAGCCTCGAAGGGCGCGTTCCCTTCGTGGACGCGGAACTGATCGAGACGTTCGTCCGGATGCCGGTCAAGTACAAGATGCGCTGGAACAGCCGCTGGTCCCAGTTCCGGTCCCTCGCCACACCCGCCTTCGCCGCCTCCGAGAGCCTGGACACGACGAAGACCCTGCTGCGGAAACTCGCCGAGCGCTATCTGCCCCGCGAACTGACCCAGCGCAAGAAGATGGGTTTTCCCACGCCCCTGGACGACTGGATGCGGGCGGGAATGCTCGACGAGGCCAAGGACATCCTCCTCGACCCGGTCGCGACCCGGCGCGGGATGTTCGACCCGCGCCGCATGGAGAAGTTCCTGTCGAATCCACAGAACCTGGATCACGACTTCTACGGAAAGAAGGTCTGGATGTACATGAACGTCGAACTCTGGCTGCAGAACGTGGTGGACGCATGACCCAGCAGAACACCCAGGCGAAACCGGCCGAACCGACCAAGCCCACTGAAGCAACCGAACCCGCCGGACCAGCCGGCCAAGCGGACCCGACGATCCTCTCCTTATGGGCGGACTGGGCGAACCTCTGCACGATCGCGGGAGTGGTGAGCGGACTCCTCGGCATCTGCTTCGCCGCACAGGGCCGACTCCAGTTGTCCGCCGCGATGGGGGTGATCGCGGTCATCCTGGACTGCTTCGACGGACCCATCGCCCGCAGCACCAAGAACCGGCCGGCTCACATGTCCGCCCTGGGACTCCAGTTGGACTCGCTGGCGGACGCCGTCTGCAGCGGAGTCGGACCGGCGGTCCTCGTCCTCGCGGTGGGGAACTGGAATTCCCTCCTGCTGGTCCCGGCCGCCCTGATAGTCGTCGCCGGTGTCACCCGGCTCGCCTATTTCAACGTCTACGGACTCTCCGGCGGGAAATTCTCGGGGATGCCGATCTTCTACAACCCGGTGGTCGTGGCCCTTGTGCTGATCGCCCTGTGGGCCCTGGCACCGGGCGCGGCGGTAGGGGGAGCCGCGGTGGCGGGATTCGCGGTCGCGATCCTGAACGTCGCGCCTTTCACCGTACCCAAACTCCGAGGGCGCTATCTCAAGGGATTCCTGGTCCTCTGCTTCGCGCTGACCGCCGTCCTGTCCGTCTACGCCGCCCAAGGGATCGGGTCATGACCCAGGTGGCGACGGACGTCGCGCACCGCACCTTGGAACAACTCGCCGCGCACGGCTTCGACTTCGCCACAGGAGTGCCCTGCTCCCTCCTGAACGGCCTGTTCCGGCATCTCGAATCACCCCACACCACAAGCGAGTTGGGCCTGACCTACGTCCCCGCACCGCGTGAGGACACCGCCGTCGGCATCGCGGTCGGCGCCCGGCTCGGCGGCCGCACCCCGTTCGTCCTGATGCAGAACTCCGGGCTCGGCTACAGCCTGAACTCCTTCACCTCGCTCACCCAGATCTACGGCATCAACCCACTGGTGCTGATGAGTTGGCGCGGCTTCGACGACACGGACGCCGTCGAGCACGACATCATCGGCCGCGAACTGCTCCGCGTCCTGGGCGCCGTAGGAATCGGGCATGTGGTCCTGGACCCGGAGGACCCCGCCCGGGCGATCGACACCGCGGTGGACCTCCACGACGACGGACACCGCGCGGTGGCCGTCCTGATCACCTCGGGGGTCTGATGCGGTACGAGGACATGTTCCGCTCGGTGCTGACGGCGTTCCCCACCGCCGCGGTGATCTCGACCTGCGGGCACATCTCGCGCGACCTGTTCAACCACCGGGACCGCGAGGGGAATTTCTATCTCGTCGGCTCCATGGGGATGGCCGCTCCCGTCGGAGTCGGCGTCGCCCTGGCCGATCCCGGCCGGCCGGTCGTCGTGCTCGACGGTGACGGCTCGCTGGCGATGAACACCGGCGGCATGCTGAGCGTCGGAGCGACCGGCGCACGGCTGCTCCACGTCGTACTCGACAACGGTGTGCACGGCAGCACCGGCGGCCAGCGCACGGTGCCGTTCGAGGATCCCGTCTCGGCCGCACTGGCCTTCGGCTATCGCCGGGCCCTGTCCGTGGACACACCGGACATCGACTGGGCGTCGGTCGACGCCTTCCCCGCCTTCGTGCACGCGAAGGTCCGGCCACGCAGCGAGCCCGTCGGCCGCCGCGTCGCACACACCCCCCACGAGCTGCGCGAGCGCTTCACCCGCTTTCTCGCGGTCAAGTAGCCAGCGCCCGGCCGAGGCCCCGGCACTCCGCGACGCACGCGGCGCTCGGCCATGTCAGCACCGCTCGGTCCCTCCGTCTCCGCAAGGGAGAACAACAATGTCACCGGTAAAGTCCCTGCGCGCCCTGCTGCACGACGCCGACCTCGCCAAAGCGGCCGGCGCCCACAACCCGCTGACCGCTCAACTCGTCGAACAGGCGGGCTTCGACGTGGTCTGGGCGAGCGGGCTGGAGATCTCCGCCTCGCTGGGCGTCCCCGACGCCAACATCCTCAGCATGAACGAATGCCTCGCCGTGGCCCGGGCGATGGTCGAGAAGGTGTCCGTCCCGGTCCTCGCGGACTGCGACTCCGGATTCGGCGGCATCGGCAACGTCGTCCACATGGTGCGCAGTTACGAGGCCGCCGGCGTCCAGGGCGTCTGCATCGAGGACAAGACCTTCCCGAAGCTCAACAGTTTCGTCGCCGGCAATCAGGCCCTCGTGCCCATCGAGGACTTCGCGGGCAAGATCGCCGCGGCGGTGGCGACACGCGTCAGCGAGGACTTCGTCATCATCGCCCGCATAGAGGCGTTCATCTCCGGCTACGGCCTCGACGAAGCCCTGCGCCGGGCCGAGGCGTACGAACTCGCGGGCGCGGACGCCCTGTTGATCCACTCCAAGCGCACCACACCGGACGAGATCTACTCGTTCTGCGCCGCCTACGACGGGCAGCTGCCGATCGTGGTCGTCCCGACGACGTACAACAGCGTGACGATGGAAGAGCTGCGGGCCGGCGGAGCGTCGCTCGCGATCTACGCCAACCAGGGCCTGCGCGGCGCCATCACGTCGATCCGCCAGATATTCGGGTCCATCCTCGCCGAGGGCACGGCCGCACCCGTGGAGAACCGACTCGCCCCGCTGGGCGACGTGTTCGGCTACCAGGACGTGGCCGCGCTGCTGTCCGCCGAGGACCGCTTCGAGTCGATCGGCCAGGGCGTCGCCAAGCAGATCCTGAACGGCGCTCGGGAAGAGCGGAGGAACGCCGATGTCGTTGAGCGTTGAGATACGGGCCGACAGCGTCCACAGGGGCGCACACCTCATCGGCGGCCAACACGTCCAGGGCGACGCCCTGTTGGAGAAAGTGAACCCCGCCTGCCCCGGCACGTCCTTAGGCCGGATTCCCGTCGCGGACAGGGGAGTTGTCGACAGCGCCGTCAGGACGGCGCACGAACAGCTCGCGGCATGGCGGAAGGTGGGCTCCGTCGCCCGCGCGGACCTGGTCCATCGCCTGGCCGGGCTGATGGAGCGGGACCGTGCCGAACTGGCCCTGCTGATCACCGAGGAACACGGCAAGACCCGGGCGGAGGCGGACTCGGAGGTCGCCCGGTCGATCGAGATCGTCCGGTTCGCCGCCGGGCTGGGCCGACGCCTCGGCGGCCGCACGCTGCCGTCCGACAGCCCGGACACCTGGAGCTCCACCACACGCCATCCGATCGGCGTGGTCGGGCTCATCACACCGTGGAACTTTCCGCTGGCCATCCCGGTGTGGAAGCTGGCCCCGGCCCTGGTGGCCGGCTGCACGGTGGTGCTCAAGCCGTCACCGCTGGCCCCGTTCACCGCGCAGCGGCTGGTAACTCTGGCCCACGAGGCGGGAGTTCCGGCCGGTGTGGTCAACCTCGTGCACGGCGACGGCACGACCGGCGCCGCCCTCGTCGAACATCCGCTGGTCAAAGGGGTGTCCTTCACCGGGAGCGTCGACGTCGGCCGGAGCGTCCAGGCGGCCGCCGCCGCGTCGCTCACCAGGACCCAGCTCGAAATGGGCGGGAAGAACGCGGTCGTCGTCCTGGCGGACGCCGACCTGGAGAAGGCGGCCGACGCCGTCGCGCACGGCGCCTTCGGCCAGGCCGGACAGCGCTGTTCCGCGACCAGCCGGGCCATCGTCCAGGAGGATGTCTTCGAGAAGTTCGTGGAGCTGTTGGCGGCCCGCGCGAGCGCCCTGCGGGTAGGCCGGCCGGACGATCCGCTGACCGATCTCGGCCCGCTGATCAACAGCGCCAGTCTCGAACGCTGCCTGGACGCCGTGTCCGCGGCCGTACGCGAGGGCGCTCAACTCATCGCCGGGGGAACCGCGGTGGTCACCGACGAAGGCGGCTACTTCATGGCGCCGACGGTGCTCACCGGCATCGGCGCGGACGCGCCACTCGCGAACACCGAGGTGTTTGGACCGGTCCTGGTGGTCCTGCGGTGTCGTGACTTCGACGAGGCGGTGGCCATCAACAACTCCGTCCGGTACGGCATGTCGGCCACCCTGTTCACGGCCAGCCTGCCGCTGATCGGTCGGTTCCTCGCCGAGGCCGAGGCCGGCATGCTGCACGTCAACCGGCCGGGTGTGGGGGCGTTTCCGCACATGCCGCACATCGGGACCAAGGAGTCCCAGATGGGCCCGGCGGAGTGCGCCGACGACGCGATCGAGTTCTTCACCGAACTGAGAACGGCGACGATCGGTGTCGGCTGAGCACTCCGCCACGACCCTCGGCTCAGCGCCTGCGGCCGGTGCCGTACTGGAAGTACGTCTCGCTCTCCCGTACGTCCAGGTCGATGCCGAACTCATCGGCGGCGGCGGCGAGTTCGGTGGCCGGGTAGAAGTTCTTGACGATGGTCGCGCTCTCCCCGCTGTCGAGCCGACGCGTCATGGTCTGGCCGGCCGCGCCGTCGACATGCGGTTCGGTGGTCGCGAGCGGAAGGTCGTCGACGAAGAACAGCCGGCCGCCGGGCCGTAGCCAACTCCCCAGCGAACGGAAGAAGGGACGGAGCCGTTCGCGCGGGACATGCGAGATCCAGAATGTGAAGACGATCGCGTCGAACCGCTCGTCGGTCTCCCAGGTGAACAGGTCCGCGATCTCGGTCCGGACCTGTTCCTCCTTGGCCGCCGGGTTGTGCGCGAGCATCTCGGCGGACCCGTCGACCAGCAGGAGATTCCGGGCGCGAGGGGCGAGGTGAACGCTCCACGTGCCTGTACCCGGGGCGAGTTCGAGAACGTCGTCGCCGAGTTCGACCGAGGAGAGCACGGACCGGACCAGCTCCGCCTCACGGAACCAGACCTCGTTCGCGGCCTCGCCCTTGTCGAAGGTTCCCCGCCGTAGCCACCAGTCGTCGTATTCCCCCGCGCGACTCGAGTAGTACGCCAACTGCTCGGCCAACTGCTCCTCGGTGACGGGCTGGAACTCTTCCTCGGCCGACCGACCGGGCTGCGTCGTCATGCGGTGCTTCACCTCTCGGGTAGTGCCCCGAACTCGCCCAGAACCCAGAATACGAACTCCAGGAGAATCGAGAATGTGCGGTACTGTCGGACTCTTCACGGGCTGTGCGGCTGCGGCATTCTGCCCAGTCAGCCAGTTAACACGCAACCATGCGCGGACCGACGATTCGTCGGCGAAATTTGACGATTCATTGGCTCAACTCCCCGACTACCGCACACCATTCGCGAACTGGGACCGTCGCGCCTCCGTACGGTCGAGCCCGCGCCGAACACTTACCGACGACACCGGCGACCTTTTCCCCGCGGATCTGGTACCGGTCGCGAAGCACGAACTCGTCGCCGGCCTACGACCCGAACTTTTCCGCCGGCTGCTCACCCAACAGCTCTACCGCTACCTCCACTTCACGTCGAAGCTGGAGTTCATGGTGGTCAACTACGTCGTCCTCGGTATATCGCAGGGCAACATACAGGTGCCGATCCCCGACCAAATGCGCTTCGACGCCCTGAAGATCTACTGCGACGAGGCCTACCACGGATATTTCTCCGTCGACCTGATGCGGCAAGTGCAGGAGCGCACGGGCATCGCACCCAGAATCGACGAAGAGCCGTACTTCCTGCGCCGGTTGGCGGCCCTCAAGGAGAAGCACGATCCGGCCAAGGCGGGCTTCATCGACCTGCTTTTCACCATCGTCTCGGAAACACTCATCACCGCGTCACTGACGGAGATATCCAAGTCCCGCGAAGTATCGGGAGCAGTGGTCGACACCCTGCACGACCACGCGGTGGACGAAGGCCGGCACCACGCCTACTTCGCCTCCTACCTGACCTTCTTGTGGGCCTCCCTGAACCGCGCGGAACGCACCTTCTCCGCCCGGCTCTTCCCCGAACTCATCGACGTCTTCCTCCGTCCCGACGTGCCGTCCATCGGAACCGAACTCGGCGGCTACGGACTCAAGCCCGACGAGGTGGCCCAGGTGCTCGCCGAGACCTTCAGCGAGCGGACCCAGGCCGACTACAACCGCGCGACCGCCTCGAAACTCCTCGGATACCTCCGGGAGATCGAGGCGTTCGACGACCCCGGCGCCCGGTACGAGGCCCGGAGCCGCGGCCTGCTGCCCGGCTGACGCTCCGTCAACTAACCAAGATTGGCGGCGACTTCAGCGGCCCACCTGAGCAGCCGCAGGTCTGTGTGACGGCGTCCCACGAGCTGGAGCCCCAGGGGCAACTCCCCGGCACCGCGCGGCAGGGGCATCGTCACACAGGGCAGACCGAGGTGACTCCAGGGCAGACTCATCACCGGACTGCCGGTGGACGACAGGCCGAGCGGCGCCACGTCGGTCGCGGCCGGCGCCACGACGAGATCGATGCCCTCCTGCTCCATCCTGGCGTCGAAGGCGGAGCGCTGTTCGGCCAGTTCGTCGACGGCGGCCGCATACGCGCGCTCCGAAAGAGCGAGGCCCCGGCGGACGATTTCGGTTGTCCCCGCACCCAGAATGCTGCCGTGCCGACGGAAACGGTCCTCGTGGGCCCGGGCGAACTCCGCGTCGAAAATGACCTTCTGGGTCCTGGAGAGAACGGCGATATCGGCCGCCAGGTCCGTGTGCACGATATCGAGACCGGCCTCGACGAGATCACGCACCGCGGCGCCGAACACCTCGTTCGCCGTTTCGGTGGCCTGCGTGAGATATTCGCGCGCGGGGACCGCGATGACCGGGTTTCTGCCGATCGGCCGCTCTTCCTCGAACAGCACTGAGGCACCGAGCGAGAGGCCGGACACGGATGTGGCGAAGAGCCCGAACGAGTCGTAACTCGGGGCGCAGGGAATGACGCCGTCCAAGGGGACGCCACCCTGGGTCGTCTTGAAACCCGCCACACCGCAGTAGGACGCGGGCCGTATCACCGAGCCGATCGTCTGCGTTCCGGTCGCCAGTGTCACGGCTCCGGTCGCCACGGCAGCCGCGGACCCACTGCTTGATCCGCCCGGTGTGCGCCGCAGATCGTGCGGGTTACGGGTCGAGGGCGGATGAACACAGGCGAATTCAGCGGTCTTTGTCTTGCCTACGACCGTTGCGCCCGCCCTCCGCAGCAGCGTGACCGTAGATGCCTCGGGGCCCGCGAACTCGCGCGGGTCGAGAGCCGAACCGCCCGTGGTGGGAAGGCCGTCGACGGCGAAAATGTCCTTGACGCCCAAGGTGGCCCCGCGCAGTGGCCCGGAATTGTCTTCGGGTATCCGGGCCAACCGCGCATCCCTGTCCGGTTCTTCTTCGAACGCCTCGACGTCGGCATCCGTTTCGGCGATTCTCTTCAGGGAGGTCCGGATGTTCTGGGCCACGTCCGCGTGTGCCCCGGTTTCAGAAACGAGCTCACGACCGAACACCATATCCATGGCCCGATCCTATTCGCTTCTCTTCGCTGTTCAAGGGCGCGATCTGGGAGCGCACCTGGCGCCGGAACACCACCAGCGACACGGGGGCCACCACGAGACTGACGACCGCGACGACGGCCAGGATGGTCCGTGGGTCCCAACTCCCGCCCGCCGTGGCCAAGATGACCCCTGCCAGTGGTGCCGATGCCAGGATCATGGAGGAGAACACCCCGAGCGCGGCGCCGAGTTGCTCGGCCGGGATCACGCGGATACGCCAGGTGCGCATCCAGATCGTGAAGACGGTGACGCCGGCGCTCCAGCAGCCGTAGCCGATGCCCATGACCATGACGTCGCCGGCGAGGATCATGCACAGGGCGCCGGTCACGAGGAGGAGGGCCACGGGCCAGAGGAAGACGTCGACCTCTCGTCTCTTGGCGATCGGGGCGGTCAGCAGGGCGGCGAGGAAGCTGACCACGGTCGCCGTCGCCGCCAACAGCCCTACTGTGGGCTCGGATTGGCTCAGGTCGCCGATGATGATCGCGGGCAGTGAGGCCAGGACCAGGCTCGCGGTGAGGTTGACGCCGAGGGTGACCGCGATCAGGGAGAGGATCGGGCGGCTGCCGAACACCGTCGAGAAACCGGTGCCGAGCCGCCGTAGGAGTTTCTCGCCGCCCGTCTCGACCACCACTCGGTCCAGGGCGTGGAAGCACAGGCCCGTCCACACCCCGGCGACCAGGAAGATCGCGGCGATGACGGCCAGGCCCGCGTCGACCGGCAGGACGCCGAGCAGCATGCCGCCGAGGGCGGGGCCCGCGACCGTCACGAGTTGCTGTGCGGCCTGGAATCTCGCCTGGGTCTGGGGGTAGCGGTCCCGGGCCACCTGGCGGCCGAGGATGCTCTCGACCGCGATCGTGGAGTGCCCGTTGAGCAGCGTGGCCGCACCGCCGGCGACCACCAGCAACGGCAGCGAACCGGTGACCGCGGCCAGCGCGAGCATCGCGACCCGGGCCAGGTCGACGACCACGAGTTGCCGCCGGGCCCGGAAACGGTCGACGTAGGCACCCGAGACCGGCATCGACAGGATCCGCGGCAGCCACTGCACCAGGAACGCGATGCCCGACGACGTGACCTTCTGCGTCGCCCCGTACACCGCGATCGGGACGAAGAACGTCACCGTCTGGTCGCCGAGGATCGCCAGGGCCCGCGCGGCGACGAAGCCCAGGATCGTCGCGTCGCGGTGCAGCGCGGGGGAGGGGGCCGGGGCGGGGGCCGTCATCGGCCGGCCTCTTCCGAGGGTTTCCGGATGACCAGGGCCGAACGCAGGGCGGCGACAGCGGAGTCGAGGTCACGGACCACGTCCGCCTGTGTCGCGCCCACCGCCACGAACGACGCCATCGTGGACGTACTCGACGTGGACCGTTCCAACATGTCACCAGGGCTGATCTTCGACTCGAACAGCCTTATGGAAGGGGGTAGTTCCACCTCGCCCAGCGCCTCGACGAGACCCGGGCGCGGGGGAACGAGCGCGTATCCGGCCTGGCGGACGGGCTCGGGCCGCAGTTCATGGTGCTGCGGGTTGCCGAGGTAGGCGCGGGCGAACCACTCGATGGGGTCGACGTCGAAGCCGTACTCCAGCTGATCGCGGATCTTCGCTCCGCCGACCCGGCAGCCGACCTCGTTGAACACGAAGCCGTCCGCCGACCCGAAGATCTCCGCGTGGAACAGCGCGGTGTCCTCGATGCCCAGGGCCTCGACCGCGCGAACTGTCATGTCCCGCAAGGTTCGTAGGCGGGGATCGTCGGCGTCGAGGAAAGTGCTGAGGCAGACCGTGCCCTGGGCGATCTCCAGACACGACGTGGTCTGTTCGGACGGCCAGCAGATCCTCACCTCGCCTGCGTCGACGATCCCGTCGATGTGGAACAGCGTGTGGGAGACAAAGGATTCCGCCATGAGGTGGGCCGGAGCGTCCCCGGCGGAGAGTGGGTTGCGGGTGAGGAAAGCGTCCAGTTCCGCGTCGTTCTCCACGACGGCCACGCCCACCGAGGCCGCGCCCAGCCGTGGTTTGACCACCAGCGGGAATCCGAGGTCGCGGACCGCGAGAAGAAGGTCGGTGACGTGGTCGACGGCCCGGTATCCGGTGATCGGGACACCGGATTCGGCCAGTACTTCTTTCATGCGTATTTTGTCGCGGAACAATAACGCCTCGGCTTCGGACTGGCCGGGAACACCCCAGGCGTCACGGAGTCGGCCGGCCCGGAGGAGGTCGAACTCCGACATGGCCAGCACCTTGCCGAACCAATGCCGTTCGTGCAGTCGGTGCGCCAGGTATTCCGGAATGGCCGAATCGGCATAGTCGTCGACGACCTCGGTGTGCGCGAATCCGGCCAGCTCTTTCTTACGGGCCGTCTCGTCGGCGGACACCGAGTCACTGCTGGTGATCAGATACAGCTCGTCCGACGGGTGGGCCCACTGCCGGTAATCGACGCGCGCGAGTTTGAACCGGTTGAGAACGAGTACCTTCACGATTGCTGCGCTCCTCGGGCGTGTGCAAAAGGGCGGAGGTCTTCTCCCGGGCTCAGACGTATTCGGCGCCGCCGTCGATCGGTTTCCAGCCGAATCGCAACTCCTCGGCGGCACTTGTGGCGTTCTTGAGCGCGTCGTCGGCGTTCGGACCGGTGGCGATCACGTGCGCGATCCGGTCGCGGTTGGAGCCGTGTGAGCGGTACACGTCGCCGATCCGGTTCTTGATGTGCACCTCGGTGACCCCGGTGGCCCGCCGGGCGTCCTCGATGCCGTCGACCGACGCCAGTTCGCCGGTGTCCGGCATCGCGACGAACCGGATCGCGGCGGCCGGTGCCGCGGCGGCGGACGGCTCGGGCCGGGGCCTGCCGACGACCGCGGCCATGTGCCGGGCCGTCAGATCGACACCGGTGGCGAGCCGGACCAGCTCCGGCACCCGGTCACCGCCGACCCGGGGGTTGACCTCGATCAACCGCGGAACGCGCCGGGCCCGGTCGGCGAACTTCACTTCGACGTGCGCGGGTCCCCAGTCGAGGCCGACGGCCCTGAGCCCGCGTTCGGCGGTCTCGACGATCAGGTCCGCCACACCCGGCTCGACACTGGCCGGAAACCGGTGGGCCAGCTCGACGAAGTAGGGGAGCGGCCCGCTCGTCTTCGCGGTGATGCCCAGTCCGCGGCCGTCGAACGCCTCCACCGAGTACTCCGGACCGGCCAGGTACTCCTCGACCACCACGGTCGGTTCCATCTCGACACCGAGGTAGCTGGCGGTCCCGAGTATGTGTTCGGTGATACGTGTCACCTCCGACACGTCGTCGCATCGCCGGACGAATACGCTGCCGGTCAGGCCGACCGGTTTGACGACGACGGGAAAGCCCGCCTTCTCGGCCGCGGATAACGCTCCGGCGACGTCGTGCACGAGTTCGTAACGCGGGTTCAGACCCGGTGCGGAGTCACAGGCGGACCGAATACCCGCCTTTGACCTGCACCGGTGGACGGCTTCCGGCGCGGGTCCCGGCAGATTCATCATCGCGGCGGCTTCCGCGGCGACCGCGACGAAGTACTCGTATACGGAAGTCACCCCGGCGAGGTCGTCCCCCGCGATACCGAGCGCGGCCTCGACGATCGCGGTGGCGGACGAGGTGTCGCACCCGACAATGCTCGTCCCGATGTCCTGGTAGTCGTCGAGCAGGAACTGGTCCAGTTTCTCCGGCCGGTCGACGAGGATCACCGTCCGGTATCCCCAGTTCGCCAGGCTCCGTGCAGCGTCTTGTCCCGCACCCGTCCGGGGCGACTCGACCAGGCACACAGTTTTCCGCACAGCGGATCTCCTCCCGAGCATAAACGGCAACCTTCGCGTCACCGTACCCAGGAAAGATCTGACGAACACTGCGCTATTCCTTGTTGTACGAGAGGTATGACCAGCGCCCGAGGAGAATTGACGTTGTTTCACATTCCCTTGGTTGACAAGGTTTTACATTCTTTTTCTTGGCCGTCGGCTGGTCGGGTGCGGGTTGAAATCGCGGACATCGATGGCTTATGAAACGGCCGGGGTGAGGGTGACGGTCTTGTACTCCACGTACTGCGCGAGCCCGACCGCCCCGTACTCACGGCCGATTCCGCTCGCCTTGTAGCCGCCGAAGGGGCCGTCGAAGGCGATGGGCGCCCCGTTCACGGTGACCGTGCCGGTGCGCAGGCGGCGGGCGACGGCGAGCGCGTGGGCCTGGTCGGCGGACCAGACTCCGCCCGAGAGGCCGTACTCCGAGTCGTTGGCGATGCGTACGGCGTCGTCCTCGTCGTCGTAGGGGATGACGACAAGGACCGGTCCAAAGATCTCCTCCCGCGCGATCCGCATCGAGTTGTCCACGTCGGCGAAGACGGTCGGGGTGACGTAGTTGCCGCCTTCGAGGCCGGGCGGGACCTGGGGGCCGCCGGTGACGAGGCGGGCGCCTTCCTTGATGCCGAGCTCGATGTAGTCGCGGACGCGCTGCTGCTGGTCGGGGCGGACCATCGGGCCGATGAACGTGTCGGGGTCGTTCGGGTCGCCGACCTTCAGCGACTCGACGAGGTCCTTGAGGGCGGTGACGACTTCCTTGTACCGGCCGCGCGGCGCGAGGACGCGGGTCTGTGCGATGCACGCCTCGCCGTTGTTCAACAGGGACGCGAACTTCAGCCCCTGTACGGCCTGTTGGACGTCGGCGTCGTCGAGGATGACGGCGGCCGACTTGCCGCCCAACTCCAGGCTGACGCGCTTGAGCTGCTCGCCCGCGATGGACGCGATCCTGCGGCCGGCCCCGGTCGAGCCGGTGAACGCGATCTTGTCCACGCCGGGGTGCGACACCAGGTACTCGCTGGTCTCGCGGTCGGCGGGCAGGACGCTGATCACGCCCTCCGGGAGGTTGGACCGTTCCAGCAGCTCGGCGAGGTAGCCCATGCTCAGCGAGTTCTCCGGGGACACCTTGAGGACGACCGTGTTCCCGGCCAGCAGTGCGGGGATGACCTTGGCCAGGGCCGCGGAGAACGGGGAGTTCCATGGAATGACGGCGGCCACGACACCGATGGGTTCGCGACGCAGCACGCTCCGGGTGGGGGAGTCGGGGGCGGACGGCGCCAGGGTCTCCTCCCAGCCGAGTTCCTCGGCCGCCTTGAGGTAGGCAGCCGCCTGCCGGCCGAGCCCCGGCTGCCCGGCCAGCGTGAACCAGCCGGCCGAGCCGTTCTCCGCCGAGATCAGCGCCGCGATCTTCTCGGCGTCGGCCTCGCGCAGCGCGTTCAGCCGCCGGATGACGGCGATGCGTTCCGCGGGTGCCGTGCGCGGCCACGGACCCTCGTCGAACGCGGCACGGGCCGCGGCCACGGACCGGTCCACGTCGGCGGGGCGGGCCTGCGCCGCGCGGCCGATCACGCTGCGGTCGTGCGGGGAGCGGATGTCGAGCAGCTCGGGGCTGCTTGGAACGGTCCACGAACCCGCGATGAAGAGTCGGTCGTAGGTGATCATGTGCTCTCTCCTGAGGGGCTGGAGGGCTGGAGGGCTGAGGGGCGATCGTTTCCTGTATCTGTCACTTCAATGTAGCACTTGTGTGGCATTTGGTCTCAACAGTGTGGTGTTAGGCAGGTTAGGTTCCACATGGCGGGCTATGCTTCGCTGCGTGAGAGCCGACGCCGTGCGCAACCTCGAAGCCGTCCTGACGACCGGAGCGCGCATGCTCGCCGCCGATCCCGGCGCGAGCATCGCCACCATCGCCGCCGAGGCGGGTGTCGACCGGCGGACCGTCTATCGGCGGTTCGCCTCCCGCGAGGAACTGCTGGCCGCCATCTACGAGGCCCGGGTCGAGGCCATCGAGCGGGCCGTCGAGGACTCCAGGCTGCGCGAGGCTCCCGTCGCCGTCGCCCTGCACCGGTACGTAGAGGGGATCATCGGCGTCAATCGCAAGTGGCCCGTGGAGCTGACCCGGATGAAGGCCGACGAGACGATCCGTGGACGGCGTGACGCCGTGATCCGGGAGGTCGACACCTTCCTGGAACGGTCCATCGGCGAGGGGCTGCTGCGCGAGGACACCCCTGTCGCCTGGGCGAGTTCACTGCTGCCGCAGCTCATGCACCTGGCCTCGCGGCAACTGCCCGAACTCACCGATGCCCAGGCCGCCGACATGGTCGTCGACACCTTTCTGCGGGGGCTCGGCGGTCGGTGATGCCAGCGGTGTGCGCCGACCCGAATCCTTGACCGCCGTTCGGCCCTCCGTGATGCTGTGTTGCGGCACGCGCTAAGCGTGCCGTAATGAGCAACGTCTTGCTCAGGTCCAGCACCACAGGTCCAGTACCAGCGGAGGAGTGGCCATGACGCATCAGGTCCGTGCTGTCGTCGCGCGAGGAAAGGGTGCCCCCGTCAGCCTGGAGACGATCATCGTCCCTGACCCCGGGCCGGGCGAGGCGCTGGTGAAGGTCGAGGCGTGCGGGGTGTGCCACACCGATCTGCACTACCGCGAGGGCGGTATCAACGACGACTTCCCCTTCCTTCTCGGGCACGAGGCCGCGGGTGTCGTGGAGTCGGTCGGCGAGGGTGTCACCGACGTGGCCCCCGGCGACTTCGTGATCCTCAACTGGCGGGCCGTGTGCGGGAATTGCCGGGCCTGTCGGCGCGGCCGCCCGCAATACTGCTTCAACACCCACAACGCCAAGCAGAAGATGACCCTGCTCGACGGCACCGAACTCTCGCCCGCCCTCGGCGTCGGCGCCTTCGCCGAGAAGACGCTGGTCGCGGCGGGCCAGTGCACCAAGGTCGACCGGGCCGCATCGGCTGCCGCCGCCGGGCTGTTGGGCTGTGGGGTGATGGCAGGTATCGGCGCCGCCATCAACACCGGCAACGTCGGCCGCGGTGACACCGTCGCGGTCATCGGGTGCGGTGGCGTCGGCGACGCGGCGATCGCCGGGTCCCGGCTCGCGGGCGCGGCACGGATCATCGCCGTGGACATCGACGACCGGAAACTGGAGACGGCCCGCTCTCTCGGGGCCACGCACACCGTCAACTCCAAGGCGAGCGACCCCGTCGAGGCCATCCGCGAACTCACCGGTGGCTTCGGCGCCGATGTCGTCATCGAGGCGGTCGGCCGCCCGGAGACGTACAAACAGGCCTTCTACGCCCGGGACTTGGCGGGCACGGTCGTCCTCGTCGGCGTGCCCACGCCCGAGATGAAGCTCGAACTCCCGCTCCTCGACGTCTTCGGACGCGGCGGCGCGCTCAAGTCGTCCTGGTACGGCGACTGTCTGCCCTCCCGCGACTTCCCGATGCTCATCGATCTCTATCTGCAAGGGCGGCTGGATCTGGACGCGTTCGTCACGGAGACCATCGCGCTGGAGGACGTCGAGAAGGCCTTCGAGCGGATGCACGGCGGCGATGTGCTGCGTTCGGTGGTGGTGCTGTGATGGCCGCGCGTATTGAACACCTTGTCACGGCGGGGCAGTTCAGCCTCGACGGTGGGACCTGGGACGTCGACAACAACGTCTGGATCATCGGTGACGACCACGAGGCTGTCGTCATCGATGCCGCGCACGATGCCGGCGCCATCGCGGAGGCAGTCGGCGACCGTCGGCTCACCGCGATCATCTGCACCCACGCGCACAACGACCACATCGACGCCGCGCCCGACCTCGCCGACCGCACCGGCGCCACGATCTGGCTGCACCCCGACGACCTGCCGCTGTGGAAGCAGACCCACCCCGACCGGGCGCCCGACGGTGAACTGGCCGACGGGCAGGTCGTGGCGGTGGCGGGGGTCGAGGTGACCGTGCTGCACACGCCCGGGCACGCGCCCGGCGCCGTCTGTCTGTACGTGCCCGCGCTCAACGCCCTCTTCAGCGGGGACACGCTCTTCGCGGGCGGGCCGGGGGCCACAGGGCGGTCGTACTCCCACTTCCCGACCATCGTCGACTCGATCCGGGACCGGTTGCTCGGCCTGCCGGGCGACACCGTCGTATACACCGGACATGGGGATACGACGACCGTCGGCGCCGAGGCTCCGCATCTTCAGGAGTGGATCGCCCGCGGGTTCTGACGCGAGTCCTGGAGCGTTCCAAACCCTGCCGAGTGTTGCTGATGGCGCGCGATGTTGCGTGAAAAGCAACACTGGGTAAGGCCTTCGCATGGCCTCTGAATGCCTTGACAACGGTTTGGGGCCGCCCTCAAACTGACGTTGCGCTTACCGCAATCCGTTTCGCTATACGCACCGAGGTGTCATGATGATTCCCGCGTGCCTTCTCGTGGATCTGCCGCGAGGCGAGGCCTACCGGCTCGACATCGATCCGCCGGTTTCGGTGTTCCACACCGACGACGGCGAGGTCTTCGCCATCGACGACACGTGCACCCACCAGGACGCCTCGCTCGCGGACGGCTGGCTGGAGGGCTGCGAGGTGGAATGCCCGCTGCACGCTTCGAAGTTCGACCTGCGGACGGGTGCCGTGGACGCTCCGCCGGCCAAGCGCCCGGTGCGTACGCACGAGGTTCTGGTCCAGGACGGCATGATCTACGTCGTGCCGTCCACGGACGCCCCGAACCTGCCGCCCTGCGTCGCGGCCCGGCTCGCCTCAGGCCCCGCGTGAGGACCGTGGCCGTGGTGGGCGCCTCGCTGGCCGGGTTGTCGGCGGCGCGCTCGCTGCGGAAACAGGGCTACGACGGACGGCTCGTCGTCATCGGCGACGAACCCCATCGCCCGTACGACAGACCGCCGTTGTCCAAGGAGTTCCTCGCCGGGACCCTGCCCGAGGACGATCTCCTGCTGGAGACGGACGACGAGGACCTGGGCGCCGAGTGGCTGCTCGGCACTCGTGCGGTCGGGCTCCAAGTAGACGGCGCGGAGAGGGTGTTGCTCCTCGACGACGGGCGGGAGGTGCGGGCCGACGGTGTCGTCGTCGCGACCGGCGCGGTGGCGCGGAACCTGCCCGGCACGGACGGACTGGCCGGGGTGCACACCCTGCGCACCCTGGACGACGCCCGCGCCCTGCGCGACGAACTCGCCCTGGGTGGACGGCTGGTGGTGATCGGCGGCGGGTTCATCGGCGCCGAGGTCGCCTCCACGGCGTACGCCCTCGGACTCGACGTGACGGTGATCGAGGCGGCACCGACCCCCCTCGCGGGACCGCTCGGCGAGACCATGGGCGGGATCGTCTCCGCCCTCCACGAGGCCCACGGCGTACGGCTGTTGTGCGGTGTCGGGGTCAAGGGGCTGAGCGGAGAGGCCCGCGTCGACGCCGTGCTCCTGGAGGACGGGCGAACTGTCCCCGCCGACATGGTCGTTGTCGGTGTCGGCGCGCGGCCCTGCGTCGAGTGGCTGGAGGGTTCGGGGGTCGAGCTCGACAACGGCGTCAAGTGCGGTGCCGACGGCCGGACCAGCCTCGCCGGCGTGGTCGCCGTAGGAGACTGTGCCAACTGGTACGACCCGCGGGCGGGTTCGCATCGGCGGGTGGAGCACTGGACCGGGGCGCGGGAGCGGCCCGAGGCCGCTGTGGCCGCCTTGTTGTCGTGGGGTGCGGTGGAGGCGGGGGCGTCCAGGCCACCGTACTTCTGGTCGGACCAGTACGGCGTGAAGATCCAGTTCGCCGGTCACGCGGCCGGTGCCGACAGCGTGACCGTCGAGGAGGGCGCCACCGGCGATCGCAGTTTCCTCGCCGTCTACCGGTGTGCCGGGCAGCCGGTCGCCGTGCTCGCGATGAACCAGCCGCGGCTGTTCATGCGGTGGCGCAAGCAGCTTGCCGCCACGGTGAGTTGACCCGTCAGCGCACCGTTCCAACCACACCGTCCGGAGTCGCTCTTCCCGG
This sequence comes from Streptomyces sp. N50, assembly GCF_033335955.1. Lineage (GTDB taxonomy): Bacteria > Actinomycetota > Actinomycetes > Streptomycetales > Streptomycetaceae > Streptomyces. Next base: position 8,409,051 of record NZ_CP137549.1, read on the forward strand.
CGCGTGCATGACCGACCCACGACGTTCTCCGAGGAGTGCACTGTGACCTCGACCAGCCTGCCGGACAGCCTGATCGCCACCCTGCCCGGCTCCTCCTACACGGACCCGGGCATCTTCACCCAGGAACAGGAACGCATCTTCGAGACGATGTGGTTCTGCGCCGTGCGCTCCTCCGACCTGGCCAAGCCGGGTGCCTTCCGGACCGTGGACGTGGGCCGCGAGAGCATCCTCGTCACGCGCGCCCGGGACAACTCGATACGCGCCTACTTCAACGTCTGCCGGCACCGCGGCGCCAAGCTCTGCACCGAGGAGACCGGCGAGGTCAAACGCGCCTTCCAATGCCCGTACCACGCCTGGACGTACGACCTGAACGGCAAGCTCGTCGCGGCGCCCAACCTGACGAAGATGCCCGACGTCGGCCGCACCGAGTTCGGGCTCGTGAGCGTCGCGGTGCGCGAATGGCTCGGCTATGTGTGGGTCAACCTGGCGGAGAACCCGCCGTCGTTCGACGAGGACGTCATCAGCGAGGTCGTCAACCGGCTCGGCGACGTGGAGTCCCTCGACCACTACGACATCGACCACCTCTCGGTGGGCCGGCGCATCGTCTACGACGTCAGGGCCAACTGGAAACTCATCATCGAGAACTTCATGGAGTGCTACCACTGCGCCACGATCCACCCCGAACTCACCGAGGTGCTACCGGAGTTCGCCGACGGCTATGCCGCGCAGTACTACGTCGGCCACGGCGCCGAGTTCGGTGAGGAGGTGCGGGGATTCACCGTCGACGGCTCGGAAGGGCTCGACCGCATCCCCGGGGTGAGCGACGACCAGGACCGCCGGTACTACGCGATCACGATCAAGCCGCAGGTGTTCATCAACCTCGTCCCCGACCATGTGATCTTCCACCGGATGTACCCGGTGGCCGTCGACCGCACGATCGTCGAGTGCGACTGGCTCTATCTCCCGCACGTGGTCGAGAGCGGCAAGGACGTCAGCCGGTCCGTGGAACTCTTCGACCGCGTCAACCGCCAGGACTTCGAGGCGTGCGAGCGCACGCAGCCCGGGATGAGTTCCCGGATGTACGCGAAGGGCGGGGTGCTGGTGCCCAGCGAGCACCACATTGGAGCGTTCCACGACTGGGTGAACGAGCGCCTGGGGATCAGCCAAGGGTGACTCCGCCGCCTGGGACCCGGGGCCCAACAGGTTTGAGACGAGGGCGACTCAGCCCAGGTACCCCATACGGTGACTGATCTCCTCGGCGCCCTTGACCAGGACCGGCGCGAGTTCGTGCAGGCGCTCCTCGGTGAACCGGTACGCCGGTCCCGAGGCGCTGACCGCCGCGATGACCTCGCCGTCGCGGTTGCGCACCGGCGCCGCCATGGCGTGCAGCCCGAGCTCCAACTCCTCCAGCGTCCAGGCGTATCCGCGCTCCCGGGCCTCGGCGAGGTTCTTCTCCAGCTTCGACTTCGAGGTGATGGTGTGCGGGGTCACCTTCTTCAGGCCGGCCTCCGTCAGCAGCGCGGTGCGCTCCTTGGCGGGCAGGTGGGCCAGCAGGGCCTTGCCGCTGGAGGTGGCGTGCAACGGGGTGAGTTCTCCTACCCAGTTGTGCGCGGTGACGGCGCCGGGGCCGCGGACCTCGTAGAGGTTGATCGCGTACTGCTCCTGCATGACGGCGATGTTGACGGTCTCGCCGATCTCCTCGGCGAGGCGCTCGCAGACCGGGCGCCCCTGCTGCGTGATGTCGATGCGGCCGGTGACCGCGCCGGCCAGCCGCACGATCCCGAAGCCGAGCCGGTACTTGCCGCGCTCGCCCGCCTGCTCGACCAACCCGCGTGCCTCCAGCGCCCCGAGCAGCCGGAACGCGGTCGACTTGTGAACCTCGATCTCGCCGGCCACCTCGCTGACACCGGCCTCGCCACGCTGGGCCAGGATCTCCAGCACGCTGATGGCACGGTCCACGGACTGCACTCCGCCGGACTGCGAACCTGACGTTTCAGTATCTGGACTGTAGTTGCTCACAGCGAAACTATACGCGTAGTGCGGTACAGCCTGTTTACGATATGGACTCTGATCAGGTCTTTTCGCCTGGTAGCTGCTGGTTCACGCGTCGGGGGCACACCGCTTCCACCTGCGGGTTTCCGGGAGTTCCGGGGAATCTGTGCACACGTTGTCCGCCCCGTGGACGCGTTGGACCGGTCCAGCGCTACGACGAGGTGGACGGCTGCGGGGAGCGCAGCACGAGCAGGGTGATCTCGCTGGGGGCGAAGACGCGGAACGGCGGGCCCCAGAAGCCGGTGCCGCGGCTGGTGTAGAGGAGGGTGCGGGTGCCGTGGCGGCTCAGGCCGGCGAGAGCGGGCTGGTCGATGCGGACCAGGTGGTGGAAGGGCCAGATCTGGCCGCCGTGGGTGTGGCCGGAGAGCTGGAGGTCGATGCCGGCGTCCGCCGCCCGGTCGATGAACTTGGGCTGGTGGGCCAGGAGCAGGACGGGCAGGTCGGGGTCGGCGCCGTTCAGGGCTCCGTCGAGGTGGGCGCGGTGGCCCGGCAGGCCCGAGGACTCGGCGGTGACGTCGTCCACGCCGGCGACCACGAGGGTGTCGCCCCCGCGTTCGAGCAGCAGATGGCGGTTGCGCAGCGGCTCCCAGCCCAGCTCGCCCATCAGGTCGACCCAGCCCTGGGCCTCGGTGTAGTACTCGTGGTTGCCGGTGACGTAGACCCGGGCGTGGGTCGCCCGCACGGTGCCGAGCGGGACGGCCTGGGCGCGACGGCGTTCGGCCGTGCCGTCCGCGATGTCGCCGGTGTGGCAGACCAGGTCGGCCTCCAGCGTGTTCACCGTCTCGCACACCCGCGCCGACCAGCGGGCGCGGTCGAGCGGGCCGTAGTGCGTGTCGGTGATGAGGGCGACGCGGGTGCCGTCCAACCCGGCGCCCAGCCGCGGGAGTTGGACGTCCAGCCGGCGCACGCGCGGCACGCGGCGGGCTTCGGCGTATCCCCAGGCGAGCAGGACGGCGCTGGTCCCGAGGACGGCCCAGGTGACGATCCTGGACCGGTCCAGGCCGTTGCCGACACCGGCCACGGTCAGGGCGAGCCGCAGCAGGACGCCGAGCAGCACGGACCAGGTGAACAGCACCCAGCTCGCGCCCAGCAGGGTGTCCCCGACGATCGCCGCCCGGTCCTGCTGGCGCCTGCCGTGGCCGCGCATCATCGCGAGCGGCATGGTGACGAGGCCGAGGACGAACAGGGCGGTGCCGGCCAGCGCGACGGGCAACGGCCAGTGCTGGCCGGTGTACAGGAGCACCCAGCAGGGCACGGCCCACAGCAGGACGGGGGCGATGAGGGGGAGGTAGCGCATCAGGCGCTGCAGCCCGCTCCGCCGCGGAGCTCGCACTTCGCCGTCGGCGGGGCGGGTGTCATTGGTGTCGGTCACGCTTCCCCTATCTGACCGGGCTGCCGTCTCGCGCACTGTATCCGGTCGCCCTCGGGACGGCGGACGGGTTTTCACGGGGCTGGCCGGGCGGGTGTTCATGGGTGCGACAAGGTGGGGCGAAGGGTTGTCTGGGGGAGGGCTGGACGGCGCCGTATACACCTTGAAGTGCTTTGGGGCTGGTGGCAGTGCCGCTCGGTCGGCCTCACGGGAAGGTCGGCGCCGACGGTCCGTCATGGTCCGCGCGTTCCTCTGACTTACGTCTGGGGGTTCGACGCCCCGCGGGAGGACGGCAGTTGACCGACCGCCTGCTGCCAGGCGGCCTCAACTGCCTTGCGGGCATGGGCGGTTGCCTCGTCGATGGCGCCGGTGAGGTGGACGGGTTCGCCGAGGTGGACGTGGAGGTCGGGGCGGCGCAGTGGCGCGGTGAGGACACCGGCGATCTGCTTGACCCGGCCGCCGGAGACGATCCGGCGGGCACCGGCGTGGCCGAGCGGGACGACGGGCGCGCCGGTGGTGAGCGCGAGGCGGGCCAGGCCGGTGCGGAAGGTGCCCGGTTCGCGGTCGGCGGAGTCGCGGCGGCGGGGGAGTCCGCCCTCGGGGTAGATCACCACGACCCGGCCGGCGCCGAGGGCCGCGGCCGCCAGGTCCAGTGCCGCCGCCGCGCTACCGCTGCCCCGGTGCACCGGTATGTGGCCCTCGCGGGTGAGACGGCGGCCGAGTATGGGGATCTTCCACAGTCCCGCGGTGGTGAGGACGACCGGCTCGACGCCCAGCCGGTGCAGCGCGGCCAGCACGAGTCCGGGATCGGCGAGAGCGGTGTGGTTGGGCGCGACGATGCTGCCGGGCGCGATGGTGCGGGCCGTCCCGGTGGTGGTCACCGTCAGGCGGCCGAGGAGGGGGACGACGATACGGGCGAAGGCGCTGAGCACGTGGTGCTGACTCTCTGATCTGCCGGTGGTGCCCGGTGTGTGGACGATCTGTATCGTCACGCGGCGGGGTGGCCGGGGGCATGAGTACGCGTACTCACCCCACCGACGGTCCGCCGTCCCCCGACTCGGCGCCTTGCTCCTGACCTGGTCAACCCCTAGGGTGAATGCGCTTACATCACGTGCTGGCATCACGTGCAGACATCCATCGCGTCCTGACATCACGTCCTTGCATCCCGTGCAACCATCGCGCGCTGCCGCCGCTATGTGCACCGACCACATGAGGATTCCGTCCCATGAGTACCGTCCCCACCGTGTACGACGTGGCCAACCGGTCCGGCGTCTCGATCGCCACGGTGTCCCGCGTCTACCGCAACCCCGACTCGGTGCGGGCCCAGACCCGGGAACGGGTTCTCGCGGCCGCCCGCGAACTCGGCTACGTGCCCAGCGGCAACGCGCGCGGGCTTGCCAGCCGTACCACCGGTGTCCTGGGACTGTGCTTCCCCGACTACTCCGATCCGGACGCGGAGGACACCGACGCCGAGGACGACGACGCGGCGATGCTCTACTCCGACCAGATCATCCGCGGCATGGAGCGCACCGCCCGCCGACACGGATACGCGCTGTTGATCGCCGCCTCGTTGAAGGGGGGGCCGGAGAGCCTGGTGGCCAAGGTGGCGGGACGCGTCGACGGGTTCGCCGTCATGGCGCGCACCGTACCGACCGAGGAGCTGGAGGTGATCTCCCGCCGCCAGCCCGTGGTGATGCTCGCCGGACCGCGCGAGGGTGGCGACCACCTCGACCACCTGGACCACCTGGAGGTCGCCAACTCCGACGGCCAGCGCGAACTGACCCGGCACCTCATCGAGGACCACGGCCTGCGGCGCCTCGCGTACATCGGCTCGGCCGAGGAGTCGCCGGACGTCGAGGCCCGCTTCCGGGGCTTCCTGGAGGCGTGCGCCGCAGCGGATGTGGAAACAGCCGATGGACCGGTCCTACGGATGCCGATGATGAGGCAGGCCGACGGGGCCGACGCGGTGGACGCCCTGGCCGACCGCGATGACCCGCTGCCCGAGGCGCTCCTCTTCGCCAACGACCAGATGGCCGTCGGCGCCCTGCACGCGTTGCAACGCCGGGGGCTGCGTGTCCCCGAGGACGTGGTGGTGACGGGCTTCGACGGAATCCCGCTCGGCCGGCTCGTACGGCCGGCCCTGACGACGGTGCGTCAGCCCATGCTGCGGCTGGGGGAACAGGCGGCCGAGTTGCTCGTCCAGCGGCTCAGCGGAGGGCCCGACAAGGAACCCGTGTCGCTCATGCTCCCGGTGACCGTCGTGCGTCGGGGTAGCTGTGGATGCGGTGAGGTTGAGGGGAGTGGAACCCAACTGGGTTAGCTTGCGGACAGGTTGGCAAGATCGTCTGACGGGTAGTCAGGGGTTTGCGGGTGTGGCCGGCGGATCGGAACGGGGTCGGTTCACTGCCTCGTGAGCGGGATTCCGAGAACTCCGCGGTCGTGTCCGACGATCACCTCGGAACCCGCGGCGGCCAAGCAGGTGATGGTCACCTCCAGGGATATCTGCCGGACCGCGCCGGTCGCCGGCTCCCACACCCGCAGGTCGTGCCCGCGCCTCGTGCCGGTGACCAGGACGGTGCGGCCGTCGTGCGGTGTGGTGGCGGCCATGACCGGTGGGCCCGCGGTGCCCGTCGCGGGAGGCAGTCCCTCGCCGACCGACGTTCCGGTGGCCGGGTCCCACAGCATGACCACGCCGCGATCGTCGGCGGTGGCCAAGAGGGTTCCGTCGGGCGTGGGCACCGCCGCGACAGCAGCCACCCGGTGTCCGGCATCGCTGAGCGCACGGTCCTTCAACTGCACGGCCGCGCCTGGGTCCCAGGGGTCGTCGACCGCCGGATCCCACATGTGGACGCCGCCCTGGGTGTCCGCGGCCGCGATCAACGTATGGCCGCCGGCGACTGGGACGGAGGCGATCGACCGGATCGGACGGCCGGAGGGGTTGAGCCGCCCGACGGGCTCACCCGTGGCCGGGTCCCTCAACCGGACCGCGCCTCGGGAGGTGGCGGTGACGAGGAGGATCCGGCCGTCTGCGAGGTGGGCGGTACACATCCCGGTCACCTCGCCGAGCCAGTTGGCGACGGGTTCGCGAACCGGCCGTCCGGTGAGGGCATCCCACAGGCCGATCGACCCGGAGTCGCCTCCGCTCGCGAGGAGGACGCGGCCATCGGCAAGGGGCAGCGTCGTCAACGCGCGGACACGGTCCGGATGTTCAGCGAGTGGCCCGTGGACGAGTCGGCCGTCGGTCGCGTCCCACAGACACACCTTGCCCCTGTCCCCAGCACCAGCACCAGCACTAGCACCGGCCACGAGGGTCGTTCCGCCGGGGAGGGGCACCGGCGTGAGTGCGTCGATGCCGCCGGACGAACTCGGTGCGGATTCGGCGAACGGCGAATGGGAGAACACAGTCATACGGCCCCAGGGCGTGCCGTCGGTCGCGAGCAGAACGTCGCCGCCCTGCCGTAGACGGGTGGTTGCTCCTGGTGCTTCACCTGCTGCTGGTCCGGCTGGTCCGGCTGGTCCGGCTGGTCCGGCTGGCCCGGCTGGTTCGACTGCCGCGGGCTGCGCCGTCGATGTCGGCGTGGGAGCGCCCTGGGGACGGGCGCCGTCCGGGTTCTCCACCAGGCCGTCGGCGATCGTCCAGCTCTGTTCGCAGTTCCAGCAGCGGAAGTGCCCGGTGAGCAAGGCCAGTTGGCGGGCCCATTCGCTGCCGGCCCAGTGCGGGGTGCCCTTGCCCGCGACCATTCCGGCGACCAGGCACAGGACGGCAGGCCCCGGTGTTTCGACGGGAACCCCGGCCGCCGCGACCTCACGCGCCACCCGGAGGAAGGGCTCCCACTCCTGCCCCAGCGTCTCCGCCCGCAGTGCGTCGGCGACCTCACCCCAGGGGTGCTGTGCCTGGCGGGCGCGTCCCGGATCGGGCAACTCGGGTGCCCCGAACGGCGGATGTCCCGGGTCCACGAAGAACTTGAGGATCTCGGTGTCGGACTCGCACTCAGGACACACCAACTGAAGGTAACTTTCCCCGGGTTCGACCTTCCACAGCACCGCACCGATGCGGTGGCCTGCGAAGGCGACGCAGCTCAGGGCGAGTTGGCCGCAGACCTTCGCGGGGACGCCGGCGTCGAGGAGGCTCCGCGCGGCCGCCTGCTCGGCCAGCCGGAGCGCGGCGCTGAACCCCGCCTCCAGATCAGCCGGGACGGGAGGTCTGTCCTCCGCGGTCACGATGAAGCCCATGTCCACCCAGAAGTCCACGGACTGCACCGGTGGCAACTCCGCAGCCGCCTCGACGAGATGGGGGAGGACCGCGTAGGCGCTGTTGTAGACGGTTCCGTCGGCCAGCAGGTCGTCGGTCATGTGCGTCCAGGTCTGCCGCCAGTCAACGTCGGCGCCCGTGACGGCAGTTGAGGTCATGTGCTCCAGGAGCACTTGCACCTCCTCGGCCGTCACACCGTCGAGGTCACGCCAACGCGGGCTGTTCAAGGGCAACTTCTGAATCATGGGGTGAGTCTCGCAGTCGGCAGTGACAAGGAACGGAAGGAAAGGGAACGGAGGGAGGCGGCGGGTTCCGGGCGTGGGGCGGGCACGTCACGCCTCGTCGCGCAGCAGCGCGTCGGCCTGATCGGCGACGGTCACCACCGCCCGGGGCGCGACCCGTTCCAGCAGGGGCAGGGCAGCCGGCCACCCGTCGACCACCATGATCTGTACGGCGAGTCTGCGGGCGCGGGGCGGATCGGACAGCTCCGCGATCACGGCCAGTGCGCGGGCCCGTGTCGCGCGGTAGGCGATCGAGTGGGCGAGGGCTTCGGCGCGGTCCGGATCGCCGCGACGGGTGAGTTCCCGGACGACCGCGATCAGCGCCTCGCCTTCCGACCAGCGGTCGGTGATCGAGTGGGCCACGGTCTCGGCCCGGTCCGGATCGCCGCGCCGGGCCAACTCCCGGACCACGTCGATCAACGCCCTGGTCTGCGCCCGGCGGTCGGTGATCCCGTACGCCAGAGCCTCGGCCCGGTCCATGTCGCCGTAGCGGGCCAACTGCCCGACGATCTCCGCCTGTCGCCCCGCGCGCCACTCGGGGACGATCCGCTCGACCAGCGCCATGGCCCGCTCGACCTGCCCGCGCCGGGCCAGCAGAAGGGTCAGGGCGTGCAGCAGATGGCCGTGATCCATGCCGACGGCGGTGTTGAGCAACGCCTCCGCCCGCTCCGCCAGGGCGAGGGCGACATCCTGGGCACCGGCCTCCGCGACCGCGTCCAGCACATGGGCGATGTCCGAGAGTCCGAGAGAGGAACGGGGCACCGGCAGGGCTTTGACGAGCAAGTCCGGGTCCGCGTCCGGGTCCCCGCGGCGAGCCATGCTCTGACCGCCGGGTTCGCCGGCCCCCAATGACCTCTCCCCGCCTTCGGCTCCGCTCCCGCTCTCGCCTTCGGCTCCGCTCCCGAGCCGTCGGCCCAGCAGCGCATCGATCCGGTCAAAGTCCCCTCTCAACGCCTCCCGGGCCAACACCCTCGCCAGCGGCCCGGGTTGAGTCCAAGGGTTCCGTCTGTGGGACCGCGCGAAGTCCTCGACGCGGTCGGCGAGCATGGTCGCCCGGACCCCGTCGCCCGCGGCCTCGGCCACCTCCGCGAGAAGGGCAAGCGCCTCTCCCGTCCCCTCGAAACCCGCGGAACTCGCCTCGGCGTCGGCGCGATCGGCGAACCCCAGGGCGTCGGGAGTGTCACCGTCGTCGGCCACCGCCTTCGCCAACAACGCCCAGGCTTTCCCCCAGTTGTGCGGATAGCGGACGCTCTCCGCCGTGGCGACGGCCCGGTCGCGTTCCCCGGCCCGGGCCCACGCCGGTACGAGGGCGACGAGCGCCATGTCCCGCAGTTGGCGCTCGGTGATCGACTCGGCCAACTCCTGCGCGCAGGGCAGGTCTTCGGTGTCGGCCGCGGCCTTCACCAGGGTCAGGAGTTCCTCACCCCGCTTCCCCTCGTCGCTGATCGTGTACGCCGACTCGGCCGCGCGGGCGAGGTATCCCGTGCGGGCCAGCGCCTGCCGGAACCACCCGGTCGAGACACGGGTGTCCAGCTCCGTCCCCAGTGACAACCGGAGCGCGGTCAGCAGACAGGGCTCGAACCCCCGTTGCACCAGGCCGGGTTCCGCGTGACTCTCCGGCACGAGACCGCGACGCCGCTCCCACTCCCGGCTCCAGAAAAGATCCTCGCCCCACAGGGCCAGCCGCTTCGACATACCCGCATCCCCCCTCGTGCCTGCATCCCCCCTCGGGATACCTGCGTCCCCCTCGGCGCATGAAGCCCCGGTGCCCGCCCCCTCCGTACGCAGATGAAGAACGCGACCCCGGTCAGCGCAATGCCGACCCAGACCGTGAGCGTCAGCCCAAGCCCCCTGGGCAGGAGTCCCGGGCAGGAGCGAAGCACCAGGACCACCCATCGTCGCGGATCACCGTCCGCGAGCGCATCGGGGAATCCACCGAACTATCCCCGTACGGGGGCACCCAAAGCGCGTGAATTCATGAAATCCGCCGACTCCGATCCGACGTCATCGCCGGATGTCCCAGTCGTTACGGGAGCGTGACCGAGAGCCCCTTGCTCGCCCCGGAATTCGTGCACGAGAGTGATGTATGCGCTTACAGGAAGCGCATACATCCGGCACGCTCAAGGAGGAGCAGTCCATGCGCCGCCCTGCTACCACCGCTTCGCTCGCCCTCGCCGTGGCCTCCGCGCTCACCCTCACCGCCTGCGGTGGTTCCGGTGGCGCGGAGGTGGCAGCGGACGCCAAGCAGACCCTGACGGTCTGGGCGATGGGCACCGAGGGCGAGAAGCTCGCCGACGTCGCGAAGGCGTACGAGAAGACGCACTCCAACATCACCGTGAAGGTGACCCCCGTCGGCTGGGACGTGGCGCACCAGAAGCTGGTCGCCGCCGCTGCCGCCGACAAGCTGCCCGACGTCGTCCAGATGGGCGGGACCTACCTCGGCGAGTTCGCGGACATGGGCGTCCTCGAACCGGTCGACACCAAGACCGCCGAGGAGGGCGACTTCTTCCCCGCCGCCTGGGACCAGGTGTCGTACGACGGCAAGGCCTACGGCGTCCCGTGGTACGTCGACACCCGCGTCCTCTACTACCGCACCGACCTCGCGGCGAAGGCCGGCCTCAAGACCGCCCCGGCGACGATGACCGACCTGCGGAAGGCGGCCGAGGCGTACAAGGAGAAGGCCGGCACCAAGTGGGGGCTGTCCGTCCAGCCGGGTGGTCTGGACACCGTGCAGAGCTTCTACCCGTTCCTGTACTCGGCGGGCGGCGAGCTGCTCACCAAGGACGACAAGCCCGTCATCGACAGCGCGGCGGCCGTCAAGGCGCTGGAGAACTACGGGAGTTACTTCTCCAAGGGGCTCAGTGCGAAGTCGGTGCGGCCGGGCTACGACGTGACCAAGGACTTCAACACCGGTTCCGTGCCCATGTTCTTCGGCGGCCCGTGGATCATGTCGCTGCTCGACGACAACTACCCGGACCTGAAGGGCAAGTGGGCGATCGCGCCCGTACCGTCCGACGCGTCCTCGGTGTCGATGGCCGGCGGGTCCAGTCTCGCGATCTCGGCGGACAGTGAACACAGGGCCGCCGCACGGCAGTTCATCGCCTCCCTCACCAACTCCCAGGGCCAGGCGGACTGGTACGAGCGCACCCGCGACCTGCCCGCCAACAAGGCGGCCTGGGAGACCGGTGAACTCGCCACCGACGCGAACCTGAAGATCTGGCGGCGGCAGCTCGAAACGGCCAGGACCCCGCCGTCCGACCCGAAGCTCACCGAGATCACCTCCAAGGTCGACGCCGCCATCGAGCAGGTCACGCAGGGCCGTTCGTCCGCGAAGGACGCGCTGGACAAGGCGCAGTCCCAGATCGAAGGGCTCGTGAGGTGACAGCGATGTCCCTGGTGACCGGATCGACCGCCGACAGCGCGGCCACGGGCCCGACCGCGCTCTCCAAGACCCCTGTTGGGCCTCCAGGAGGGCCGGGCCGCCGTCCGCTGGGCCGGCACAACCTGCACGGCTGGCTGTTCTCCACGCCCTTCCTCGTGCTGTTCGGCGTCTTCATGCTCCTCCCGATCGTCGCGACGCTCCTGATGAGCTTCACCGACTTCGGGGCGCGCGACGTGACCCGCCCCTTCGAGGCGGAGTTCGTCGGCTTCGACAACTACACACGGCTCTTCGACGACGACGTCTTCCGTACGGCGCTCTTCAACACCGGCTACTTCGTGGTCGTCGGCGTCCCGCTGACCGTCGTGCTGGGACTGCTCGTCGCCGTGCTCCTCAACAACGGCATCGACCGCGCCCGCACCTTCTTCCGCGTCGGCTTCTACGCCCCGGTGGTCACCACCATCGTCGCGGTCGCCGTCGTATGGCGGTTCGTCCTCGACCCCTCGGACGGGCTCGTCGCCGGTCTAGCCTCCGAACTCGGCCTGACCGCACCGGACTTCCTCGGCTCCGAGACCTGGGCCATGCCCTCGCTGATCGCGATGGCGGTGTGGCGCAACCTCGGCACCGTGATGGTCCTGTTCATCGCCGGACTGCAGGCCATCCCCACCGAGGTCCGCGAGGCCGCGCGGCTGGACGGCGCGAGCGCCTGGCAGGAACTGCGGCGCGTCACCGTGCCGTTGCTGCGGCCGACGATGCTCTACGCCACCGTCATCACCTCGATCGGCTACCTCAACGTGTTCGAGGAGCCCTTCGTGATGACCCAGGGCGGCCCCTCCAACGCCACCATGACCGTCTCCCTGGACATGTACCAGGAGGGCTTCAACTTCTTCCACATGGGCTACGCGAGCGCCATGGCGTACGTCCTGTTCGTGGTGATCATGGGCATCACGGTGCTCCAGCTCCGACTGCTGAAGGACAACACCTCATGACGGCGCCGACGGTGACCGACCCGACGGCGACCGCCCCGACCCGCCGTCGCCCGGGCCGGGTCCGAGGACCCCTGCTGTACACGGTCGCCTCGCTGGGGCTGCTGGTCATGTCCGCACCGTTCCTGTGGATGGCGCTGTCCGCCTTCAAGACGAAGAAGGACCTCACCGCCAGCCCGCCGGTGTGGATCCCCAGCCACTGGACGCTCGCCAACTTCCGTGCGCTGCTGGACCAGTTGGACATGGCACGGTACTTCATGAACTCGCTGATCGTGGCGGTGCTCGTGACCGTCTGCAATCTGCTGTTCTGCTCGATGCTCGGCTACGCGCTGGCCAAGCTTCAATTCACCGGCCGCTCCAAGGTGTTCGGCATCGTCCTCGCGGCCCTGATGGTGCCGGGCAACCTGCTCGTGCTGCCGCTGTACGTGCTGATGACCAAGCTGAACCTCATCGACAGCTACGCCGGACTCGTCCTGCCGTTCGCCGCCGGGGCCTTCGGGGTCTTCCTCATGCGGCAGTTCATGCAGTCGATCCCCGACGAACTCCTCGAAGCGGCCCGCATCGACGGCGCCGGCGAGTGGTACATCTTCTGGCGCATCGTGCTGCCCCTGGTCAAGCCCGCCCTGGCGACCCTGACGATCTTCACCTTCCTCGGGTCCTGGAACAACTTCGTCTGGCCGCTGATCGCGACCAACGACCCCGGCAAGTACACGCTCCCCGTGGCGTTGGCGACCTTCGCCAACGATCCCAACCGCACGGTCGGCGGCGGCAACGGCATGTTGATGGCCGGCTCCCTGCTCGTCGTGCTGCCGGTGCTGCTCGTCTTCGCCGTACTGCAACGCCACTTCACCCAGGGCATCGCGACCGCCGGACTCAAGTAGCTCGCTCCGTACTCCCGTTGGCCCCACACCCCGTTGCCCGCCTGCCCCACCCAGCAGAAAGACACGTCGAACCATGAGTCACACGCCCACCCCGTTCCCCGACGGCTTCCTGTGGGGCGCGTCCACAGCCGCCCACCAGATCGAGGGGAACAACGTCAACAGTGACTGGTGGCGCAAGGAACACGACCCGGCGGCGGGGATCGAGGAGCCGAGCCTGGACGCCTGCGACAGCTACCACCGCTGGGAGCAGGACATGGACCTGCTCGCCCAACTCGGCTTCACCGACTACCGGTTCAGCGTCGAGTGGGCCCGCATAGAACCCGTCCCGGGCACGTTCTCCCGCGCCGAGACCGCCCACTACCGCCGCATGGTCGACGGCGCCCTCGCCCGCGGCCTGCGCCCGATGGTGACCCTGCACCACTTCACGGTCCCGCAGTGGTTCGAGGACCTCGGCGGCTGGACCGCCGACGGCGCGGCCGACCTGTTCGCCCGCTATGTCGAGCAGTGCGCGCCGATCATCGCGGACGGCGTCCGCCACGTGTGCACCATCAACGAGCCCAACATGATCGCCGTGATGGCGGGTGCCGCCAAGGCCGGTGACCAGGGCTTCCCGCCCGCCGGACTGCCCACCCCGGACGAGGAGACCACCCACGCGGTGATCGCCGCCCACCGGGCCGCCGTCAAGGCGGTGCGCGCGATCGACCCCGCCATCCAGGTCGGCTGGACGATCGCCAACCAGGTCTACCAGGCGCTGCCCGGCGCCGAGGACATCACCGCCGCCTACCGCCACCCCCGCGAGGACGTCTTCATCGAGGCCGCGTGCGACGACGACTGGATCGGCGTCCAGTCCTACACCCGCACCAAGATCGGCACCGACGGCCCGACCCCCGCGCCCGAGGACGCCGAACGCACCCTGACGCAATGGGAGTTCTACCCGGAGGCCGTCGGCCACGCCCTGCGCCACACCGCCGACATCGTCGGCCCCGGCGTCCCGCTGATCGTCACGGAGAACGGCATCGCCACCGCCGACGACACGCGCCGTATCGACTACTACGCCGGCGCCCTGGACGCGGTCGCCGCCGCCCTCGACGACGGCCTGAACATCGACGGTTACCTGGCCTGGAGCGCCCTCGACAACTACGAATGGGGCTCCTACCGGCCGACGTTCGGCCTGATCGCCGTGGACCCGGTCACCTTCGCCCGCACCGCGAAGCCGTCCGCCGCCTGGCTCGGCGCCCTGGGCCGCACCCGCGAACTGCCGCGCACGGCAGGCCGGAACGCGTAACTGCCCCCAAGTCCCGGGAGCCGACGGTCCCCTGACATCCCGTCGGCTCCCGCCCCACCGCCGTCCCGTACGGGACACGACGACGCACCCACCCTTCCCCTGCCCGTCCCGCCCGCATTCCCCTGGGAGTTGGACCCGCATGAACCGTCGTACGTTCCTCACCACCGCCACGGCCGGAGCCGCCGCCCTCACCGCCGCGACGCCCCTCGCCTCCGCGTCGACCCGTGGCCGCCCCGCCTCCGACAGGGCGCCGCTGCGGACCTGGTTCGAGTCGACCTACCGGTCGATGACCGGGATGACCACCGAACTCGGCCTGACCGCCGACACGATGGACGTCTCCGGCACCGGCACTCCCGTGCCCTCGACGCAGACCTCGCCGACCAACATCGGCTGCGGCCTGTGGTCGACCGTCGCCGCGGCCGGCCTCGGCGTGATCTCCGGGTCGGCCATGCACCGGCGCCTGTCCCGCACCCTCGCGGCGGTCGAGAAGCTGGAGCGCGCGCACGGCTTCTGGTTCAACTGGTATGACGCGTACGACGGTTCGGTCCTCACCAGCTGGCCCGGGACGGGTGACCCGGTGCGCCCCTTCCTCTCCACCGTCGACAACGCCTGGCTGGTCGCCGGACTGAGGATCGCCGCCGACGCAGACCCGGAACTGCGTCCGCGCGTCGCCCGGCTCCTCGCCGACGCCGACTGGTCGTACTACTACACCCCCTACGACCCGGCCGACCCGGTCGCCGGACCCGGTCAACTGCGCGGCGGCTTCTGGCCGGACAAGCCCGGCAAGGGCGAACCCACGGGCCACCACTACGGCGCCCTCAACACCGAACCCCGCATGGCCAGTTACCTCGGCATAGCCGACAACTCCCTCCCCACCGAGCACTATTGGCACCTGTTCCGCACCCTCCTGCCCGGCATGGGGCAGGAACAGGAACCCGAGGGCTCCTACGTCACGATCGACGGCGTACGGGTGTGGGAGGGCCACTACACCTACCGCGGCCGCAAGCTCGTCCCCACCTGGGGCGGCTCGATGTTCGAGGCGCTGATGGTCCCGCTGTTCGTGCCCGAGGCCGCCTGGTCGCCGTACTCGTGGGGCACCACCCACCAGCGCTATGTGCGCAGTCAGATCGAACACGGCCTGGACGAGGCGAAGTACGGCTACTGGGGCTTCTCACCCGCCAACATCCCCGAGGGCGGCTACCGCGAGTACGGCGTCGACGCGATCGGCATGCAGGAGGACGGCTACGACTCCCTCGGCGTCGTCACCCCGCACGCCTCCTTCCTCGCCCTGCCGTACGCCGCGCCCGAGGCCCTCGCCAACCTCACCGCGCTGGCACGGGACTTCGGCGCCTACGACGACCGCTACGGCTTCCGCGACTCCGTCGACACCGCGAACGGCCGCGTCAGCGACTCCGTCCTCGCCCTCGACCAGGGCATGATCGCCGCCGCACTCGCGCAACACCTGCGCCCTGGCCTCCTCCAGCGCCCCTTCCGCACGGAAGGTTTCCGCTCGCGGGTCCGCCCCCTCCTCGGCAAGGAGCGCTTCAGCATCTGAGAAAGGCGCGGGGATCCGACCGGGCCGGGACTCGGCTGGGAAATCGGGACTCGGGCCGGGAAACAGTGTGGAAACCTGCGCGTCCAGGTTGCGTGGCGCGCAACCTAGTGCGTATAGCGATACTCGTATTAGCATGCGTCGCGTATCTACGGCGCGAGCGAGACGAGAGATCATGGCTCCCCTGCAATACGACTTCGTCATCGTCGGCGGTGGATCCGCCGGCAGCGCACTGGCGAACCGGCTCTCCGCGGACCCGGCCCACCAGGTGCTCGTCCTGGAGGCCGGCCGGCCCGACTACCCGTGGGACGTCTTCATCCACATGCCGGCCGCGCTGACCTACCCCATCGGCAGCCGGTTCTACGACTGGAAGTACGAGTCGGAACCCGAACCCCACATGGGCGGCCGGCGCGTCTACCACGCCCGCGGCAAGGTGCTCGGCGGTTCCAGCAGCATCAACGGCATGATCTTCCAGCGCGGCAACCCCATGGACTACGAGCGCTGGGCCGCCGACGCCGGGATGGAGAGCTGGGACTACGCGCACTGCCTGCCGTACTTCCGGCGGATGGAGAACTGCCTCGCGGCCGATCCCGACGACGAGTTCCGCGGCCACGACGGCCCGCTCGTCCTCGAACGCGGGCCCGCATCCAACCCGTTGTTCGGCGCGTTCCTCAACGCCGTTCAGGAAGCGGGGTATCCGCGCACCGACGACGTCAACGGCTACCAGCAGGAGGGCTTCGCGCCCTTCGACCGCAATGTCAGCCGGGGCCGCCGACTGTCCGCGTCCAAGGCCTACTTGAAGCCCGTGCGCAAGCGGCCCAACCTCACCGTCACCACCCGCGCGATGGTCACCCGTGTCCTCTTCGAGGGCAAGAAGGCCGTCGGCGTCGAGTACCGCCACCGCGGCAAGGTCCAGCAGGTGCGGGCCCGCGAGGTCATCCTGTGCGGCGGCGCGATCAACTCCCCCCAGTTGCTTCAGCTTTCGGGTGTCGGCAACGCGGAGGAGCTGACCGCTCTCGGTATCGACGTCATCCACGACCTGCCGGGCGTCGGCGAGAACATGCAGGACCACCTGGAGGTGTACATCCAGTACGCCTGCAAGCAACCCGTCTCCATGCAGCCGTACATGGCGAAGTGGCGCGCCCCCTTCATCGGCCTGCAATGGCTCTTCCGCAAGGGCCCCGCCGCCACCAACCACTTCGAGGCAGGCGGCTTCGCCCGCAGCAACGAGGACGTCGACTACCCCAACCTGATGTTCCACTTCCTGCCGATCGCGGTCCGCTACGACGGCTCGTCTCCGGCCGGTGGCCACGGTTACCAGGTGCACGTCGGACCCATGTACTCCGACGCGATCGGCTCGGTGAAGATCAAGACCAAGGATCCGCTGGAGCATCCCGCGCTGCGCTTCAACTACCTGTCCACGGAACAGGACCGGCGTGAGTGGGTCGAGTCGATCCGGGTCGCGCGGAAGCTTCTCAACCAGCCCGCGCTCGCCCCGTACAACGACGGGGAGATCTCGCCCGGCCCGTCCGTGGAGAGCGACGAGGAGATCCTGGCGTGGGTGGCGAAGGAGGGGGAGACGGCGCTGCATCCGTCCTGCACCTGCAAGATGGGCACGGACGAGATGGCGGTCGTCGACCCCGGCAGCATGCGGGTGCACGGGGTGGAGGGGCTGCGGGTCGTGGACGCGTCGGTGATGCCGTACGTGACCAACGGCAACATCTACGCGCCGGTGATGATGATCGCGGAGAAGGCGGCGGACCTCATCCTGGGCAAGGAGCCGCTCGCTCCGTCCTCGGCGGTGTACTACCGGCACCGCGACGCCCAGAAGCAGGCCGGGTAGGCGTCGAGAGGGTGAGGGGGCCGCGCCGCGTTCCGGGTGCGGCCCCCGAGCCGTATACGGCGCACCCTCACCGGAACACGACGGTCCGGTTCCCGTACACCATCACCCTGCTCTCGCTGTGCCACTTCACCGCGTGCGCCAGCACCTGCGCCTCCACGTCCCGCCCCACCGTCACCAGCTCCTCCGGGTCGAGCGAGTGGTCGACCCGGACCACGTCCTGGTCGATGATCTGGCCCTCGTCCAGCTCCGGCGTCACATAGTGCGCGGTGGCGCCCACGAGCTTCACGCCTCGGTCGTACGCCTGCTGGTAGGGGCGGGCGCCCTTGAAGCTGGGCAGGAAGGAGTGGTGGATGTTGATGGCGTGGCCCTCCAGCTGCTTGCAGAGGTCGTCGGAGAGGATCTGCATGTAGCGCGCCAGTACCACCAGGTCGATGTCCAACTCCCGGACCAGGTCGAGGAGTTGCGCCTCCGCGTCCGCCTTCGTGTCCCTGGTCACCGGGATGTGGTGGAAGGGGATGCCGTACGTCTGCGCGAGGCCCTCGAAGTCGCGGTGGTTGGAGACGATCGCCGGGATCTCGATGTTGAGGGCACCGGTGCGCTTGCGGAACAGCAGGTCGTTCAGGCAGTGGCCGAACTTGGAGACCATGATCAGGGTCCGGGTGGGGGTGGCGGCGTCCCGGAGGGTCCAGGAGATGCGATACGCCTCGGCCACCGGGCCGAATCGGTAACGCAGTGTTTTCAGGTCGGCGTTTGGATCGGAAACGTCGAAGTGGACCCTCATGAAGAAGCGGCCCTTGAGCCGATCATCGAATTGCTGGCTTTCCAGGATGTTGCCGGAGTTCCGGACGAGAAAGCCGCTCACGGCATGGACCAGTCCGGCGCTGTCCGGACACGAGAGGGTGAGGACGAATTCGCGGCCGGGGTGCGGTCGAGGGGACATGGACAGCCTCCGTCGGTGCGTAGCATTGGTGCGTATTGCACAACGCGGTGAGCGATACGCAACATGGTTGGGCCGGGCGCCGCTCGCGGTCAAGAGGCGGCCGGGCAATGGGAGGCATGGCGAAATCGTCATCCGCCAACCCCTTGACGTATGTCTGCACATTCGCCAGGGTGTTCCACCACAAGCAATACGGTGCACGATGCGCAACGGAATTCGCTCGAAGGGCTCCACACGTGGCAGACCTGTATGTGGACGGAGAATGGCGCGACGCGGTGGCCGGCGGTCACCGTGACATCCGCTGCCCCTCCGACGGCACGCTCACCGCGACGGTGTCCGAGGGAACGCGTCCCGACACCGAGGCCGCGATCGCCGCCGCCCGCCGCGCCTTCGACGAAGGACCCTGGCCGCTTACCCCCGAGCGGGAGCGCGGCGCGCTGTTGCTGCGCACCGCCGATCTCATCGAGCGCGACGCCAAGGAGTTCGCCCGCGCCGAGTCGCTGGACACCGGCAAGCGGCTGGTGGAGAGCGAGTACGACATCGCCGATGTCGTCTCCTGCTTCCGTTACTACGGCGGGATCGGCGGCACCGACGCCGGACGGGTCATCGACACCGGGCGGGACGACGCCGTAAGTCGCGTCGTCTACGAGCCCGTTGGGGTGTGCGGGCTGATCACGCCCTGGAACTACCCGCTGCTGCAAGCCAGTTGGAAGGTCGCTCCGGCACTCCTCGCGGGCAACACGGTCGTCCTCAAGCCGAGCGAGCTGACGCCCTCCACCTCCATCCTGCTGATGCGCGCGCTGGAGGGGGCCGGGCTTCCCGCCGGTGCCGCCAACCTCGTGCTCGGTGCCGGGCCCGAGGCGGGCGCACCGCTCTCCGAGGACCCCGCCGTCGACATGGTCTCCTTCACCGGGGGCCTGGAGACCGGCAAACGCATCATGGCCACCGCCGCCGCGACCGTGAAGAAGGTCGCGCTGGAGCTGGGCGGCAAGAACCCCAACGTCGTCTTCGCCGACGCCGACTTCGAGACGGCCGTGGACTTCGCGCTCACGGCCGTCTTCCTGCACTCGGGCCAAGTCTGCTCGGCCGGCGCCCGGTTGATCGTCGAGGACTCGCTGCACGACCGGTTCGTGGACGAAGTCGTCCGTCGCGCACGGCAGATCAGGCTCGGCGGGCCCTTCGATCCCGAGGCCGAGACCGGGGCGCTGATCTCCGCGCGGCACCTGGAGAAGGTCGAGGCGTACGTCGCGGCGGGCATCGCCGAGGGCGCCGTGCTGCGGTGCGGCGGTGAGCGGCCTTCCGAACCCGCCCTCGCGGACGGACACTTCTACCCGCCGACCGTCCTCGACGCGTGCACGCAGGACATGCGCGTGGTGCACGAGGAGTCCTTTGGACCGGTCCTGACCGTCGAGCGCTTCACCGACGAGGACGACGCCGTACGCATCGCCAACGACACCGAGTACGGACTCGCCGGCGCCGTCTGGACCCAGGACGCGGGGAAGGCCCAGCGGGTCGCCCGGCGGCTGCGGCACGGCACGGTGTGGATCAACGACTACCACCCCTATGTGCCGCAAGCGGAATGGGGTGGCTTCGGACACTCGGGCGTGGGCCGGGAGCTGGGACCGACCGGCCTGGACGAGTACCGAGAGCCCAAGCACATCTGGCAGAACATCCAACCCCGGCCGCAGCACTGGTTCCGCGGCTGAACGCCGAAAAGAGGTCGATCGTGACCCCAGCACAGACCGAGGTGCCGCAGCGGCGCGGCACTCCCCAGGACTCGGCCCCCACCCCGGTCATATCCGTGCGCAAGCTGTGGAAGGTGTTCGGGCCGAAGGCAGAGCAGGTACCCGAATCCGAGGAACTGTGCGGGCTCACACGCCGTGAGCTGATGGACCGCACCGGCTGCACCGCCGCCGTACGCGATGTGAACTTCGAGGTCTCGCCCGGCGAGGTCTTCGTCGTCATGGGGCTGTCCGGCTCCGGGAAGTCCACCCTGGTGCGATGTCTGACCCGGCTGATCGAACCCACCGCCGGTGAGATCGTCTTCGAGGGCGAGGACATCCGGGACGCGGACGCCAAGCGGCTGCGCGAGCTGCGGCGCCGTAAGTTCTCCATGGTCTTCCAGCACTTCGGGCTGCTGCCGCACCGCCGGGTCGTCGACAACGTGTCCTTCGGCCTGGAGATCCGGGGCATGAGCAAGGCCGAGCGCACCAAACGGGCCCTGGAAGTCGTCGAGTTGGTCGGACTCTCCGGGTACGAGAACTCCTACCCGGATCAGCTCTCCGGCGGAATGCAGCAACGCGTCGGCCTGGCAAGGGCGTTGGCCGGAGACCCGGACGTCCTTCTCTTCGACGAACCGTTCTCGGCGCTCGACCCGCTGATCCGCCGCGACATGCAGAACGAGGTCATCCGGCTGCACCACGAGGTCGGCAAGACCATGGTGTTCATCACCCACGACCTGTCCGAGGCCCTCAAGTTGGGCGACCGCATCCTCATCATGCGCGACGGCAAGATGGTGCAGTGCGGGACGGGCGACGAGCTGGTCGGCGCCCCCGCCGACGACTACGTCCGCGAGTTCGTGAAGGACGTGCCGCGCGGTGACGTCCTCACCCTGCGCTGGATCATGCGCCCCGCCGTGGACGAAGACCCCCTGGACGGACCCGAGTTGGGCCCGGACGTCGTCGTACGCGAGGCCACCCGCGCCGTACTCGCGGCCGACAAGCCGGTCAAGGTCGTGGAGAACGGCAAGCTGCTCGGCATCGTCGGCGACGAGGAGATCCTCGCTGTCGTCGCCGGGCAGGAAGGCGACGCGTGATGACCGTCGCCGTGGAGAAACCGGAGCCCGCACAGCAAGTCGCGGACACCGCACCGGAGTTGAAGAACCCGCGACGCAAGGTGACCCGGCCCATGATGGTCGGCGCGATCCTCGTCGTCTGGCTGGTGCTGTTCGCCGTGCTGCGCGGGAAGCAGACGCTGACGCTCGCGGCGGCCGACCTCACCGGACTGCACCGCTGGTTCAACGACCTCAACGACTCGGTCGGCGCCAACCGCAACTCCAACCCGCTCTTCCTCTACTTCTTCAACGAGATCCGCCTGGTCATCGACAACCTGGTGACCTTCGTCCAGGACCTGATCTCGCAGCCGAGCGGCGACCGCCCGCTGCCGCAGATCGGCTGGCTCGGGGTCGTCGGCATCGCGGGCTTCGTCTCCTGGGCCGTGGGCAACTGGCGGGTCGCGCTCCTCGCCATGGCCGGTTTCGCCTTCTTCGGGCTCCAGGGCCTGTGGCAGGAGAGCATGGACACCCTGGCGCTCACCCTCTCCGCGGTCCTCGTGGCGCTGCTGTTCGCGATCCCGCTGGGGGTGTGGGCGGGGCTGTCGGACCGGTTCAACCGGATCATGACGCCCTTCCTGGACTTCATGCAGACGATGCCGACCTTCGTCTACCTGGCACCGCTGACCCTGTTCTTCCTCATCGGCCCGGCCTCCGCCGTCATCGCCACCGTGATCTACGCCGCCCCGCCCGCGATCCGCATCACCGCGCACGGGATTCGCTCCGTACCGGCGACGACCGTGGAAGCGGCGGATTCCATGGGGTCGACGCGCTGGCAGTCACTGCTCAAAGTGCTGTTGCCGATGGCCAAGCGGACCGTGGTCATGGGCGTCAACCAGACCATCATGGCCGCCCTCGCCATGGTCACCATCGCGGCCCTGATCGACGCGCCCGGCCTCGGCAAGACCGTCATGCAGGCACTGCAGACGCTCGACGTGGGCACGGCCTTCAACGCCGGCCTGGCCATCGTGATCATGGCCATCGTCCTCGACCGCGTCACGACGGCGTCGAGCACCCGCACGGAACAGGCCCGGAACTCGACCGGCCGCTTCCTCACGTGGCGCCGACCGCTGCTCGGAGCGGGCGCGGTGGGCGTCGTGGTCCTGATCTACCTCTCGCACACCTACCTGTGGGCGGCGCAGTTCCCCGGCGACGGCAGCACCGGCACCCACATCACGAACGCCGCGAACAGCGTGACGACGTGGGTGCAGGACAACCTGTCGGGCGTCACCAACGCCTTCCGCAACGCACTCACCAACGGCCTGCTCAACCCGTTCCAGTCGCTGCTCACCGACTCCCCGTGGTGGCTCGTCGGCGCGGCGCTCGTCGGGATCGGCGTGGTGGTCGGCGGCTGGCGCTCCGGGGTCACAACTGCCATATGCGTAGGCCTGCTTGTCGGCACGGGTGTGTGGTCGGACGCCATGACGACACTGGCCTCGACCGTCGTGGCGACCGTGATCGTGATGCTGTTCGGCATCGCCTTCGGCGTGTGGATGGGGCGCAGCGCGATGGTGGACCGGCTGTTGCGGCCCACGTTGGACGCGGCGCAGGTCATGCCCCCGTTCGTCTATCTGGTGCCGTTCCTCGCGCTGTTCGGGGCGACGCGCTTCACCGCGATCGTGGCCGCCGTCGTGTACGCCGTACCGGTCGCCATCAAGATCACGGCGGACGGGGTGCGGGCGGTGCCCGAGACCACCGTCGAGGCGGCCACGGCGGCCGGGTGCAACACCTGGCAGATCATCACCAAGGTTCAACTCCCGATGGCACGCAGCGCCTTGACCCTCGCGACCAACCAGGGCCTGATCTATGTGCTGTCGATGGTTGTTGTGGGCGGCCTGGTGGGAGCCGGCGCCCTCGGCTACGACGTGGTGGCCGGATTCTCGCAGGGCGAGCTGTACGGCAAGGGGCTGGCGGCGGGGCTCGCCATCGTCCTGCTCGGAGTCATGTTCGACCGGATCACTCAGGCGGCCGCGCGCCGAACCAGCGCTTAAAGGAGCACGACACCATGGCAAGACACTGGCGAACCGGCGCGGCCGGCCTGGCCGTTCTCGGCCTCACCCTCACCGCGTGCGGCGGGGCGAAGGTCGGCGACACCTCCTCGGGATCGAGCAGCAGCTCGGGCAAGTGCGGGACCTTCAACCTCGCGGTCAACCCGTGGGTGGGCTACGAGGCGGACGCGGCGGTCGTCGCGTACGTCGCGCAGCACCAACTCGGCTGTACGGTCGAGAAGAAGGACCTGAAGGAAGAGATCGCCTGGCAGGGCTTCGGCACCGGCGAGGTCGACGCGGTCCTGGAGAACTGGGGCCACGACGATCTCAAGAAGAAGTACATCACCGGCCAGAAGACCGCCGTCGAGGCCGGCCAGACCGGCAACAAAGGCATCATCGGCTGGTACGTGCCGCCGTGGCTCGCCAAGGCCCACCCCGACATCCTCGACTACAAGAACCTCAACAAGTACGCGTCCAAGTTCAAGACCTCCGAGTCGGGCGGCAAGGGCCAACTCCTCGACGGGGACCCGTCGTACGTCACGAACGACGCCGCGCTGGTGAAGAACCTGAAGCTGGACTTCAAGGTGGTGTACGCGGGCAGCGAGACCGCGCTCATCCAGGCCTTCCGCACCGCCGAGAAGAACAAGCAGTGGGTCATCGGCTACTTCTACGAGCCGCAGTGGTTCCTCTCCGAGGTCGCGCTCAAGAAGGTGGCGCTGCCCGCGTACAAGACGGGCTGTGACGCGGACGCGGCGAAGATCGCCTGCGACTACCCCGTCTACGACCTCGACAAGATCGTCAGCGCGAAGTTCGCCAAGTCGGGCAGCCCCGCCTACAACCTGGTGAAGAACTTCAACTGGACGAACGAGGACCAGAACACCGTGGCCAAGTACATAGCGCAGGACAAGCTGTCCGACGACGCCGCGGCGAAGAAGTGGGTCGACGCCAACAAGGACAAGGTCGACGCCTGGCTCAAGTAGGCGGCGGAACACCACGGTTGACCATGCCCGGTGGGCGGCGCGCGCAGGTGCGTGCCGCCCGTCGGGCATTGCCGTGTTCCGGCCGGTGACGGGGGCGTCGTCCGACGTCACGGGACCCCTTGACACCCGCTCCTCGCGCCGGGCACATTGAGTTGCGCAACCTGAAGCATGTTGCGCAGACAGCAACCGGATTGCTTTCTAGCCGGAGGTGCGGCGATGGCGGGACCCCGAGTGGTCATCATCGGAGCGGGCGTCGTGGGGGCGGCGCTCGCGGACGAGATCTCCGCGCGAGGCTGGACCGAAGTGACCGTGGTCGACCAGGGCCCGCTGCCCGCCACCGGCGGCTCCTCCTCGCACGCGCCAGGACTGGTCTTCCAGACCAACTCCTCAAAGACGATGACCGAGTTGGCCCGCTACACGGTCGAGAAGTTCTGCTCCCTCGACGTCGACGGCAAGCCCTGCTTCCTCCAGGTCGGCGGCCTAGAGGTCGCCACCACCCCAGAGCGCGTCGCCGAACTCCACCGCCGCCACGGCTGGATCACCGCCTGGGGCATCGAGGCCCGCCTGCTCACCCCCGAGGAGTGCGTCGAGCACCACCCGCTGGTGAACCCGGACCGGGTCCTCGGCGGCCTCCTGGTCCCCACCGACGGCCTGGCGAAAGCCGTCCTGGCCGTCGAGGCGCAGATCCGCCGGGCGACCGAGCGCGGCGTGACCTTCCTCGCCCGCCACGAAGTCCTCGACGTCCAGCGGGCCGACGGCCGCGTCACCGGCGTCCTCACCGACCAGGGCGAGATCCCCGCCGACATCGTCGTGTGCTGCGCCGGCATCTGGGGCCCGAAGATCGCCCGCATGGTCGGCATGAACCTCCCGCTGACCCCGCTCGGCCACCAGCTCGCCTGGACCGGTCCAGTACCCGCCCTCGCCGGCCGGACCGAGGAGGCCGTCCGCCCGATCCTGCGCCACCAGGACGCCGACCTCTACTACCGCGACCGCTACGACGCCATCGGCATCGGCTACTACGGCCACCGCCCCATGCCCATCTCGGCCGACGACATCCTCTCGGTCGGCGAGGCCGACGACATGCCCTCCGTCCTCAAGTTCACGGAGGACGACTTCGCGCCGGCCTGGACGGAGACGCAGTCCCTGCTCCCCGCGACGAAGGACGCGAAGATCGAGGAGGGCATCAACGGCCTCTTCTCCTTCACCACCGACAACTTCCCCCTCCTCGGGGAGAGTTCGGACGTCAAGGGCTTCTGGGTCGCCGAGGCCGTCTGGGTCACGCACTCGGCGGGCGTCGGCCGCGCGATGGCCGAGTGGCTGGTCGACGGCTACTGCTCGTCCTTCGACCTCCACGAGTGCGACGTCAACCGCTTCGAACAGCACCAGCTCGCCCCCGAATACGTCCTGGCCCGCGACTGCCAGAACTTCGTAGAGGTCTACGACATCCTCCACCCGCTCCAGCCGTCCGGTAAGCCGCGCCCGATCCGCACCAGCCCCTTCCACACCCGCCAGCAGGAACACGGCGCGGTCTTCCTGGAGGCAGGCGGCTGGGAGCGCCCACAGTGGTACGAGGCCAACTCGGCCCTGCTGGAAGGCCGTTCGATCCCCACCCCGAACGACTGGGCCGCCCAGTACTGGTCGCCCATCGTCGGTGCCGAGGCACAGGCCACCCGCGAGACGGTCGCGATGTACGACATGACGGCCCTCAAGCGCCTGGAGGTGACCGGCCCCGGCGCCGCCGACTTCCTGGAGGGCCTGGTCACCGGCAAGGTCGCCAAGTCGGTCGGCTCGGTGACGTACACCCTCCTGCTGGACGAGGACGGCGGCATCCGCAGCGACATCACCGTCGCCCGCCTGGCCCGCGACCGCTTCCAGGTCGGCGCCAACGGCAACCTCGACCTCGACTGGTTCACCCGCCACCTGCCCGCCGATGGAACGGTCCAAGTCCGCGACATCACCCCCGGCACCTGCTGCATAGGCCTGTGGGGCCCCCTGGCCCGCAAGGTCCTCCAGCCCCTGACGGACGAGGACTTCACGAACGAGGGCCTCAAGTACTTCCGCGCCAAGCAGGCCTACATTGGAACGGTCCCGGTCACCGCCATGCGCCTGTCCTACGTCGGCGAACTCGGCTGGGAGCTGTACACCACCGCCGACCAGGGCCAGAAACTCTGGGACACCCTCTGGCAGGCAGCGCAACCGCTGGGCGGTGTCATCGCAGGCCGGGGCGCCTTCAACAGCCTCCGCCTGGAGAAGGGGTACCGCTCCTTCGGCACCGACATGACCTACGAGCACGACCCCTACGAGGCCGGCGTCGGCTTCGCCGTCAAACTCGACAAGGGCGACTTCATCGGCAAGGCGGCACTGGAACGCCGAAAGACCGACGTGCGACGGCAGTTGACCTGCCTGACCATCGACGACCCGCACTCCGTCGTCATGGGCAAGGAACCGGTCTACGACGGCGACCGCGCCGTCGGTTACGTCACCAGCGCGGCCTACGGCTACACGATCGGCAAGGGCATCGCCTACGCCTGGCTCCCGGCCGAACTCACCGCCCCCGGCACCCAGTTGCACATCGGCTACTTCGACGAGCGCGTCGAGGCGGTCGTGGCGGCGGAGCCACTGTTCGACCCGACGATGTCCCGTCTCCGCGGCTGACCGGAAGGACGCGAACGCCGAATGAACGCGCTGAACACGCCCCTCGCCGAACTGGATCCCGAGGTCCACGCCGCGCTCCGCGCCGAACTGCACCGCCAGCAGTCCACGTTGGAGATGATCGCCTCCGAGAACTTCGCGCCCTCCGCCGTACTGGAGGCACAGGGCTCGGTCCTCACCAACAAGTACGCGGAGGGCTACCCCGGCCGCCGCTACTACGGCGGCTGCGAACACGTGGACGTCACCGAGCGGTTGGCGATCGAGCGGGTCAAGTCCCTGTTCGGGGCGGGCTTCGCGAACGTGCAGCCGCACTCGGGCGCGCAGGCCAACACGGCGGTGTTCTTCGCCCTGTTGAAGCCCGGCGACACGATCCTCGGCCTCGACCTCGCCCATGGCGGCCACCTCACCCACGGCATGCGCCTCAACTACAGCGGCAAGATGCTGAACGTGGTGCCGTACCACGTGGGGGAGACGGACAACCTGGTCGACATGGACGAGGTGGAGCGCCTCGCGAAGGAACACGGCCCCAAGATGATCATCGCCGGATGGTCGGCGTATCCACGGCAGTTGGACTTCGCGGCGTTCCGCCGGATCGCCGACGAGGTGGGCGCGCTATTGATGGTCGACATGGCGCACTTCGCGGGCCTGGTCGCCGCGGGCCTGCACCCCAACCCCGTCCCGCACGCCCACGTGACCACGACGACGACACACAAAACCCTCGGCGGCCCACGCGGCGGAGTCATCCTCACCAACGAGGCCGACCTCGCCAAGAGGATCAACTCGGCGGTGTTTCCCGGGATGCAGGGCGGCCCGCTGGAACATGTCATCGCGGCGAAGGCGGTGTCGTTCAAGGTCGCGGCGTCACCGGAGTTCGCGGAACGCCAGTCCCGCACGCTGGCCGGTTCCCGCATCCTCGCGGAACGCCTGACCCGGGCCGACGTAGCAGCCACGGGGGTCAAGGTCCTCACCGGCGGCACGGACGTCCACCTCGTCCTGGTCGACCTGCGCGACTCGGAGTTGGACGGTCGCCAGGCGGAGGACCTGCTCCACGAGATCGGCATCACGGTCAACCGAAACGCCGTGCCCTTCGACCCGCGCCCGCCCATGGTCACGTCCGGGCTGCGCATCGGCACCCCGGCACTGGCCACGCGAGGCTTCACGGAGGAGGACTTCGCGGAGGTGGCGGACGTGATCGCGCTGGCGCTCCAACCGGCCCCGGACGTGGGCGGCTTGAGCGCCCGTACGAAGGCACTGGCGGCGAAGCACCCGCTCTACCCGCACCTGTCCCAGGAGGGCGACCCCCGATGACGACCCCCCGCACCCCGGGCGCGGACCTCCCCGAACACCCCGACTGGCTCTGGCGCACACCTGAGCCGAAACGCTCGTACGACGTGGTCATCGTGGGTGGCGGAGGCCACGGCCTGGCCACTGCCCACTACTTGGCGAAGAACCACGGCATCACCAACGTCGCGGTGCTGGAGAAGGGTTGGCTCGCGGGCGGCAACATGGCCCGCAACACCACGATCATCCGCTCCAACTACCTCTGGGACGAGAGCGCGGGCATCTACGAACACGCGCTCAAACTCTGGGAGGGCCTGGAGGAGGAGCTGGACTACCCGATCCTCTTCTCCCAGCGCGGAGTTCTCAACCTCGCCCACAGCCTTCAGGACGTCCGTGACAGCGTGCGCCGAGTGGAGGCGAACCGCCTCAACGGCGTGGACGCGGAATGGCTCGACGAACGGCAGGTCAAGGAGGTCTGCCCGATCGTCAACACCTCACCGGACGTGCGGTATCCGGTGATGGGAGCCACCTACCAACCACGCGCGGGCATCGCCAAACACGACCACGTGGCGTGGGGCCTGGCCCGTTCCGCCGACGCGGCCGGCATCGACCTCATCCAGAACTGCGAGGTCACGGGCCTGGACATCGTCGACGGCAGGGTGGTGGGCGTACAGACCACGCAGGGCCCGATATCGGCGGGCAAGGTGGCGCTGTGCTCGGCAGGCCACACGTCAGTCCTGGCAGCCATGGCGGGCATCCAACTCCCGCTCCAGAGCCACCCGTTGCAAGCGCTGGTATCGGAGCTACTGGAACCGGTCCACCCCACGGTGGTGATGTCCAACGCGGTCCATGTGTACGTGAGCCAGGCGCACAAGGGCGAGTTGGTGATGGGCGCGGGCGTCGACTCGTACAACTCCTACACCCAGCGTGGAGCGTTCCACATCATCGAGGAACAGATGTCCGCGGCCCTGGAACTGTTCCCGGTCTTCGCCCGCGCGCACGTCCTGCGCACGTGGGGCGGCATCGTGGACGTAACCCCGGACGCGTCACCGATCGTAGGCCTGACCCCGGTCGACAACCTCTACCTGAACTGCGGTTGGGGAACGGGCGGTTTCAAGGCGACCCCGGGCGTCGGCTGGGTCTACGCCCACACCATCGCCCACGACACCCCTCACCACCTCAACGCCCCCTTCTCGCTCGACCGTTTCACCACCGGCGCGCTCGTCGACGAGCACGGCGCCGCCGCGGTGGCCCACTAGGGAGCCCAACCATGCTGCTGATCCCCTGCCCCTGGTGCGGGCCCCGCGACGAAGCCGAGTACCACTACGGCGGCCAGGCCCACGTTGCCTACCCGCAGACCCCGGCCGACCTGACCGACGAGGAGTGGGCGCGTTACCTGTTCTTCCGCGACAACCCCAAGGGCCCCTTCGCGGAACGCTGGAACCACGCGGCGGGCTGCCGCCGCTGGTTCAACGCGGTACGGGACACGGCGACGAACGAGATTCTGGGGGTGTACCGGGCGGGGGAGCCGCAACCGACCGCAGGATCAACCCGTCCGGCGTCCACTGTCCAGCACGGGTCCGCACATTCAGCCCGTCCGGCGTTTGAGGACGAGGCCCTTTCGGGGCCGACGGGGGTCCAGGGGGCGGAGCCCCTTGGCGGGGTCGAAGGGGCAGAGCCCCTGGAGGATGGGACGGGTAGGGGCGGCGGGGGCGTGACTCATCCGTACCGCCACCCCACCCACGGCCGCATCCCCCGAGACACCCCCCTCACCTTCACCTTCGACGGCACCGAATACCAGGGCTACAAGGGCGACACCCTCGCCTCCGCCCTCCTCGCGAACGGCATCATCCAAACCGGCACCAGCATCAAACTCGGCCGCCCCCGAGGCATCTTCACCGCCGGAGTCGAGGAACCGAACGCCGTCATCCAGATCGAGGCCCCGTTCCCCGAGCCGATGCTCCCCGCCACAACGGTCGAGCTCTACGACGGCCTGGTCGCCACCAGCCTCCCCGGCCAGGGCCGCCTCGCCACAGAACCGGACCCCGCTCGCTACGACGCCGTCCACGCCCACTGCGACCTGCTCGTGGTCGGCGCAGGCCCAGCCGGCCTTGCAGCCGCGTCCGCAGCCGCCCGCACCGGAGCCCGCGTCATCCTCGCCGACGACCGCCCCGACCTGGGCGGCAGCCTCCTGGACACAGCCCAACACCTCGACTGGGTAACCGAGTTGAGCGAAGACCTCACCACCGCCCCCGAGGTCCGCGTCCTGCGCCGCACCACCGTCTTCGGCCACTACGACGACAACCACCTCCTGGCCGTGGAACGCCGCACGAACCACCTCGGCGCCGCAGCCCCCACCCACGTCTCCCGAGAACGCGTCTGGCGCATCCGAGCCCGCCGAGTGGTCCTGGCAACGGGTGCCCACGAACGCTCCCTCGCCTTCCCGGACAACGACCGCCCCGGAGTGATGCTCGCCGCCTCGGCCCGCGCGTACGTCAACCGCTACGGCGTCCTCCCCGGCCGTAGCGCCGTGGTCTTCACCACCAACGACAGTGCGTACGCAGCCGCGTTGGACCTGGCGTCGGCGGGCGTACACGTCGCGGCGATAGTGGACACCCGCGCGTCGGCGCCGGAGGAGTGGGCGAGCCGAACCCGCGAGGCAGGCATCGAAGTACTGCCCGGCCACGCGGTCGTAGCCACCGAGGGCACCCCGCGCCTGACCGCCGTATCGGTCGCCCCGTACGGCGAAACCCCGGACACCACAAGGCAGTTCACCGCAGACCTCCTCCTGGTCTCCGGCGGCTGGAACCCGGTCGCCCACCTCTTCAGCCAGGCAGGCGGCAGACTCCGCTACGACGACACCCTCGGCACCTTCGTCCCGGACACCTGCCGCCAACTGGTCGAGGTCGCGGGCAGCGCGAACGGTGAATTCGACCTGGCCGGAGTCCTGTTGCAGGGTGCGGCCGCAGGTGCCCGAGCGATCGAGGCAGAGGGCTACACAGCCGAACCACCCCGCCTCCCGCAGATCGCCCCCGAACTGCACACCCCCGCCATGCAGGTCTTCGACGTCCCCGGCGTCACCACCGACGCCCCCCGCTTCGTGGACCTCCAACGAGACGTCACTGTCGCCGACTTGACCCGGGCCACCGCCGCCGGCCTCGACTCGGTCGAACACACCAAGCGCTACACGACAGCTGGTACGGCCAACGACCAGGGCAAGACCTCCGGTGTCCTGGCCAGCGGCGTGGTGGCCGAACTCCTCGGCGTGGACGTGTCGTTGCTCGGCACGACGACCTTCCGCCCGCCGTACACCCCCGTCTCCTTCGCCACCCTCGCCGGCCGCGACCGGGGCGCGCTGCACGACCCGATCCGTACGACGGCGCTGCACGACTGGCACGTCATGCAGGGCGCGCTGTTCGAGAACGTCGGCCAGTGGAAGCGCCCTTGGTACTACCCGCGGGGCGGCGAGGACATGGAGGCCGCCGTCCTGCGTGAGTGCGCGGCGGCCCGCGAGTCCGTCGCCTTCATGGACGGTTCCACCCTCGGCAAGATCGACGTACAGGGCCCGGACGCACCCGTCTTCCTCGACCGGCTCTACACCAACATGATGAGCAACCTGAAGGTCGGCATGGTCCGTTACGGCGTCATGTGCCGCCCGGACGGCATGGTCTTCGACGACGGCACGGCCATCCGCCTCGCCCCGGACCGCTACTTGGTCACCACGACCACCGGCAACGCGGCCGCCGTACTGGACTGGATGGAGGAGTGGCACCAGACCGAGTGGCCCGAACTCCGCGTCCACTGCGCCTCGGTGACCGAACAGTGGGCCACCGTTGCCCTGGTCGGCCCCCGCTCCCGCGAGGTGCTCGGCTCGCTCGCACCCCAACTGGCCGTCGCCAACGACGACTTCCCCTTCATGGCCTGGCGGGACACGACCGTCGCCGGCATCGAGGCCAGGGTGTGCCGGATCAGCTTCTCCGGCGAACTCGCCTACGAGATCAACGTGTCCCCGTGGGAGGCCCTCACCCTGTGGGAGGCGCTGTACGAGGCCGGTGCCCCCTTCGGCATCACCCCGTACGGCACCGAGACCATGCACGTCCTGCGCGCCGAGAAGGGCTACCCGATCATCGGCCAGGACACCGATGGCACGGTAACTCCCCAGGATCTCGGCATGAGTTGGGCGGTCTCGAAGAAGAAGCCCGACTTCATCGGCAAGCGCTCCTACGCCCGCGCCGACGCCGTCCGCCCCGACCGCAAACACCTCGTCGGCCTGCTCCCCGAGGACCCCGCGGCCTTCCTCCCCGAGGGCACACAACTCGTCGCGGACAGCGAACTCCCGGCCCCGCCCGTCCCGATGCTCGGCCACGTCACCTCCAGCTACCGCAGCGCCGCCCTCGGCCGCACCTTCGCCCTCGCCCTGATCAAGAGCGGCCGCGACCGCATCGGCGAACGCCTCTACGCCCCCGTGGGCGACCGGTTGATCCCGGTCACCGTCGCAAGCCCCGTCCTCTACGACCCCGAGGGAGCCCGCCGCGATGGCTGACACCGCCCTTTCCGTCCCGCGCCGCAGCCCCCTCGCGGGAGCCGCCGACCGGCTGGCGGCCACGACCCGCACCTCCGGCGGCACGGTCCGGCTGGCCGAACTGCCCTTCCTGGCCCAGGTGAACCTCCGGCTCGACCCGAAGGGCGCGGCGGCGGACGCCGTAGGACTCGCGCTCGGGCTGTCGCTGCCCGTCGAGCCCAACACCGTTGTGCGGGCAGGGGAGTTGACCGTGCTGTGGCTCGGTCCGGACGAGTGGCTGGTGGTCGGGCCGCCGGACGCGCAGTGGGATGTGGAGCAGCGGATCCGGGCGGCGGCCGGTGACGAGCACATCGCCGTCACCGATGTGTCCGCCCAGCGCACCACCCTTCTCGTCTCCGGTGCCCGCGCCCGCGAACTGCTCGCCCACGGCTGCCCGTTGGACCTGCACCCGCGGGCCTTCGGGCCCGGACGGTGCGCCCAGACCACCCTGGCCCGCGCCCAGGTCGTGCTTGTCGCACGGGACGAACCCGGCGCCGGATTCTGGGTGTTGGTCCGTTCCTCCTTCGCCGGGTATCTGACGGACTGGTTGCTGGACGCGGCGGCGGAGTACGTGCGGAGCGACTGAACCTGCCCTACACCGAAGGCCGTTCGGCCGTCACCGGCAGAACGGCCTTCCGCATGTGGGTGGTTGTGCCGGTGGTGTCAGGCGACCGCCTGGCCGACCTCGACCTCGTCGAGGCGCTTGCTCCTGGGGATCAGAGCGACGAGCAGCGCGCCCACGGCGACGCAACCGACCACCAGCCAGAGCCCGTTGGTGAAGCCGGCGTCGAGGTAGAACTGGGTGCCCTTGAGGACCGCCCCGTGCTGTGCCATCACGACGAAGGCCAGCTGGGAGACGACGATCTGGGCGACGCCCTGGCCGAGGGTCTGGACGCCGTTGGCGAGGGCCTGTTCCTCGGGGGTGACCACCTCGATGATCATGATGGGCACGATCGCCATCACGATGCCCGTGCCCAGCCCCGCGATCACGCCCATCTCGATGATCTGCGGGGCGCTGTGGTGCAGATGGGTGCCGATGCCGTAGCCCAGGACCGCGAGCGCGGCGCCGGTGCCCAGGAGGATGCGCGCGTCGACCCGGCGGGAGATCAGACCGGTCCCGACGGCTCCCACGATGATCATGGCGCTGATGGGGCTGGTGACGATGGCGTTGTGGGTTCCCGACCAGCCCAGGCCCGCCGAGATGGTCGGAATGTTCGGCATCAGGATCAGCAGCTGGATCACCACGCCGACGGCGCTGAGTGAGCCGGCCGCGATGGAGGTGGCGAGGAGAACGGTCCAAACCGGTCGGCGGCGGGTCATGGAGAGCGGGAACAGGGGCTCCGCGACCCGGCGTTCGACGAGAACGAAGGCGATCAGCGCGATCACCGCTCCGACGACGTAGCCGATGAACTTGCCGCTGCCCCAGCCCCAGTGCGAGCCCTGGCCGACGGCGTAGATGATGGCCGTGACGCCGCCGCCGAGGAGGATCCCGCCGGCCCAGTCCATCCGGCCGGCCGCCGCCCGGACCGGGCTCTCCGGTACGAAGGCCGCGACCAGCAGGAAGCTGACGGCGGTGCTGATGGCCATGAACCACAGGACGCCGCGGAAGCCGTAGTCGTCCAGCAGCCAGCCGGACAGGAACGGTCCACCGAACGCGACGAGACC
This sequence comes from Streptomyces sp. N50, assembly GCF_033335955.1. GTDB lineage: Bacteria > Actinomycetota > Actinomycetes > Streptomycetales > Streptomycetaceae > Streptomyces. The sequence goes on from NZ_CP137549.1 coordinate 8,443,825, forward strand.
GACACCGCCGGCCAGGATCCCGCTGGCGACCCCGACCCACTTGCGCGGGAACACGTCACGGGTGATGGCGTAGGCGAGCGGGGCGCTGGCGGCGTAGATGCCCGCGATGCCGCGGCCGATCAGCAGGGTGCGGTAGTCGGTGGCGACGGCGGCGACCAGGTCGCCGACGAAGCCGAGTCCCGTAGCGGCGAGCAGGACGCGCTTCTTGCCGAAGACGGCGGCGGCCTTGACCGCGAACGGCAGGAAGAACGTCCCGGTCAGCAGGGTCATCAGGGTGAACCACGCGATCTCGGTGGTCCTGAAGTGGATCGCGACGTCGGCCTGCGCGATGCCGGACAACGCGGCGATGAGCGCGACCAGTTGGACGGTCCAGACGAGAGCGACGATGACGAGGACATTGCGGGTCGTCGAGGGTGGTCTTTCGTCGTCCCGTGGGGGAGTGAGCTGGGTCTGGGACATCGGCGGCCTTCCGTAAGTGAGCGGAGCGAAGGTCCAGAGAGCCGATAAATTAGACCTAACGGTCGGTACAATCAATGAGTTGCGCAAAAAGAAAGCTAACGTTGTGGCGGGTGTCGACTCCGGGCCTGGTCAGCGATATCGGGCCAAAGTCTTCGACTAAATCGTCAACAATAGCGTCGACGCTATTGCTCACGGATCAACGGACAGCTACGTTCCTCGCCGTGTCCGCACGACCCCCGGTCCGGCGATCGAACGGAGTACCCAGCATGCCCAAGCTGTTCAGATGGTGTCGGTGGAACTCGGCCACCGTCCTGGCCACCCTCGCCGCAGCCGTCGCGCTGGTGACCGGTGCGGGCGTGGCGCTGGCCAACAGTGCGACCGGCGGCGCGCAGGGCGCCAACTCGGCCTCGGCGAACGCCGTTTCGGCGAGCACCACGACCTCGGGCATCGCACCGGCCATGTCCTGCTCCGGTGTCGCCCAACTCGACCTGGCCGCCGCCGTACCCGGGGTGCCCTTCGAGATCACCTCGGCCACCGAACTCGCCGCGAGCGCCAACACCCTTGGGAACTGGGCCGCTTGTGACGTCAAGGGCGTGATCGCCCCCCAACTCCACTTCGAGATCAAGCTCCCCGAGACCGGCTGGCAGGCCAACTACCTCCAGGTCGGCTGCGGCGGCCTCTGCGGCAACACCAACGTCACCAGCGCCCCCGCCTCGACCGGCTGCGTCCCGCTGACCGCCGGCGCGTTCGCCGTCGCCTCCAGCGACGAGGGCCACTACCAGGGCGGCGGCCTGTTCTCCACCGACCCGACCCTGCGCGCCGACTTCGGCTACAAGTCCGACCACGAACTGGTCCAGGCGGCCAAGGCCATCGTCAAGCAGTACTACGGCCAGGCCGCCACCCACTCGTACTTCGACGGCTGCTCCCAGGGCGGCCACCAGGCCCTCACCGAGGCCCAGCGCTACCCGACCGACTTCGACGGCATCATCGCCGGCGCCCCGGCCAACAACTTCACCGCGCTGAACACCTTCTCGCACGCCTGGACCGCGCAGTCCGTCTACCTCGACGGCGGCCCGGCGACGATCACCAACGCCGACCTCGCCGACCTCCACAAGGCCGTGCTCAAGGGCTGCGGCGCCCCCGCCGACGGCATCATCGCCGACCCGCTGAGCTGCACCTGGGACCCGGGCACCATCCAGTGCAGGACGGGCCAGACCTCGACGTCCGACGCGTACTGCCTCACCGCCGACCAGGTCACCACCCTGCGCCGCATCTATGCCGGACCCACCGACGAACACGGCCAACTCCTCTACCCCGGCTACCAGTTGCGCGGCTCCGAGCTGAACTGGGCCGGCATCATCACCCCGGCCTCCGCCACCGGCGCCAGCGGCGACATCAGCTTCGTCCGCGAGACCCTGCGCTACCAGATCTTCGACAGCCCGCAGCCGACCCTGACGTACAAGGACATCAAGTTCACGGCCGCCTACTACAAGAAGGTGATGCGGCCGGTCGAGGGCATGTACGACGCCACCGATCCCGACCTCACCGCGTTCAAGAAGGCCGGCGGCAAACTGATCCTCTGGCATGGTCTGGGCGACCAACACATCCCGTCGGTCGGAACGATGGCCTACTACAAGGCAGTTGAGAAGGTCATCGGCGGCGAGACGGCCACCAAGACCTTCGCCCGCCTCTTCCTTCTCCCCGGCGTCGCACACTGCGGCGGCGGCCAGGGCCCGGACACCTTCGACGCGCTGACCGCGATCACCGACTGGGTCACCAAGGGCGACGCCCCGGCCAGCCTCACGACGAAGTCGGTCGACAGCAACGGCAACACCACCGCCACCCGCCCGGTCTACCCCTTCCCCTACTACGCCAAGAACACCACGGGCGGCCCGTCCACCGACGCGAGCAGCTACACCCCCGTCAAGTCCACCGCCGAGGCCACCCTCAAGCTCGACTGGCTCGGCTCCTTCCGCTCCGGTTACGAGACGGTCGGGAACTGGGTGGGCGGCAAGTGGGTCGTCACCAAGTGCAAGAACTGACCGTAGAACAGCGGTAGTTGAGGCATCACGGCTCCCGGTTCACGCCGGGGGCCGCGACGGCGAGCGGGGGTGCCGGTCTGGATCCGGGTGCCGCAGGGCGCCGGCGACGACCGTGGTCGCCACGCGGTGATAGGCCTCGGTCTCCGGTACGGTGCCCGGCGCCGATCAGGGTGCGGGCGAGCGTGTCGATGTCCGCGTCCTGGGTGATGCGGCCGAGGGCGCGCTCCGCCGTGAGATACGAGGCGAACCTGGCCGTGGCTTCCGTCAGGAGGGGGACGCCGGCAGGCGTGGTGGTGCGCAGGCGGGCACGCAGGGCGTCCGCATCGCGCAGGGCCACCCCTGTCGGCATACCGTGCGTCCCTCCTTCCACGCCCAGGTCCGCCCCCGACGAGCAGGCGGAAGCCCGGCCCCGGCAAGCGGGCAGATGTCCGGCCTCCGCCCGCTCGCCGAGGCGCGGGCTGCGCAGCAGGAACTCGAACGGCCCGTGGACTCCGCCGCGTCGGGTGACGAGCCGGTCGCGGAACCCGGCCTGGTCCGCGGTCAACTCCTGGAACGGTCCAAGCCGCATACGTCCTACCGGTGTTCGCGGACGGAGAGGTGACGAAGACGGGACAGACGCCGAGCACGGACCGACACCGGCCCCTGGGAAACATGACGGCAACGGGGCCCCGCGTCCAGTAAGTGAAGACGCCCCAGAAGGCATCCATACCTTGCGGCACACGACGGGTGGCGCGTCCACACGGTCGGGCCGAATCTCCGGCACCATCGAGTGGTTCATCCACGTCACCGTCGCGTGCCGACGTCACCCAGGAGTCGTCCATGTCCCGTTCCGAAGCCCGCGTCGCCACCGACCGACCGCAGCGCTACGCCAAACAACTCGCCTCCCACCTGGGCCGTCGCAGCGAGACGAGCTGGGACGAGGAGACCGGCGTGGGCCGTCTCGTCTTCCAGGACGGCACCGGCTCGCTGACCGCCACCGACGGGGCGCTGCTGCTCGCGGTGGAGGCGGAGCCCGAGTTCCTCGACCGGCTCGAAGACGTGGTGGGCCGCCATCTGGTCCGCTTCGGCACCAAGGACGAACTGGTCGTCGAGTGGAAGCGCGACACCGGCGAACCCGGCACCACCCAGCGCAGCGCCGGCGACCCCGCCTGACTCACCACGCCGGTCCCGTCCGCAACTCCCGGCGTCCGTACAGGACTTGAAGCCCAAGCCTTCGATCCAGAGATGGACGGGACCGAGCCGGCCCGTGCCGGTGTGCCCCCCCTCGGAGTCGGAGTGAAGGAGAGTGCACGGCCTCGCGGGCGTCAACCGCATCCCGGAGCAGCTCCTCCAGGCGGCGACCCTCGACGGCGCGGGCGCGGTCCGCCGCTTCTGGTCGGTCAAACTCCCGTTGCCGGCACCGGCGGTGACCTTCAACGTGGTCGTCTCGCTCGACGGCGCGTGAGAGCTTCTTCGGTACGGCGAGCGCGCTGAGCTTCGTCGTCACGCTGATGGTGATCGTCAGGGCGGTCCCGCCGATGAGCCGGCTGCGCTGACGGGAGGTGCCGATGTGAGCGCGATGGCCGGGAAAACACGGGGAGTTGGCCGGTACGCAGGGCTCACCCTCATCGTGATCCCCTGAATCCTCGTCCCGCTCCGACTCGCGGACGCTGCGGTTCGCGTACTACACGTCCGCGCTGTCGATCGTGCTGCCCGTGCTCACCCCGGTGCTCTTCACCGGCGCGGTCATGCTGATCATCTCGGTCTGGAACGACTTCTCCTCCGCCCCGTCCCTGCCGCGCGGCTCCCGAACGGCCACGCTGCCACTGACGTTGTACTCCTTCGCCTCCTCGTCCACGCACGGTGTCAGCTGGAACCTGGTGTTCGCCCATGTGGTGCTGACCAGCCTGCCGCTCGTCCTCGTCTACCTCGTCCTGCAGCGCCGCGTCCTCGCGGGCCTCACGGAAGGAGGTGTCACGGGCTGAGCGTCCCGGTCAGGACACACAACCCACGTGCGCCAGCGCCTGCTTGAGCAACACCCCGTGCCCGCCCGGCATTTCGCTGCGCAGCGCCTCCGAGGCGGCCTCCTCCGGGCTGAACCAGACAAGGTCCAGGGCGTCTTGGCGGGGCCGGCAGTCGCCGGTGACCGGCACGACGTAGGCGAGGGACACCGCGTGCTGGCGCGGGTCGTGGTACGGGGTGACGCCGTGCGTCGGGAAGTACTCGGCGACGGTGAACGGCTGCAGCGAGGTCGGGATCCGGGGCAGCGCGACCGGGCCGAGGTCCTTCTCCAGGTGGCGCAGGAGGGCGTCGCGGACCCGCTCGTGGTGCAGCACGCGGCCGGAGACCAGGGTGCGGTTGACGGTGCCGTCGGGGCCGATGCGCAGCAGCAGTCCGATGCTGGTCACCTCCCCGTTGTCGTCGACGCGGACGGGCACCGCTTCGACGTAGAGGATCGGCATGCGGGCGCGTGCCTGTTCGAGGTCGTCGGCGGACAGCCAACCGGGCGTGGTATCGGTCATGTCAGACATTGCTTGATCATACTTTCAGTGTCCGTCGGATAGCCGGTAGACCCGGCGGGCATTGTCGGCCCCCGCCCAGCGTGCCAGCCGCAGCGCGTCGGGCAGGCCCAGTTCGTCGGCGTCCACCCGGTCCTGGAGCAGATCCCCAAGACCCCGGCGGAACGCCAGCGCACCGAGCCCATAGAACTCCGAAAGACCATAGGCGTCGGAGCTGTACAGCAGTTTGCGGAACGGTGTGATCTCCATCGCCTCCGCCAGCACCGCCCGCGCCCGGACCGGTCCAACATGGTGCAGGGTGAGCCCCACGTCCAGGTACACCTGTTCGAAGACGGCTGCCAGGTATCCGGCCTGACGCTGATACGGCCAGCAGTGCAGGAGCAGCACCGGGATCGTCCCGGCGGTCAGGTGCAGCCAGTCCGTGAGCAGGGCGGGGTCGGTGCGGTGCAGCCGGATGTCGTTGTCGCCGAAGCCCGTGTGCAGTTGGAGGGGCAGGCCCAGGTCGACCGCTGTCCACAGCAACTCCCGTACCAGGATCGGGTCTTCGAGCCGCCCGCCCTGGGCCAGCCAGGCGCGGGCCGCCCGGGTCAGCTCCGCCGCCGAGGGACGGGTGGGGTCGAGATCGAAACCCGTCCGGTACGCGGCCACCGACTTCACCGCCACCACCCCCGGCCGCCGCACCGCGTCCAGCGCGGCCGTCCGGAACGCGTCCGCGTACCCGTCCGGCTCGACCCCGCGCGCGGCCACGGACTCCGCGACCGTCTCGAGCCGTACGACCTCGTGCGCGACCGCGCCCGCCGCCTCCGCGAGTTCGGTCGGCGAGGTGATGTGGTGCGGCGCGAATCCCGTGTCGACGCAGAAGACTCCGGTGCCCGCGGCGGCCAGGAAACGCCGGTTGACCTCGTGCGGCCCCAACTCGGCGCGCCGGGCGAGGTATTCGTCGGCGGGCGCGTGCCGCTCCAGGTCCAGCACCGGTGCGCAGTAACGGCGTACGGCGGTGCCGACCGGGCTGTCGAACGGCGAGATCCCGCTGCCGGGCCAGACGTCGCCCTCGGTGAGCAGCGACTCGAAGTCCGCCCGGTCCAGTTCCTCGGTGACGACTCCGTGGCAGTGGTGGTCCACCAGCTCCAGCGCGGCGAGCGCCTCGTGGACCGGTCCAGTGGCCATCGTCAGTACTTCCAGCGGTAGGCCGCCGCGATCTGCTCGTCGTCCAGCTCCGCCACGGCCGCGATCTCGCCCTGCCGTACGGCGATCACCGCGTCGGCCAGGACCGGTCCAAGCGCGGCCCGCAGCCGCGCGTCCCCGCGGAACTCCGCGACGGACTCGGCGAGGGAGGTCGGCAGTCGTCGTACGCCCCGGGTCTTCGCCTCCGGAGCGCCCAGGTGCGCGGGGTCTCCGGTGGTCTCCTCGGGCAGGGCGGCCGCGGTGGTCAGGCCGTCGAGGCCGGCGGCGATCAGGCAGCCGAGGGCGAGATACGGGTTGGCGGCCAGGTCGACCGGCTTGACCTCCAGGTTCGCCGCCTGGGCGCGCTGGCCCGCCGTGCCGGTGACGACGCGTACCGCTGCCTCGCGGGTCTCGCGGCCCCAGGCGGTGAACACCCCTGCCCACTGGGAGGGTTGGAGGCGGAAGTAGCTCGCCGGGCTCGGTGTCGTGACGGCGGTGAGGGCCGGGAGGTGGGCGAGGACACCGGCCGCGAAGGACTCGGCGTCGGCCGTCATGCCGTAGCGACGGTCGCCCCCGGTGTGGAGGTTCGCGCCGTCGCGCCAGGCGGAGAGGTGGATGTGGCCGCCGTTGCCGACGCCCTGAGCGAAGACGGACGGCGTGAACGACGCCCGCAGACCGTGCCGCCCGGACACCGCGCGGATCGTCTGCCGTACCAGGACACTGCGGTCGGCCGCCGCGACCGGGTCGAGGGCGCCGATCGACAGCTCGAACTGACCGGCCGCGTACTCGGGGTGGAACTGGTCCACGTCCACGCCCTGGTTCGCCAGAGCCGACAGCAACTCGGCGCCGTAGTCGCTCAGTTCGACCTGTCGGGTCGCGCCGTACGCCGGACCGGTCGTGGCGGGGACGAAGGCGCCGTCGGGTGCCGTGGCCAGGCCGAGTGCCCACTCGATCTCGATGCCCGCCCGGAAGGTGAGCCCGTGCCGCCGCTGCGCGTCAACGACCGTACGGCGCAGGAAGGTTCGGCTGCACCCGGGATGGCGCTCGCCCTCCTGGGTGACGCGGTCGACCGGGGCCCAGGCCCAGCCGGGCTGGCCGGACAGGATGGCCAGGTGGTCGAGATCGGGGTAGAGGCGGAGGTCGCCGTCCGGGGAGCCGAGGACGTCGGTGGTGACGATGGAGTCGTTCGCGAGGAACGTGTCGAAGACCGGGGACATGCCGACGCCCCAGGCCGCCGCCGCGGCGAGCTTCGCGCTCGGGACCGTCTTCACCCGGCCCACGCCCGCGGTGTCGACGTAGGCCAGGACGATCCCGTGCACACCCCGCCCGGTCAGCTCGGCGGCCAGCGCGGTGGCGCGCTCGACCTCGCCGGGTCGGCCGCCGGGCAGGGGGTCGGCAAGGGTGGTCATACGTCCTCCACGGTCGCGTCCTGCACGGTCGGCGTCGCCGTCAGGGTTTCACGGCCACCGCTCCGAACTGCGGTACCACGGCCGGGGATCCGGAGTCCGGGCGCCACCGTGAGCAGGGCACCAGACCCGGGTCGAGGAGGTCCAGCCCCTCGAAGAACGCGGCGACGTCCTCGCGGCTGCGGGCGGTGATCGGGGGAGTGGCGTTCTCGTTCCAGAACTCCATGGCCGGGACGTTGCCCTCGCCGCCGAGGTCGGCGTCGAAGGTCGGGTGCGTGAGGACCAGGAAACTGCCCGAGGGGACCGCCGCCATGACCTTGCGTACGACGTCCCGGGCGTCCTCGGTGTCGAGGATGAAGTTGAGGATGCCCAGCATCATCACCGCGATGGGACGGTCGAAGTCCAGTGTGTCGGCGGCCCGTTGGACGATCGCCGCCGGGGCGTGCACGTCCGCGTCGATGTAGTCGGTGACGCCCTCGGGGGTGCTGGTGAGCAGGGTGCGGGCGTGGATCAGCACCAGCGGGTCGTTGTCGACGTAGACGATGCGGGCGTCGGGTGCGACGCGCTGGGCGATCTCGTGGGTGTTGTCGACCGTGGGCAGTCCGGTGCCGATGTCGAGGAACTGCCGTACCCCGCGCTCGGTGGCGAGGAAGCGCACCGCGCGGCCGAGGAAGTCCCGGTCGGCGCGCGCCACTTCACGGATCACCGGGAACATTCCGGCGACGTGCTCGCCGACCCGCTGGTCGATCTCGTAGTTGTCCTTGCCGCCGATCCAGTAGTTCCACACGCGGGCGTTGTGCGCCACACCGGTGTTGAGCCGGGTAGGTCCCTCTGCCGGGGTGTCGCTGTCACTCACGCTGTGGCTCCTTGTTCGTCCGTCCGACCCGTCAACTCCATTGTGCCGTCAGGTGATCACTCGGCCCAAGGGTTCGCGGCCAAAGGGTTCGCGGCGATCGGGGCGAATGTTCTGGCGCGTGCTCGTCGGGATCGGCGGACCCGGTGAACTGTCAGTCCAGGTTGCCGGGTTGGGCAGGCGGTGTCCGTCCGGCGAGGACGTCCTTCAGATGCGAGGTGCCGTCCTGCACGGCGGCCTTGGTCGTGTCGGTCTCCGTGCCGTCGAGGCCGCCCGACGTGACCGTGATCGCGTCGGTGCCGACCCTGACGACGGCCAACTGAAGGGTGAGCGTGGTGGGTTGGCTGCCGCTCGTGCCGGTGACGGTGACCTGGAGACCCTGGCGGGCGTCGCCCACCGAGGGCACCGAATCCTCGATGACCTGGACCGTCCGGTGGCCGCCCTTGGAGTCGGTCGCGGTGAACTGGTCGCACTTCACCGGCAGCGTCTTCAGCCAGTTCAGGGAGGCGCCGAGCTTGGCACGGTCGTAGGCGGCGACCTGGTAGAGCAGCCGCGAGTCGCTCTCCTCGAACCCGGTCAGCGCGGACGCGCCGGACGGCTTGCCGAGGAGGGTGTCGTCGTAGAGCGCGTCGAGCAGTCTCTGGCAGTCGGCGGCGTTCGTCCTCGCGGTGAGGAAGTCGGCGACGTCGACCTTGCCGATGACCAGCTTGTCGCCCCAGTCGGCGGCGCCCTTGACCTGCGTCCAGCTGTCTTCGAGGTCGGCCTCGGTGATGAGCGCGGCTCTGGCCCCGGCCGGGGTGAGGACGGGGGCGGCGGATTTCGTGGCGCGGGGCGAGGAGGATTCTTTGGAACGGGGTGAGGTGAGCGGGGATTCTGCGGCCAGGGGGGAGGCGGCTACGTCCGAAGCGCTGTCGTGGACCGTTCCAACGCCCTCGCTGTCGCCTCCGCCGGAGCAGGCCGCGCAGGTCAGCAGCGAGCCCGCCGCGAGGAACGAGGCGAGGACCCGGACGGGACGGCGGGCGGTTCGCGAGGGCGGGCGACGGTGCATGGCGGGGCCTCCGGGGGAATGGCAGGTGTGTTCCCAGAGCACCATCGGGGCGCCGGGGCCTCCAGCGCAGAGGGCTGTTCGGGTGAGTCACGGGGGGTGGGGGGCGCCGGTTTCGCAGTCGTGGAGGCAGGTCAGGCTGGCGCACCAGCGAGTCGAGTCCTCCGGGGTGAGGGTTACGCCGAGGCGCCGTGTCCCCTCGCGTGCCCGGCGCCTCAGCGTGCCTCGTCCTCCGGTGGGCCGGAATGCCGGTGCGGCAGATGCAGATGGTGCTCGTGGTGCTCGTGTGGCGGTCGGGGTTCGTGTTCCGCCCGGCGGGCCCGTGCCGCGAGTCCGGCCTCCAGCACGTGCACCGTGCGCCCGCCGCATTTGGGGCAGATCGCGTCGGCGAGGGGTGACCTGAGGGCCTTCCCCTCCTCGTCGACGTACTCCTGCGTGGTGAGGCCGGAGGCGTCGGTCGGGTTGGTGAAGAACATCACCTGGAAGGTGGCCTCCCAGCAGTGGCCGCAGTCACCACAGGTGAACGCGAAGGTCTCCGGCACGGCTCGGGGTTCCGCGGTCATGGCAGGGTCCTCCGTTGTGTGGGGCGGTCGGTTGCGCTCCGGGGTGATCGGTCGCGCGGCGAAGCAGTGCCCCCAGCGCACAACGCCGCAGGTCGTACGGCAACTCGAACGCCCCGCCCGGCATGCCCGCACCCCCGCCCGCCCCGACACTGGCCCCAGGCCGGGACGAGCTCCGGCCACCTGCCCGAACCTGACACGAAGGAGTGACCATGCTGCCCGGCTTCCTCACCAGGGCGGTCCAGTTGCTGCTCGGCAGGGAGGGCCGCTCGCTCCACCTGAAGGCGGCGGGCGGGGCGACGGTGGTGCTCGGCGCGGTGATGCTCGTCGGATCCTGGGCGGTGGTCGCCGCCGAACAGGGGGCGCGCGGCGCCAATCTGACGACGTACCCGAAGGCCCTGTGGTGGTCGATCGAGACGGCGACCACGGTCGGATACGGCGACTTCTACCCGGTGACGCCGTGGGGCCGCGTCGTCGGCTCGGTGGTCATGGTCACCGGCATCACCACCTACGGCCTTGTCACGGCGGCCCTGGCCACCTGGTTCGTCGGGCGGGAACAGCGGCGCCGGCATCATCTCGCCCACAGGGCCGAGGAGTTGGGCGAGGAGACGGTGCGGGCTCTGCATGAGCGCTTCGACCGGCTGGAGCGGATGGTGGCCGGGAAGGGCGGGGACTTGGGAGGGTGAGGAGGGCGTGTCGGCCGGGGAGGAGGGGTGCGTGGTGGCGCACCGCCACGGCGGGCGGGTGGGCGCGCCGGACTCGGCCGTCCCCTGTTGGTGCCGAGCAGTGGACCTTCCGGCGCATCGCCTCCCTGACGCCCGGCCGCCTACCCGATCAACGGCAGCGCGGCGAAGGCGTGCCCTTCCCACAGCCGCCGCGAAGCCTCCTCCGGATACGCCGTGACCACGGGCCCCGCGTCGAGCACCTGCACTGCCCGCCCCTCGGTGTCGTACGCGGGCCACCCCGGGTCACCCGTCCGCGCGAACGCCGTCCAGGACGCCCGGAAACGGGACGACAGGGCCAGCGCCTCGGGCGAGGGCACCACATCGGCGAACAGGAGATTGCCCAGGTCGGCGGTGAACGTGCCGAACAGCAGCGGGATGTCGAGGCCGTGGCAGGAGCCCAGTACGCCGCCCAACCCAGGGGCGGGCCAAGTGAGTTCGTAGACGTGCACGCGTCCGCCCGCGGCGACCTGCGCATCCGCGAGGTGGACGCAGGGCATGCGGAACACCCGGTCGGAGTTGACGAGTTCGTACAGCTCGCCCGGGGAGGCGTCCGGGAAAGCGGTGCGATAGGCCTGTTCGGCGTCGGGGCCCGGGCCGAACCGGCGCAGTGCGGAGGCCGCGTCCTCCTCGGTGATCTTCCCGAACTGCCCGTCGAGCACGGTGAACAGGCGGAACTCTTCCCGGTTGTGACCGAGGACCAGCTCCACGTCCCGGGCCGCGCCCGCCGCGACCCCCTGCCAGGGCGTGGTGGGCAGCACCTCGCCGTCGACCACGGGTGCGAAGAGGCTCAGTGTGTGGGCGACGGCCCCCCACCGGTCCTCGTACTGGTGCATCTTGGTGGTCAACGTCTCGCCCGCCGTGGGCAGTTGGCGCGGATCCACGGTCGCGAGGTCGGTGGCCGTGGGGCGCAGTCCCGCCTCGGCGGCGATGGCGGACGCGATGTCCTTGGCCAACTCGTCGGAGAAGTAGGGGCTCGGCACACTCTGCGCGACGGCCCGGCGGAACAGTCCGGCGGCGCTCGGCATGACCAGCAGCGAGGCCACCGACCCGGCACCGGCCGACTCGCCGAAGACGGTGACCTGTTCGGGGTCGCCGCCGAACGCGGTGATGTTGTCCCGTACCCACTCCAGCGCGGCCACCTGGTCGAGCAGCCCGCGGTTGGCGGGGGCGCCGTCGATCCGGGCGAACCCCTCGACGCCGACACGGTAGTTGAAGGTCACGACCACCAAGTCGCCGTCCCGGGCGATGTGTTGGGCGTCGTAGCCGGGGCTGCCCGCGTGTCCCAGCTTGTAGGCGCCGCCGTAGATCCACACCATGACCGGTCGGCGGGCCGACGGATCGGGAGCGGGTGTCCACACGTTGACGGTCAGCCAGTCGTCGCCCGTCGCCGCCTCCAGCACGCCCCCGCGGCCCTGGAATCCGGACTCCTGCGGGGGCGGCGGACCGAACTCGGTGGCCTCCCGCACGCCGTCCCAGCCGCGCACCGGCCGGGGTGCCTGGAACCGGGCCTCCCCGACGGGCGGTTCGGCGAACGGGATGCCGCGGAAGACCGCCAGCCCGTCCTCCAGCCGCCCGCGCACCGCACCGGCGCTGTATCGCACCACGGCCGAACCGGCCGCCGTGTCACGGGAGTTGGGTGTCGTCATCGTGGACTCCTCGCTGGACGCAGGGGGAGGTGCGGGTATGCGGAGGGCGGTCGCCGTCCCGTATGACGCGGGACGGCGACCGCCGTGTGCTCGATGGCCAGAATGCCTTACGCCTTGGCCTCGGCGATCTCGGGAGCCGGGGTCGGCTCCCCGTCGGCCGGTGCCTCGACCGCCTTACGGGCCTTGGGGATCAGGCTCGCGAGGAAGAAGGCGAGCAGCGCGGCTCCGGCGCCGATCGCCATGACCACCTTGAAGCCGTTCTCCGAGGGGAGGGCAGAGCCGCCGAAGTCCGTGGTCATCTGCGCCAGGATCACACCGGCGATGGCGCTGGCGAAGGAGGTGCCCAGGGACCGCATCAGGGTGTTGAGGCTGTTCGCCGCGCCGGTCTGGGACGGGTCGACCGCGCCCATGATCAGGGCGGGCAGGGCGCCGTAGGTGAAGCCGACACCGGCACCGATGATGCAGGACACCAGGACGAGGTGCCAGACCTCGGACATCAGCAGGATGTTGAGGGCGTAGCCGGAGGCCACGATCAGCGCGCCGATCATCAGGGTGACCTTCGGGCCCTTGGCCTTGGTGACGCGGGCGGACACCGCGGACATGGCCATCATGACCAGGCCCTGCGGGGCGAGCACCAGGCCGACCGCCAGCATCGACTTGCCCAGGCCGTAGCCGGTCTGCGTGGGCAGCTGCAGCAGCTGGGGGAGGACCAGGGACATCGCGAACATCGAGAAGCCGAGAGCGATCGAGGCCAGGTTGGTGAAGAGCACCTGCGGCTTCGCGGTCGTCCGCAGGTCGACCAGCGGCTGCGTGCTGCGCAGCTCGTACCAGCCCCAGGAGAGCAGGATCGACACGGCGGCGATGCCGAGGATCAGGGTGGTCGCGCTGGTCCAGCCCCAGTCGGAGCCCTTGGAGATCGCGAGCAGCAGGGAGATCAGTCCGGCGGAGAGCCCGAGGGCGCCGACCAGGTCGAAGCGGCCGCCGGCGCGGACCTTGGACTCGGGCACGACCAGCAGGACCAGCAGGAAGGAGACGGCGCCGAGGACGGCGGAGACCCAGAAGAGGAGGTGCCAGTTGTAGTGGTCGGCGATGAAGGCGGCCGAGGGCAGGCCCAGGGCGCCGCCGACGCCGAGCGAGGCGCTCATCAGGGCGGTGGAGCCGGCCAGCCGGTCGCTGGGCAGCACATCGCGCATGATGCTGATGCCGAGCGGGACGACCGCGGCGGCCAGACCCTGCAGCGCGCGGCCGATGACCATCGGGACCAGCGAGTCGGCCAGGGCGCAGACGACCGAGCCCGTCACCAGCAGGATGATGCTGGTCAACAGCATGCGGCGCTTGCCGAACATGTCACCGAGGCGGCCCACGACCGGGGTGGCCACGGCGGCGGCCAGCAGCGTCGCGGTGACCGCCCACGCCGTGTTCGACGCGGAGGCGTTCAGGTACTTCGGCAGCTCCGGGATGATCGGGATGACCAGGGTCTGCATCAGCGAGACGACGATCCCGGCGAGGGCCAGCACCGCGACGACGGCGTTCGACCTCGGCGGAGCGGAGGAACCCGCTTCGGCGGGTCGGGCAAGGGCGTCGGACATGGCAGTGCCTCCATCTGGAACGAGCGTGACGGTCTGGACGAGCTGACTTGCTTGACTCACTCAACCATAAAGAGATTGATTGACTTACGCAAGTGAATTCTGGGTGTGGGGCAACAGCGGCAGTTCGGTGACGACCTCGAAGCCGCCCTCGGGGCGGTGCCCGGCCCGGAGCCGGCCACCCGCGGACAGGGCACGCTCGCGCATGCCGATCACGCCGTAGCCGCCGGTCGGAACGGGGGAGGAGGGCCTCGCGGGGGAGTGGGGCGTCGCCGTACCGCCGTGGTCGGTGACGGTGATGCCCAGCCGGTCGTGCGCGTAGCTGAGCCGCACCTCGGCCGAGCCGGTGCCCGCGTGCTTGGTCACATTGGTGAGCGCTTCCTGCACGATGCGGTACGCCGTGAGATCCGCACCGGCGGACAACGGCCGTGGCCTGCCTTCGGTGTTGACGGTGACGGACAGTCCGGCATGCTCGAACGAAGCGGCCAGCTCAGCGAGTTGGGCCAGTCCGGGCGCGGGGCCCGAAGGGGTCTCGGAGTCGTCGGTGTGGCGCAACAGGCCGACGGTGGCCTTGAGTTCGCGTACGGCCGACAGGGTGGTGCCCGCGAGTTCAGTGGCGATCCGCTCGGCCTCCTCGGGCCGGCTGCGCATCAGCCGTACGACCGTGGCGGCCTGGAGATTGGCCAGGACGAGGTGATGGGCGACGACGTCGTGGAGGTCGCGGGCGATGCGCATGCGTTCCTCGGTGACGCGGTGCCGTGCCTCGTTCTCACGGGTCCGTTCCGCGTGCTCGGCGCGGGCCTGCACCGCCTCCAGGTAGGCCGCGCGGAGCCGGGTCGTGGTGCCGAGGGAGGTCGGCAGCAGCAGCCAGAAGACCGGCCCGACCAGCTTCAGGACCAGTGGTTCGGTGTCGGGTCCCACGACCAGGGCCGTGCCCAGCAGCAGGGCGATTCCGCAGGCGGTGAAGAGGTTCGCGGTGGTCCGGTCGGCGCCGCGGGCCAGGGTGTAGAGCGCGACCATCAGCGGTCCGATCACCAGGACCGTGAGGATGTAGCCGAGCGCGGCCACCGCCATGGCACCGCCGAGGGTGACCACCACCGTGGTGCGCGGCAGGGTGCGCCGCCACAGCAGGGCGAGGGAGGAGACGCCCGTGACCAACACGCCTGGCCACCAAGGGACTTCGAGGGTGCGGCCCGGGAGCGTCATCACGCTGCCCGGGAAGGAACAGGCGAGGAGCGTGGCGGCGACGACCAGGTCGACGGTGCGAGGATGGCAGCGCAGCAGCCGCCGCAGGTCGTGGATCATGGGGTGGGGATCATGACGTGGGGGGTTCCCGTCCGAGAGGGCAGGCCGTGCGCGGGTTCCCGCCGTCGATCGCGGCCGACGACGGGAACCCGCGCGTCCGCGACTACTCGTCGAAGGTGACGACGATCTTCTCCGCGGCGCCCGGCGTCAGCGCGAGCTCGAAGGCCCGCTCGACCTCGGCGAAGGGCACCCGGTGGCTGATCAGCTTGGCGAACCGCTCGTGGTGCTCGACGATCTCCTGGGTGACCTCGAAGATCTCGGTGGGGTAGCCCTGCGAGGCGATCAGCGTCAGCTCGCTGCGCAGCATCCCGCCGAGGTCGATGTCGGCGCCCTTCTTCTGTACGGCGACCATCACCAGCTTCGCGCCCCACTTCGCGGAGTCGACCGTGGTGTTGACGACCGCGGCGGCGCCGGCGGCGTCGATGTAGATGTCCGTACCGGGGCGGGGCTGGCCGAGCGCGTTCGCGGCCTGGCCGTGCAGCTCGGTCAGCCGGGCGGTGACGTCCTCCTCGGCGGAGTTGATCACGGCGTCCGCGCCGACGGCGAGCGCCGTCTCCAGGCGCGAGGCGATGACGTCCGCGACGACGACGTGCTCGACCCCGCGCAGCTTCAGCCAGATCGCCGCGCCCAGACCGATGGGCCCGGCGCCGAAGATGACGACCTTGTCGCCGGGCTTGGCCTCGGACCGGTTCACGGCGTGCCGGGCCACGGCCATCGGCTCGTTGAGCGCTGCGACGTCGAACGGCACGGTGTCGGGAAAGACGGTGACGCTCTTGCCGACCTCGCAGTCCTCCAGGACGAGGTAGTCGCTCATGGCGCCGTGCTTGCCGCCGCAGCCGATGATCCCGGTGGGCGCGCCCTGTGGGTTGACGACCACCCGGTCCCCGGCCTTCAGGCCCTCGACCTCCGCGCCGACCTCGACGATCTCGCCGGCCGGCTCATGGCCGAGGGGGACCGGGACCATGGCGCCGCCGGGCCCGAAGGGGCCGCCGCCGATGTGCAGGAAGAAGGTGTCGGTGCCGCAGATCCCGCAGGCGCGGATCTTCATGAGGGCGTCCTTGGGCCCGGGCACCGGACGCTCGACGTCCACCACGTCGATCTTGTCTACGGCGCCGGTCTGCACGGACTTCATCGTGGCCATGAGGGGACTCGCTTTCCATGTGCGTGAGGGGTGTCACCGGCCCGGCGGCGGACGGGGGGAGTACTCCGGCCGCCGGGCCGGTGACTGCGCCGTACTCCGTCCCCACGGCGTACGGCGCGACGGGGACACCTCCGCTTAGGCGGCCCCAGCTCTTGACTTGCTTGAGTTAGGCAACCATAAATGCGTTACTTAAGTCAAGCAACCGTTTCCGACCTTGCTTAACTCAGGCAAGTAGCTGTTACGGTGGACACATGTCCACACTGCCACCCGTAACAGCGCCCGTTCCGGAGGACGTAGCCGAGATCGAGCGGGTTCTCACCCGTATCGCCTACCTGGCCGGACGGGCCCGGCAGCACGAGCGTCTGATGACGCTGGCCGGGCTGCCGCTGGACCGGGCCGCCGTGGCGATCCTCCGCTACATCGCCGAGAGCGAGCCGCTGCGTCCCGGTGTGCTGGCGGTCCGGATGTCCGTGGAGGCATCCCATGTCACGCGCCAGCTAAGGCAGTTGGAGCAGCTCGGCCATGTGGTCCGCATCCCGGACCCCGACGACGGCCGCGCCCAGCGCGTCCAGCTCACCGACAGCGGCCTGGCCGCGGTCAACCGCATCCGGGACGCGAGCCGCCGCGGTATCGAGATGGCGCTGATCCACTGGTCCGCCGAGGACCTACGGCACCTCGCGGGCCTCTTCCACCGGCTGGTCGACGACTTCGTCACCCACGCCGAGGCGGCCGTGGACGTCGAGCCGTCCGCCTGACGGCTCGGGAGGTCGGCCGCGCCGGGGAGACCTCAGGCCTTGAAGCCGACCCCGCCGTACAACGAGACCGGCCCCTCGCCGAGCGGGGTCTCGCCCTCCGCGAGTTCGGGGTGCCACTCGGACACGGACACGATGCCGGGGTCCATCGGCTCAAGTCCCTTGAAGACGCTGCTCACTTCGGCGTGCGAGCGGGCCACCAGGGTCACCCCGCCCGCCGCGTAGGCGGCGATGCCCCGCTCGACCTTCTCCCGTTCGAGGTCGGCCGTCATCGCGGACAGCACGAGGCAACTCCCCGGCGCCAGCGCGTCGACGAGGGTGTCCACCAGTTCGCGGGCGCCGTCCTCGTCCGGGATGAAGTGCAGCAGGGCGATCAGGGACAGGGCGATCGGACGGTCGAAGTCCAGGACACGGGCCGCCTGTTGGAGGATGGTGAGCGGTTCGCGGGCGTCGGCCTGGAGGTACTCCGTCGCACCCTCGGGCGTACCGCGCAGCAGCGCCGCCGCGTGGGCGAGGACGATCGGGTCGTTGTCGACGTACACGACGCGCGCGTCCGGCGCGGTGGACTGGGCGATCTGGTGGAGGTTGGGCGCGGTCGGTATGCCCGTGCCGACGTCCAGGAACTGGCGGATGCCCGACTCCCGGACGAGCATCCGCGTCGCCCGCTGCATGAACCAGCGGTTGGCGCGCGCGGTCCACGGGGCACCCGGGTCAAGTGACGTGATCTGCCTGCCGAGTTGCTCGTCGACCGGGTAGTTGTCCTTGCCGCCGAGGAACCAGTCGTACACCCGCGCCGGATGCGGCTTCGACGTGTCGATCCGCCGGACGGCAGGCCCTGTCCCGGTCACGCGATGCTCCTCTGCTCGCTGTGCGCTACGACGACACCCGCGTGCTGTCTACGACGACTCCCGCGGGCTGTGCGAGAAGTTTGGCACGGTCATGCCGACCGGGTGGCGCTGTTGTGGGCGGCGTCGTTCAACACCCCGTCCAGGAAACGGATCAGGTCCGCGAAGACCTCGGCGCGGTTCGTCTCGTGGAACACCTCGTGCCGGGCGCCCGCGTAGACGCGCTCGGTCAACTCGCCGCCGTTCAGCCGCTCCACGCCGACCCGGCTGCCGGCGAGCGGGACGAGCCGGTCGTCGGCGCCGTGCAGCCAGAGCAGGGGGAGTCCGCCGACGTCGCCCGACTCGCCCACGGTCGTGAGGGTTTGGGCGAAGGCCTCCAGCGTCGGCCGTTTCATTGGACCGTGCCAAACCAGCGGATCCGCCGCGTACGCCGCGCCGACGCCGGGGTCGCGGGACAGTGCGGCCGGGCTGACCGGGATGTCGGGGATCTCGTCGAGGGCGAGCAGTCGGCCGGGCAGTTCCCAGCTGCCGATCACCGGTCCGGACAGCACGAGCGCGGCCAACTCGTCGCCGTGGCGCTGCGCGAAGCGGGATGCGATCAGGCCGCCCATGGAGTGGCCGATCAGGACGAGGGGGACGCCCGGGTGCGTGGCGCGGGCCAGGTCGGCGACGGCGTGCAGGTCCGTGACCACGTCCTCGAAGTCCTCGATCAGCACCCGCTCACCGGCCGACGCGCCGTGGCCCTGGTGGTCGGGGCCGAACACGGCCGCACCGTGCGCCCGCAGTACGGCGGCCAACTCGGCGTACCGGCCCAGGTGTTCGCCGTAACCGTGCGCGACGAGGGCGATGTGGCTGGGGAGTTCGCGCGGCCACTCGTGCGCGGTGATCGTGCCTCGGGTGCCGGAGAGGACATGCTCGCGGGTGTCGTCCACACCCGGAAACTAGCATCGCTCATCCGGCGCCCCGGTCCGCCGCGGTGTGGTGCAGGGGCCATCTGACGAGACACTCCTTACGCTGCCAGATGTAAGGACATACCATCGGTCCTCGCATGAACACGATGACTCTCTGGCACATATCCGGCTGGGAATTCGCCGCCCTCGCCGCCGCGGCCCTGCTCGTCGGCTTCTCGAAGACCGCCGTGAGCGGGGCCAACACGGTCAGCCTGGCGATCTTCGCGGCCGTCCTGCCCGCCCGTGCCTCCACCGGCGTCCTGCTCCCGATCCTGATCGTCGGCGACGTCCTCGCCGTCCTCACCTACCGGCGGCACGCCCACTGGCCGACCCTGTGGCGGCTGTTCCCGGCGGTCGCGGCGGGAGTCGTGATCGGGACACTGTTCCTGGTGTGGGCCGACGACGCGGTCGTACGGACGTCGATCGGGGCGATCCTGCTGTTCATGGCGGGGGTCACCCTGTGGCGCCGGCGCAAGGCGGAGGCCGAGGCGGGGGCCGGTGACGAGCCGGACTCCGTCGCCACGAGGTCCGGGCGGGCGAAGGCGCGCTCGTACGGTGTGCTCGGCGGTTTCACCACGATGGTCGCCAACGCCGGTGGCCCGGTGATGTCGATGTACCTGCTCTCGGCGGGCTTCCGGAAGCTGGGCTTTCTCGGCACGTCGGCGTTCTTCTTCCTGATCGTCAACGTGACCAAGGTGCCCTTCAGCGTGGGCCTCGGCCTGATCGACGGCCACTCGCTCCTGCTGGACGCGGCGCTCGCGGTGTTCGTCGTGCCCGGTGCGTTCATCGGCAAATGGGCTGTGAACCGGATCAACCAGCGACTGTTCGAGCAACTCGTGATCGCGGCGACGATCATCGGCGGCCTGCAGCTGCTCCTCCGCTGACCCCTCGGCCCCGTGACCTCGTACGCTCGCCGCATGTCCCCGCACATCCTGATCCTCGGCGGCACCACCGAGGCACGTGAGCTGGCCGCCGAGCTGACGGCACTTCCCGAGGTGAAGGTGACCACGTCCCTCGCCGGGCGGGTGTCACGGCCGGGGTCGCTGGCCGGGGACGTACGGATCGGTGGGTTCGGCGGAGCCGAGGGGCTGGCCGCATGGTTGCGGGAGCACCATGTGGACGCCGTCGTCGACGCCACCCACCCCTTCGCCGGGACGATCACCGCGAACGCGGCGCGGGCCGGTGCGGCGACCGGGGTGCCGGTGATCGTGCTGCGCAGGCCGGGGTGGCAGCCGGGGCCGGGGGACCGGTGGCACCCGGTCGTCTCACTGGCACAGGCCGCGGATGTGCTCCCCGGGCTCGGGCGGCGCGTCCTGCTCACCACCGGCCGGCTCGGACTCGCAGCCTTCGCCCACCTTGCCCGACTGCACTTCGTCGTACGGTCGGTGGAGCCGCCCGAGCCCCCGATGCCGCCGGACGCCGAGGTGCTGCTGGCGCGCGGGCCCTTCACCGTGGCCGACGAGGCGGCGCTGTTGCGCGAGCACCGGATCGACGTGGTCGTGACGAAGGACAGCGGGGGAGCGGCGACGGCGGCGAAACTCACGGCCGCGCGGGAGGCGGGCGTTCCGGTCGTGGTCGTACGGCGGCCGCCGTTGCCGGACGGGGTGCGTGCGGTGCCTGATGTCGCCGGGGTGCTGGAGCGGCTGGAGCGGCTGGGGCTCAGCCCGGGGCGATGACCGTGGCCCGGAGGCGGTCCACCGTGCGCAGTACCTCGGCCCGGTTCTTGGCGCTTTTCATCCAGGCCGGGAGGCGGGCGACCAGCGTCATCTTCTGGCCGGTGTCGTACCAGGGCGCCCGCTCGCGCAGGTCGGCGGCGACGAACCGCCTGATCAGGTCCAGGTGTTGGAGGTTGTACGCCCACAACTCCCCGTGTCTGGTGCCGGTCCGCAGCCACAGGGACGGCCGAGGGCTCGTTGAGGGGCCCGTGTCGATCCGGCACAGGCCGCAGGACCGGCAGACCAGGCGGGTGTGCGGATATCTCTTGCCGTCGGCGTCCGGAGGGGTGCACGGGCGCCGCTCGAAGTGGGCGATCCGTTCGCAGCGCGGACAGCGGACCAGTACCGACGCCGAGAAGTGGGCGAGCGTGGCGCGCGGGTCGTGGAAGCGCACGGGCGTCGGGGACATGCCGTGAGTATGGCCACCGCCGTGCCCGTCCCGCACCCGGATTTCACGGCGCCGAGCTCCCCTCCAACTCCGCCGCCCGCTGCGGCAGTCCGGAGGACAGGTCCTCCACCAGGAGCCGCTTGGCGATGGAGTCGACCGCGGCGCGCAGGTCCGTGCCCGAGGGGCGGCCGATGTCCTGCTGGACCCGGTCCTCCAGCCAGCTGCCCCACGCGTGGCCGATGACCTCGGCCTCGCGTTCGCCCGCGGCGGTGTGGGAGAGGAGGTTGCCGGCACGGGTCAGATAGCCCTCCTCGACCATGCGGTCGAAGACGGGGAGGAGTACCTCCGGCGGCAGGTGGCGGCGGGCGGCGATCAGACCGAGGCTCGCGTGGCCGACCATCCTGCCGAACAGTTCGACCTGCATCACGGCCCAGGCACCGGCGATGTCCAGCCGGGTGTCGGACTCCGTGATGATCCGCCGGGCGGTGTCCAGGTCGGTACTGCCGATGACCTTGCCCACGGCCGTTTCGAGGAGCCGCTGCGAGTCCCCGCCGCGCGGTTGCGCGAAGCCCTCGCCCATGTCGGTGGAGCCCTTCCGCGCACTGTCCCGCAGTTCGACCTGCTTGAGGAACAGGGCGACGACGAAGCCGATCACGGCGACCGGGACCGTCCACCGGAACACCGTGTGGATGGTGTCGGCGTACGCGTTGATGATCGGCGCGGCGGCGGCGTGCGGCAGTTTGTGCAGGCCCTCGGGGCTGGTCGCCGCCTTGGTGATCACGGCCGGGTTCAGCGCGCTGACCTTCGCGGCCGAGGCGATCCCGTCCTTGAGGTTGGGCCCCAGGCTGTTGGCGTAGATCGTGCCGAAGACGGCGGTGCCGAACGAACTGCCCAGCGTACGGAAGAAGGTGACGCCGGAGGTCGCGGTGCCGAGGTCGGTGTACTCGACGGTGTTCTGCACGGCGATCGTCAGGACCTGCATGCACAGCCCGATGCCGGTGCCGAGCACGAACATGTACACCGATTCCAGGAACGCGCCGGTGCCCGGGCCCATCAGGGACATCAGATACAGCCCTACGCCCATCACCGCGGAGCCGATGATCGGGAAGATGCGGTACTGGCCGGTCTTGCTGACCACGTTGCCGCTGAAGACGGACGCGATCAGCAGCCCGATCACCATGGGCAGCGTCCGCACGCCGGAGACGGTGGCCGAGTCGCCGTCGACATACTGCAGATAGGTCGGCAGATAGGTCAGCGCGCCGAGCATCGCGAAACCGACGATGAAGCTGAGGATCGAGCAGACCGTGAACACCGGGTTGCTGAACAGCCGCATGGGCAGCATGGGTTGGGCCGCCCGGGTCTCCACCCAGCAGAACAGGCCGAGCGCGATCACACCGCCCACGAACAGGCCGATGATGGTCGACGAACCCCACGCGTACTCGTTGCCGCCCCAACTCGTCGCCAGGATCAGCGAGCTCGCGCCGACCGCGACGAGCGCGATGCCCAGGTAGTCGATGACGGGCCGCACCGCCGACTTGACCACGGGGATGGTGCGGGCCGCCGCGATGACGACGACGATCGCGATGGGCACGTTGACGTAGAACGCCCAGCGCCACGTGAGGTGGTCGGTGAACAGGCCGCCGAGCAGTGGTCCGATGACCGTGGCGACGCCGAACACCGCGCCGATCGCGCCCTGGTACTTGCCGCGTTCCCGCAGCGGGATGACGTCGGCGATCAGCGCCATCGCCGTCACCATCAGACCGCCCGCGCCGATGCCCTGCACGGCCCGCCAGGCGATCAGCAGCGTCATGTTGGTGGCGAGACCGCACAGGAACGAGCCCGTGATGAACACGATCGCCGAGACCTGGAAGACCACCTTGCGGCCGAACAGGTCGCCGAACTTGCCGACCAGCACGGTCGCGACGGTCTCCGCGAGCAGATAGGCCGTGACCACCCACGACATGTGCTCGGCACCGCCCAGGTCGGACACGATCGTCGGCAGGGCCGTACCGACGATCGTCTGGTCGAGGGCCGCCAGCAGCATGCCCAGCATGATCGTCACGAAGACGACGTTGCGGCGGCGGGAGTCCAGCACGGGGGGCTGCTGCGCGGAAGGCAGCGCGGTTTCCTCGGCGACTGTCACGAGGTCACTTTCACACCACTGGACCCCTCATGCATATGGGGCGGTCCACCCGGGTGCCCCGCCGCCCCGGCCCGCTACTCGTCCTTCGGGTGCCGGCGCAGCAGATACGTGTCCATGATCCAGCCCTTGCGCTCACGGGCCTCCGCGCGCAGCCGCTCGATGCGCGGGGCGGCCTCGGCTATCGGACCGGAGGCGAGGATCTCGTCCGGAGTGCCCAGATAGGCGCCCCAGTAGATGTCGATGTCCTGGTCCGCGTACCGCCGGAACGCCTGGTGCGCGTCCAGCATCACGACCACGTCGTCCACGTCGTCCGGGAATCCCTCGGAAAGCCGCCGGCCCGTGGTGATCTGCACCGGCCGCGCGACCCGGTTGAGGCCCGTGCGGTGCCGGGCGACGAGCGCCGAGACACTGCTGATGCCGGGCACGACGTCGTACTCGAACGCCACCGCGCCCCGCTCCAGGATCTCCTCCAGGATGCCGAGCGTGCTGTCGTACAGCGAGGGATCGCCCCACACCAGGAACGCGCCGCTCTCGTCCTCGCCCAACTCCTCGGCGATGAGCCGCTCATAGATCTCCGCGCGGGCACTGCGCCAGTCCCCGACCGCGGGTGAGTACGCGGCGCCCCCGGCCTTCCGGTCCCGCTCCGGGTCGCGCGCCTCGACCAGGCGGTACGTCCCCTCCGGTATGTGCGCGTCGAGCATGTCCCGGCGGAGCCGGGTGAGGTCCGACTTCACCTCGCCCTTGTCGAGGATGAAGAACACGTCCGTGCTCCGCAGCACCCTGACAGCCTGCAGGGTCAGCTGCTCGGGGTCGCCCGCGCCGATACCGATGACATGAATCTTTCGCACACCCCGAGTCTGCCCCACGCCACTGACAGTCCGTACACCGCACGGTCACCTATCGATACGTACCGGGATGATTCGAACTCTCGTCGGCTACGACGTCTCGCGCAGCCGGGGCGCCCGCGCCCGCGCGTCGACACTCCCGCTGTCCCGCTCCACGTCGTCCCCGAGACCCCGCGCCCAGGCCGCGACCCCCGCGAGATCCATCCCGTACGGCCGCTCCCGCCCCGACCGGGACGCCCACTCCTCGACGCCCCCGGCGCCGCGCCGCAGCAGCCGGGCCCCGCCGGTGACGTTGCCCCGGGCCGCGTGCGTGAGGCCCACGGCGAGCTGGGCGAGGCCGCGCCACAGGGCACGTTCCTCGTCCGGCCCCGACTTCCAGGCGTCCTCGAAGACCTCGTGCGCGTGGAACGGTTTCCCCTCGTCGAGCAGCGCCTGCGCCTCGACGACGGTCACCTCCGGCGCGCGCACGACCCCCTCGGGCTGCCGTGCCACACCGTCCGCGTCGTACGGCAGGGGCCGCCCGAGCCCGTCCCGCGGCCGGGCGTTGCGCGCCCGGCCCTCGCCGTCCCGGTCCCGCGCGCCGGCCGTACCGCCTGAGGTCGTGTCGCTCATACGACGATTGTCCCGCGTCCGGCACCGGCTTCGGCGCACCCCCGGGCGTGGGGTAAAGTGCTGTTCGCGCGATCAACACGGTTCTCCGTGGGAAGCGCACCGGGACGTGGCGCAGCTTGGTAGCGCACTTGACTGGGGGTCAAGGGGTCGCAGGTTCAAATCCTGTCGTCCCGACTCGACAGAGTCGCAGATGAGGGGCGGTTTCGGAGAAATCCGAAGCCGCCCCTTCGTCATGTCCGGGACCAGCTGGGGACCGATACGGCCCACTCTCTGGCCACCAACCGTCCGCATGCCACGAGACATCATGGAATTGCGGATTCCAGCAAGAAACTTGCAATGGCTTGCGTAATTCATTCTTTACTTCGTCGGAATCTAGCGGGCTTGAAGGGGTCTCTGTACGGTCGGGGCGCCGGTCTCCTCCCCCCACTCCGTGAAGGAGCCTCACATGCTGACGATCCTCAGACCCCGGCGACTGGCGGTGGCCGTCGTTGCCGCGGTCGGTGCGCTGTGCGTGTCCGTCCTACCGGCCGCCGCGACGCAGAAGGCGGCGCCGGCCAAGGCCGCGGCGAGTTCGGCGGTGGGTGCGACGACGCCGTTCTCGGTCTATGAGGCCGAGGGGGGAACTCCCGGCGGCGGCGCGGCCGTCCGGTCGCTGACCTCGGCGCCGACGTCGCAGTACTCCAGCGCAGTCCTGGAGGCGTCCGGCCATTCCTATGTCCACCTGGGCGACACGGGTCAGTCGGTGCAGTGGACGAACACCACCGGGCAGCCGATCTCCTTCCTCAACGTCCGTGCGAGCATTCCGGATTCGGCATCCGGCGGCGGTGTCACCGGCACGCTGAACCTGTACGTCAACGGCGTGTTCCGGCAGGCGCTGAACCTCAACTCCCGGCAGACCTGGGTGTACGAGGGCAACGGCAACTACAACACGAGCGACGACCAGAACCCGGCCGACGGGGACCCGAGGGTCTTCTGGGACGAGTCGCACACCTTCGTCACCGGCGCCCCGATCCCGGCGGGCGCCACCTTCTCGCTGCGGAAGGACGCCGACAACAGCGCGTCCTCCTACGACGTGGACTCCGTCGACGTGGAGAACCCGCCCGCGCCACAGGCACAGCCCGCGAACTCGATCTCGATCACGAGCTGCGGCGCGGTGGCCGACAACAACCCGACCAACGGCGCGGCCGACAGCCAGTCCGTGGACAGCCGGGCCGCCATCCAGAGCTGCATCGACCAGGCCGAACAACAGGGAAAGATCCTGTGGATCCCACAGGGCACTTTCTATGTGAAGGGCACGGCGGGGCTGAACGCGCAAGGGATCACCATCGCGGGCGCCGGCCTCTGGTACAGCACGGTCTACCGTGACGTCCCGGTCCCCAACTCCACACCGCTGGCAGCCCTGTTCGACCTGACCTCCTGCACGGTGCGTGACTTCCACATCGACGCCAACGCCGTCAGCCGGAGCACCATCGGCGGCGACGGCGGCGCGATGGACACCACCGGCACCGACTGGTCGGCCGACGGCATCTGGACCCAGCACACCATGTCGGGCTTCTGGGCCTCCGGCACCGGGGGAACGGTGAAGAACAGCAGGCTGACGTCGATCTGGGCCGACGGGATCAACGTCAACAACGTGTCCCTGAACGCGGACACCGGCAACGACCTGACGGTCACCAACAACTTCGTGCGCGGCACCGGGGACGACGCGATCGCCATCAACTCGGTGGCGTACAACACCAACAGCGACGGTTCCCAGACCCACTACAACCCGATGACCGATGTCACCGTCAGCAACAACACCTCGATCGCGCCCTGGGGCGGCAAGGGCATCGGGATCTACGGCGGCAGCGGCCACCAGGTCAAGGACAACTACATCAGCGACACGGCCCGTTACATCGGTCTGGGCGCCGGGCGCTTCGGCGTCCACGGCAGCGATCTGCTCTCCGCGACCGTGACCGGCAACACCGTGGTCCGCTCCGGCGGCAACGCCTACAGCCAGGGCCAACCCGCTCTGCACATCGGCAACGGCGGCGACGGTCAGAACACCGGAACCGTCGACAAGGTCACGGTGACCGGCAACACCGTCACCGACTCCCTCTACGACGGCATCGCCTTCTCCACCTCGACCAACACCCTGCTGCAGGACAACACGGTCAGCAGTCCCGGCCGCAACGGCATCGCGATCTCGCCGCCGTTCTACCCGGCCCCCACCGGCTCCGCGACGATAACCGGCAACACCGTCACGGGACTTGGCTCCGGCACCTCGGCCTTCGTCAACAACTCCACCGGTTTCGTCGCCACGTTGAGTGACAACCACTGGCCGCCGCCCGCGCCCGAGGGCCCCTACGGCGGCACCCCGGCCGCCGTGCCTGGAACGGTCCAGGCGGAGGACTACGACACCGGCGGCCAAGGGGTCGCCTACAACGTCACCTCCGTCAACGGCAACGCCAACTCCTACCGCGCCGACGGCGTCGACCTCGACAACGCCTCGGACACAGGCGGCGGTTACAACCTGGGTTGGACCGGTCCAGGACAGTGGTTCCGCTACACGGTCGACGTCGCCGCGGCCGGCACCTACACCCTCGACCTGCGCGTCGCGGCCCCGTCCGCGGTGCCCGGCGCGCTGCACCTCTCGGACGCCTCCGGCGTGAACCTCACCGGCGCCGTCGACCTGCCCGCCACCGGCGACTGGCAGACCTGGGGCACCGCGACCGCCCAGGTGACCCTGCCCGCCGGCCGACAGGTTCTGACGCTCGACCAGGACAGCGGCGGCTGGAACATCAACTCCCTCGCCTTCACGGCGCGTAGCGGCTCGCCGTCGGCCACCCTGACCGCGGCTCCGGGATCGCTCACCTTCGCCGACCAGACGGTGAACACGACCAGTGCCGCACAGACCGTCACGGTCACCAACTCCGGTACGGCAGCTGCATCGTTGACCTCAGTCACCGTCGGCGGTGACTTCGCCCGGACCGACACGTGCGGCAACTCCCTGGCCGCAGGCGCGAGTTGCACGGTCTCCGTCACCTTCACACCCACCGCATCCGGCACTCGCACCGGCACCCTCACCCTGACCGGCAACCAGTCCGACAGCCCCACCACGGTGGCCCTTTCAGGTACCGGCATCGAGGCCGCGAACACCGACCTCGCGGCCGGCAGACCCACCAGCGAGTCCAGCCACACCGACGTGTACTCGTCGTCGAACGTGACGGACGGCAACCAGAACTCCTACTGGGAGAGCGCCAACAACAGGTTCCCGCAGTGGGTCCAGGTCGATCTCGGCTCGGCCCGGAGCGCCTCCCGTGTGGTCCTGCAACTGCCCGCCGCCTGGGGCGCCCGCACCCAGACCCTGACCCTGAGCGGCAGCACCGACGGCGCCACCTTCACCACCCTGAAGTCCTCGGCCGCCCACACCTTCGACCCGGGCACCAAGAACACCGTGACGCTCGCCTTCCCCGCCGCCACCGAGCGCTACTACCGCGTGACCGTCACCGCCAACACCGGCTGGCCCGCGGGCCAGGTGTCCGAGTTCCAGGTCTGGGCCGCCTGACTCCGCCCGCTTCCCGCTGACCCCACCCTCCCCACGGTGCCGCCGGACATTCCGTTCGGCGGCACCTTCGTATGTGCGGACACCTGAGATCTTGCGGGATCCAAATTTGTTTGTTGCAAAGCTCTGTCGAGATATTGCGTGATCATGTCAGCGACATTACGGTCCCCCATGCATCGGCACCAACCCCCCGTCTCCCCTCCCTCTCTGGCGGCACCAGCGCGACAGTTCCGGCATTTCATTACGTAAGGAGTGGCACGTGTTCCATTCCATCCGAGATCTGAGACGAGCCCTCGTCTGGGTGGTCAGCACCGTGATGCTGGCCGCCGTAGGCGTCTTCGCTCTGGCTGTCCCACCCGCCGCGGCGGCGTCCACCGCCACCGGCGGCAGCGGCGCGAGCCTGCCGTACGTCGAGGTGCAGGCGGAGAACTCCGCCACCAACGGCTCGGCGATCGGCCCGAGTTACACCGCGGGCCAGCTGGCCGACGAGGCGTCCTACCGCAAGGCGACGACCCTCCAGGGCACCGGCCAGTACGTCACGTTCACCACGCCGGTGGCGACCAACTCGATCAACTTCCGCTACAGCATCCCCGACACCTCGGGCGGCTCGGTCTACACCGCCGCGCTCTCGCTGTACGTCAACGGCGTCAAGCAGCCCGACTTCACCCTGACCAACGCCTACAGCTGGTACTACGGCAGCTACCCCTTCACCAACACCCCGGGCAGCAACCCGCACCACTTCTACGACGAGGCCCATCGCCTGTTCAGCACCACCTATCCGGCGGGCACGACCTTCAAGCTCCAGGTCGACGCGGGGGACACCGCCTCCTCGTACACGATCGACTTCGCCGACTTCGAGCAGGTCGGCGCCGCCGCGACCGCACCCTCGGGCGCGGTGTCGGTGACCAGCAAGGGCGCCGACGCGACCGGTGTGGCCGACGCGACCAGCGCGTTCAACGCCGCGATCAGCTCGGCGGGCCCCGGCGGCACCGTGTGGATCCCGCCGGGCACCTTCAACATCCCCGGCCACATCAGCGTCAACAACGTCACGATCGCCGGCGCCGGGATGTGGTACTCGACCGTCACCGGCACGGCCCCCGGCTTCTACGGCAACTCCGCGCCCAACGCGAGCACCGACGTGCGCCTGCAGAACTTCGCGATCTTCGGCAACGTGCAGGAACGCGACGACAGCGCCCAGGTCAACGGCATCGGCGGCGCCCTGAGCGACTCGACCGTCTCCAACCTGTGGATCGACCACATGAAGGTCGGCGCCTGGATGGACGGACCGATGGACGGCCTGACGTTCACCGGCATGCGCATCCGTGACACCACCGCCGACGGCATCAACTTCCATGGCGGGGTCACCAATTCGAAGGTGACCAACAGCGACATCCGCAACACCGGCGACGACGGCATCGCCACCTGGGCGGACTCCGCCATCGGCGCCGACGCCAACGACACGATCTCCAACAACACCGTGTCCCTGCAGATCCTCGCCAACGCCATCGCGATCTACGGCGGCCACGACAACACCGTCAGCGGCAACCGCGTCGTGGACACCGGCATCGCGCAGGGCGGCGGCATCCACGTGGGGCAGCGCTTCACGTCGACGCCGGTCGGCACCACCACGATCTCCGACAACACCCTGGTCCGGGCCGGCAGCCTCGACCCCAACTGGCAGTTCGGCGTAGGGGCGTTGTGGTTCGACGGCAGTCAGGGCGCGATCACCGGCCCGATCAACGTGACCAACGCGCTGATCCAGCAGAGCCCCTACGAAGCGGTCCAGTGGGTCGAGGGCACCATCAGCGGGGTCAACCTCAACAACGTGACCATCGCCGGCACCGGAACCTTCGCCCTCCAGGAACAGACCGGCGGCGCCGCGAAGTTCACCAACGTCACGGCCACCGGCGTCGGTTACTCGTCCCCGGTGTACAACTGCTCGGGCGGCAACTTCGTCATCACCGACGGCGGCGGCAACTCCGGTATCAGCGGCACGCCGTACTGCGGCGGCTGGCCCGCTCCGGTCTACCCGCCCTACCCGTCGGAGGGCGTGACGGCCACGCCCGGTGCGCTCAACTTCGGCTCGGTGGCGACCGGTTCGACCAGCGCGGCGCAGACCGTGACCGTTTCCAACCCGACCAGCACCGCCGCGGCCGTCTCGTCGATCTCGACCAGCGGCGACTACGCCCAGACCAACACCTGCGGCTCGTCGATCGCGGCGAACGGCTCGTGCACCGTCAGCGTGAAGTTCTCGCCGACGGCGACCGGCAGCCGTAACGGATCTCTGACCGTCAACGCGGGCGGGACCACCAGCACCGTCAGCCTCTCCGGAACGGGCACCGCGCCCGGCCCGGTGCTGAACACCGATCCGGGGAGCCTGTCCTTCCCCGCGACGGTG
Organism: Streptomyces sp. N50; assembly: GCF_033335955.1. Taxonomy (GTDB): domain Bacteria; phylum Actinomycetota; class Actinomycetes; order Streptomycetales; family Streptomycetaceae; genus Streptomyces. The sequence continues at coordinate 8,474,447 of NZ_CP137549.1, forward strand.
GTCGGCTCGTCGGCCACCGCGCAGACCGTGACGGTGACCAACTCGGGCACCGCGTCGGCGACCGTCTCGGCCGTAGCGGCGACCGGTGACTTCAGCCAGACCAACAACTGCTCCACCCTCGCGGTCGGCGCGTCCTGCACGGTCACCGTCGGCTTCAAGCCCACCACCGGCGGAGCGCGCGCGGGCAACCTGACCATCACCAGCAACGCCAACAACAGCCCAACTGCCGTAACCCTGACCGGCAGTGGCATCGACAGCACCACCAACATCGCCGCCGGGCGTCCCGCATCGGCGAGTTCGAGCACGAGTCCCTACGTCGCCTCGAACCTCACCGACACGGACGCGTCGACGTACTGGGAGGGCACGGACGGTTCGTTCCCGCAGTGGGCCCAGGTCGATCTCGGCCAGAACTACGGCGTCGGCAAGGTCGTGCTCAAGCTCCCGCCGGCGACGGCGTGGTCGGCCCGTACGCAGACCCTGTCGGTACAGGGATCCACGGACGGCTCCAGCTTCTCCACGCTCAAGGCCTCGGCCGGGTACACCTTCGACCCGAGCGCCAACGCCAACACCGTGACCATCACGTTCAGTTCGGCCACGACGCGATACGTGCGGGTCAACATCACCGCCAACACGGGCTGGAACGCTGCCCAGTTGTCGGACTTCGAGGTGTTCCCCAGCAGTGGCGGTTCCTCACCGGCGACCCTGTCGGCCGACCCGACGTCCCTGTCGTACGCCACTCAGGCGCTCAACACCTCCAGCGGCGCGAAGACGGTCACGGTGACCAACTCCGGTACGGCGGCGGCGACTCTGTCCGGCGTCACCGTCACGGGCGACTTCGCGCAGACCAACACCTGCGGTTCGTCGATCGCGGCGGGTGCCTCCTGCACGGTGAGCGTGACGTTCACGCCCACCGCGTCCGGCACCCGCGCCGGTGATCTGAGCATCGCCAGCAACGCGTCGAACGGCACGACCACGGTCGCGCTGACCGGTGTTGGGGCCGGCACCGTGAGCCGGAACCTGGCGGCCGGCGCGGCCACCACCGAGTCCAGCCACACCGACGTGTACGCGTCCTCGAACGTCACGGACGGCAACCAGGGCACCTACTGGGAGAGCGCCAACAACGCCTTCCCGCAGTGGGTCCAGGTGGACCTCGGTTCGGCGCAGAGCGCGAGCCGGGTCGTCCTCCAGCTCCCCGCGACCTGGGGCGCCCGCAACCAGACGCTGTCCCTGTCGGGCAGCACCGACGGCTCCTCCTTCAGCACCCTCAAGTCGTCGGCGACGTACACCTTCGACCCGACCACCAACAACACGGTCACCCTCACGTTCACCGCGACCACCCAGCGCTACCTCCGGGTGAACATCACGGCGAACAACGGCTGGCCGGCCGGTCAGATCTCCGAGTTCCAGGTCTGGAACAGCTGACCCCGACCCGATGGTGCCGCCGGGCGCGCGTGCCTTCACACGCGCGCCCGGCGGCACCGACCACCGACCACCTGAAGAGGAGTCCGGAGGAATCCCCATGGGTGTCACACGCAGAGTCTTCTTGAGAGCCGCGATCGCGACCGCCGCCGTAGGAACGGTGGGCGCGACCGGGACCGTCCTCGCCCCCACCGCGTCGGCGGCCGGCGCGCCGGGCGACGTCGTCGGCAAGATCACCGTCGGCTACCAGGGCTGGTTCGCCTGCGTCGGCGACGGCGCGCCCATCAACGGCTGGTGGCACTGGACCCAGAACTGGAGCCAGCCGCCGTCCCCGACCAACACCGGCATCAGCTGCTGGCCCGACGTGCGCGAGTACACCAACACCTACCAGACGTCGTACGCCGCTCTCGGCAACGGCCAGCCCGCCAAGCTGTTCTCCTCCTACGACCAGCAGACGGTGAACACGCACTTCCTGTGGATGCAGCAGAACAGCATCGACACCGCCGCGCTCCAGCGCTTCAACCCCACCGGCGGCGAGGGACCCACCCGCGACGCCATGGCGACCAAGGTGCGCGGCGCCGCCGAGTCGTACGGGCGGAAGTTCTACATCATGTACGACGTCTCCAACTGGACGAACATGCAGTCCGAGATCAAGACGGACTGGACGAACAAGATGTCCGCGCACACGGCGAGTTCGGCGTACGCGAAGCAGAACGGCAAGCCGGTCGTGTGCATCTGGGGCTTCGGCTTCAACGACCCCAACCACCCCTTCACCCCCGACGCCTGCCTCGACGTCGTCAACTGGTTCAAGGGACAGGGGTGTTACGTCATCGGGGGCGTCCCGCGCGAATGGCGGACCGGCACCGGGGGCTCGCAGGCCGGCTTCTCGGGCGTCTATCACGCCTTCAACATGATCTCGCCGTGGATGGTCGGTGCCATCGGCAACGTGACCGAGGCCGACAACGCCTACACCACCTACACCGTCCCCGACCAGGCCGACTGCAACGCCAACGGCATCGACTTCCAGCCCTGTGTCCTGCCCGGTGACGTCTCCGGCCGGCAGCGCGCGCACGGCGACTTCATGTGGCGGCAGTTCTACAACATGGTGCGGGCCGGAGTGCAGGGCATCTACATCTCCATGTTCGACGAGTACAACGAGGGCAACCAGATCGCCAAGACCGCCGAGACCCAGGCCTGGGTGCCCACCAACTCCGGTTTCCTCGCCCTCGACGAGGACGGCACCGCCTGCTCCTCGGACTACTACCTGCGGCTGACGGGCGATGGTGGCCGCATGCTCAAGGGGCAGCTCGCGCTGACCCCGACTCGCCCCACCCAGCCGGTGATTCCGAACGGCGGCGACACCACACCGCCCGCCGCACCCGGTGGCCTGACCGCCACCGGGCACACCAGCGACTCCGTCTCGCTGAGCTGGAACACGGCGACCGACAACGTCGGTGTGAGCGGCTACCGCGTCCTGCGGGTGTCCGGCTCGACCAGTACCCAGGTGGGGACGACCGGCTCAACCTCCTTCACCGTCACCGGACTTGGCGCGTCCACGGCTTACGCCTTCGACGTCGTCGCCTACGACGCGGCGGGCAACGTCTCGCAACCCTCCAACCAGGTCACCGTCACGACCGACCCCCCGTCCAGCACCACCAACCTGGCGCTCCACAAGGCCACTTCGGAGAGCAGCCACACCCAGACGTACGCCTCGGGCAACGCGACCGACGGCGACACCAACACCTATTGGGAGTCCGCCAACAACGCCTTCCCGCAGTGGATCCAGGTCGACCTGGGCGCCGCGACCGGCGTCAAGCGGATCGTCCTGAAACTTCCCCCGGCCACCGCCTGGGCCACCCGTACCCAGACGATCTCCGTCCAGGGCGGCACGGACGCCGGCACCTCCACCCAGCTGCTCGCCTCGGCGGGCTACACCTTCGACCCGGCGACCGGCAACACCGCGACCCTCACGCTGCCCTCCACCGTCACCACCCGCTACATACGGCTCACCATCACCGCGAACAACGGCTGGCCGGCCGGGCAGGTCTCGGAGTTCCAGGTCTTCGGCGCCTGACCTCTCGTACGTCGGGTGAGGGTGTCGTCAGGAACACCCCCGATCCGGTCCTCAGGCCCAGGGACCGGGAGCGCCGTCGGCGGCAGGATTCAAGGCGTACCGAATCCACCACACGGAACCTTCGGGGGACCTCATGAACGAAATGTCGGCCAGGCGTCTGGCGGGCGGTGCGGGCATCGCCGCCGCCGTCGCCCTCATCGTCGAAGTGCCCCTGTACTTCGTCTACTCGGGCCCGCCGCCGGACGCCAACGTGCTGGCCCGGCTGCTGATCGGGATCGTCGCGCTGGCGTTCCTGCTCGTGTTCGTGACCGCGTTCCGCGAGCTGGTGAAGCGCGTGAATCCCGAGTACGAGTGGGCCGGTTCGATGGCCTTCACGGCAGGGCTGGTCTACACGACGATCACGCTGGTCTCCAGCGGACTGGAGGCCGGCGCGGTCATCGCCGCCGACCATCCCATCGACCCGACGATCGACGTCAGCGGCACCTACATCCTCTACGGGTCGATCTCCCGGCTGATGCTGGCGTTCTTCCTGACCGCGCTGGGCTTCGCCGTCTCCCGCACGCGACTGCTGCCGCGCTGGACCAGCAGGTCGGCCTACGTCCTGGCCGGGATCAACCTCGCCTTCGTGCCGTCGCTGTTCTTCGGGAACACCCCCGCGCACTTCTACGCGGCGAACGGCTGGGGCACCACCGCCCTGATGGGCGCGATCCTCAGCTACTGGCTGCTGGCCCTGGGCATCTCCACCTACCGCAGCGCGAAGGCACCCCGAGTGGGGGCACTGATGTAGGAGTCCGGTGCCGGCCCGATACCCAGGGTGGGTATGGTGACTCCATGGCCCGTCCCGAGCAGCCCGTAGCACCGCACCCTCGCGTGCGGTGCTACGGGCTGCTCGTCGCCGCCCTGCTGTTCGGTCTGCTCGGGATGCACGGGCTCGGGCCCGTCCCCATGATCGACTCCGCGCACGGGCACACCATCGCGGCTACGACCGTAGCGACGGGCGAGAGGGCGTCGACGCCGGACGGCTGTGATCACGACGGGGGCGACTGCGGCGGCAGCCACATGAAACACGCCGACGCGACCTGCGCCTCCGCGTCCGTCGCCGGGACCCCGGCCGTGGTTCCGGTGCTGCAACCCGATGTGGCCGCCTGCGCCGAGCTGCCCGACGGGCGTATGTCCGAGGCGGGCAGCGGTCCCGACGGAGGCCGGGCCCCGCCCTCCCTCGCCGAACTCCAACTCCTGCGGATCTAGAGCAACCCGCGCGCCACCGTGCGCGCGCCGGCATGCCCTGAACGGATCCACACACCAGGAGTTCCCCCATGACCGCACAGCGCAGGTTCGTCCGTCGTACCGTTCTCGCCGTCACCGCCTCGGTGGCCGCCCTCACGCTCGCCGCGTGCGGCAGCGGCGGCGACGGCAAGGCGAGCGGCGGGACCGCGTCCGCCACCGCGACCGGTGGCCACAACGCCGCGGACATCTCCTTCTCGAAGGACATGATCCAGCACCACCGCCAGGCCGTAGAGATGGCCGGACTGGCCGCCGGTCACGCCTCATCGGCGCAGGTCAAGAGCCTCGCCACGAAGATCGAGGGCGCCCAGGCCCCGGAGATCAAGACCATGTCCGGCTGGCTCACCTCGTGGGGCGAGCAGGTCCCCGAGGACATGTCCGGCATGGACTCCGGCATGGGCCACGACATGTCGTCGGCCACGCCCGGCATGATGAGCGACGCCGACATGGGCAAGCTGGAGAAGGCCTCCGGCGCCGACTTCGACACCATGTTCCTCACCATGATGGTTCAGCACCACGAGGGCGCCGTCGCCATGGCCAAGACCGAGAAGGCGGACGGGAGTTACGCCCCCGCCACCGCGCTCGCGGCCGGCGTGATCACGGCTCAGAGCGCCGAGATCAAGCAGATGAACAAGATGCTCGGCAAGAGCTGACACCAGCGGTGGAGGGCGGGGCCGGCCGGTCCCGCCCTCCACCCCGGCTCAGCCCTCTTCGGCCGCCTCACGCCGTTTCCGCTGCTCCTCGAACAGGCGGAGGAACTCCTTCGCCTGTTCGTCCGCAACGCGGCGCTGCTCCGTCTCCTCCTCGTTCAGCACCCGGTACTCGTCGAACACGCCCTCCTCGCGGAGCTGCTTCTCCTGGACGGCGGTGGGGAGTTCGGGGTCGGGGTCGGAGGGGCGCGGGCCCTCGGGACCGTCGGGGCCGACGCGGACGAGGCGTTCCACCCGCACGATCCGCGTCCGGCATCCGTCGATCACGATCTCGTCGCAGCGCTCGGCGTCGATGCGGTCGGCCAGCCGCCCGTACTCCGCCCTGGTCTCCTCGTCGAGCTGCTCCATGACCGGTGCCATCACCCGCAGATAGGTGGTGAGCGTGTCCCGCGACCCCTGCGGACTCGCGTTCGTCATCTGCGTCGGCGCCCAGTGGCCGTCCGAGAACTCGGCCGCGGTGAACTCCGCGGGCAGCAGCACACCCCCGGGATGCGTCTCCAGGGCGCGCAACGAGTCCTTCCGTACGGCGGCGGGAGCGGTGCCCTTGGCATGGACCAGCGACAGGAGTTCCATGCGCAGGATGCCCTCGGACATCCCGGTCGGGGTGAAGGGGTCGATCACGAACCCCTTGGTACGGCCGCGGTATTCGTGACCGTGTCCGACCTTCGCGGGGTCGGGGTCGGACGGCCGGGGCGGCTCCGGTCCCGTCGGTCCCATCCGGATGAACTGATCGCCCCGCACGGTCCGGAACCGGCGCCCGAACACCGTGAGTTCGTTCAGGGGCTCCCAGTCCAGCCGCTCCGCGTTCCGCAGCCACTCCCGCTGGGTCTCCGTGTCGCCCGCGTCCTCGGCGGCCCGCGCCCGTTCGCGGAACATCATGGCCATGGTGTCGCGGGAGCCCTGCGGGTAGGGGCTGGAGAAGAGGGAGATGATCTGCCAGCCGCCGGTCTCCAGCTCCTCGGCCACGCCGAACACCGGGCCACCACCGCCGAGGACGTTCGGATAGGCCTTGCGGGCCTGCCACGCGTCCACGTCCGCGAGGGCCGCCGCCGGGGCTTCCGGCTGGGCCTCCATCCTGATCATCCGGTATCCGGGTACCTGATCACCGTGCTCAGACATGGTTCCAGCATGCCCGGGGCGATGGACGGTACGCGGCGAAATCAACGCAACCGGCACACCAGTTGGACCCGCGGGGCACGGGTTCCGGCCACGCGTCCCGCGCCCCCGGGTGATAGATGTCTGACATGAACAACTCGATCGTCCCCTCCCGTCCGGCAGGTGTCCGATGACCGCGGGCGCCGACACCCCCGACCGCCGGGGCCGCACCGGCCTGGACCGCACCGGCCTCGATCTGACCGGAAATCCGCGCGTCAAGGTCCGCGACGTGACCCTGCTGTCCAGCCACTGGTACGTCGAGCGCACCACGACCTTCGACTTCCAGCACGGCGACGGCTCCTGGACCACCCAGGAACGCGAGACCCACGACCGGGGCAACGGCGCGACCCTGCTCCTCTACGACGCCGAGCGCGAAATGGTCCTCCTCACCCGCCAGTTCCGCTTCCCCGTGTACGTCAACGGCCACCCCGACGGCATGCTCGTCGAGACCCCGGGCGGACTCCTCGACGACGAGGACGAGCACCCGGAGGAGGCCGTGCGCCGCGAGGTGGTGGAGGAGACCGGGCACACCGTGGGGGAGGTGGAGCACGTCTTCGACGTCTACATGAGCCCCGGCTCGGTCACCGAACGCATCGGTTTCTACGCCGCGTCCTACGGCCCCTCGACCCGCACCCACGAGGGCGGTGGCCTCCAGGACGAGGGCGAGGACATCGAGATCCTCGAACTGCCCTTCCGCAGAGCCCTGGAGATGATCCGGAGCGGGGAGATCGCCGACGCCAAGACGATCATGCTGCTCCAATGGGCCGCGCTGGACGGGCCGTTCGCCAAGTAGCCGCCCAGTGGCTTGACTTGAAGTGCGCTCCAAGAGGAAGACTCCCGCTCGTGCCCGGAAAACCGGGTGCGAACGGGAGGGATCACCATGAAGTACCGCACCATCGGCACCGATCCGGCCCACCGCCGCGAGGTGAGCGTGCTCGCGCTCGGCGCGATGCTGTTCGGCTCCCGCACCGACGAGGAGACCTCCTTCGCCGTGCTCGACCGCTATGTCGAGGCCGGCGGGAACTTCATCGACACGTCCGACAACTACGCGTTCTGGACCGACGGAAGCCAGGGCGGTCAGAGCGAGAAGCTGCTCGGCCGGTGGCGGCGCAGCCGCGGCATCGGCGACGAGATCGTGATCGCCACCAAGCTCGGCGCCCGCCCGCTGGCACCCGGCACGGGGTTCGTCGACAACCCGGAGGGCCTGTCCGCGAAGGTCATCCGCGAGTCGGCCGAGCGCAGCCGCGAACGCCTCGGCGTGGACAAGCTCGACCTGCTGTACGCGCACATCGAGGACCAGAGCGTTCCGCTCCAGGAGACCGTCGAAGGATTCGCCGAGCTGGTCGCCGAGGGGCACGGTCGGCCTGCTGGGTGTCAGCAACCACGCCACCTGGCGTGTGGAACGGTCCCGCGCGCTCGCCGCCGCGGCCGGGCTGCCCGGCTACGAGGTCCTCCAGTACCAGCACAGCTATCTGCGCCCCCGGACCGACGTGCCGTCCGAGCTCTTCCCCGACGGCAGCCTCGGCAGCGCCGGCCCGGACCTGCTCGGCTATCTGCGCGCCGAGCCCGCCCTGACCCTGGTCGCCTACTCACCCCTGCTGGCCGGCGCCTACACCCGCGAGGACAAACCGCTGCCCGCCGACTACGACCACCCGGGCACCCCCGCCCGCCTCGCCGTGCTGCGGGCGGTGGCGAAGGAGACCGGGGCGAGCGTCAACCAGGTAGTACTGGCCTGGCAGTTGGGCGGGCCGCTGCCGATCGTGCCACTCGCGGGTGCGTCGTCGGTGGCTCAGCTGGAGGAGAACCTCGCCGCCGTGGACCTGGAGTTGACGGCGGAGCAGCGCGAACTCCTGGACTCCGCCGGGTAGTTCAGGGCCTGACCAGCAGTTGGAAGTCGAACGCGTACCGGGACGCCCGGTAGATGTGCGTCCCGTACTCGACCGCCCGCCCCGTGTCGTCGTAGGCCGTGCGCTGCATGGTGAGCAGTGCCGCGCCCTCCTTCTCGTCGAGGCGGGTGGCCTCCGCGGGGGTGGCCGAGCGGGCGCCTATCGTCTGGCGGGCGCTGTGCAGGGTGATGCCGGCGGTACGCAGCATCCGGTACAGGCCCGTCGACTCCAGCCGGGGAGTGTCGAGTTGGAGCAGGTTCGCCGGGAGGTAGTTGCAGAGGAACGCGACCGGCTGGCCGTGTGTGGAGCGCAGCCGCTCCAGCAGGGTGACCTCGCTGCCCTCCGGGACGCCGAGGGCGGCCGCGACATCCGCGGTCGCGGGCACGCCCTCGTTGCGCAGCACCTCCGTGGTCGGGCCCTGTCCGGCCGACTCCAGGTCGTCGTAGAGGCTGCTGAGTTCCAGCGGTCTCTTGACCTGGCTGTGCACGACCTGCGTGCCGACCCCGCGCCGTCGGACCAACAGCCCCTTGTCGACAAGGGATTGGATGGCCTGGCGGACGGTGGGGCGGGACAGGCCGAGGCGTACGGACAGGTCGATCTCGTTGCCCAGGAGGTTGCCCGGCGCCAGGGTCCCGTGCTCGATCGCCGACTCCAGCTGCTGTGCGAGCTGGTAGTACAGCGGCACCGGACTGTTGCGGTCCAGGGCGAAATGCAGGGCATCGAGCGGGGAGCCGTTCGCGGCACGCGCGAAGTCACCGGTCTTCGCCACAGGGGCACCTCCTCACAGGTCGTGACGGGCAGTCAGGAGTTGCTGGGGAAACCGAGGTTGATGCCACCGTCGGCCGGGTCCGGCCAGCGGGTGGTGATCACCTTGCCCTGCGTGTAGAAGGCGATGCCGTCGTTGCCGTAGATGTGCAGGTCCCCGAAGAGGGAGTCCTTCCAGCCGCCGAAGGAGTGGTAGCCGACGGGCACCGGGATCGGCACGTTCACGCCGACCATGCCCGCTTTGACCTCCATCTGGAAGCGGCGGGCGGCGCCGCCGTCCCGGGTGAAGATCGCGGTGCCGTTGCCCCAACGGGAGCTGTTGATCAGGGTGATGGCCTCGTCGTAGGACTCGGCGCGGACGACGACCAGGACCGGGCCGAAGATCTCGTCCTTGTACGCGTCCGCCGTCAGCGGGACCTTGTCGAGGAGGGAGACGCCGAGGAAGAAGCCGTCCTCGTGGCCCTCGACCGAGAAGCCGGTGCCGTCGACGACGACCTCGGCACCCTGCGCGGCGGCCGACGCGACGTACGAGGCGACCTTGTCGCGGTGCTCGCGGGTGATGAGCGGGCCCATCTCGGACGCCGGGTCGTTGCCCGGGCCGATGCGCAGGTTGCCGGCGCGCTCGGCGATCTTGGCGACCAGCTCGTCGCCGGTGTCGCCCACCGCGACCACCACGGAGACGGCCATGCAGCGCTCGCCGGCCGAGCCGTAGGCCGCGTTGATCGCCTGGTCGGCCGCGAAGTCCAGGTCCGCGTCCGGCAGGACCAGCATGTGGTTCTTGGCGCCGCCGAGGGCCTGCACGCGCTTGCCGTGCTCAACCGCCTTGAGCTGGATGTACTTCGCGATCGGCGTCGAGCCGACGAAGGAGACGGCCTCGACGTCCGGGTGCTCCAGGATGCGGTCGACGGCGACCTTGTCGCCCTGCACGACGTTCAGCACACCCTGTGGCAGGCCCGCCTCGGAGGCGAGTTCGGCCAGGCGGTAGGACGCCGACGGGTCCTTCTCGCTCGGCTTCAGCACGAAGGTGTTGCCGGTCGCGATGGCCAGCGGGAACATCCACATCGGCACCATGGCCGGGAAGTTGAACGGGGTGATACCCGCAACCACGCCCAGGGGCTGGCGAATTGAGGCCACGTCCACGCGGGTGGAGACCTGCGTCGACAGTTCGCCCTTCAGCTGCACGCTGATGCCGCAGGCGAGTTCGACGATCTCCATGCCGCGCGCGACCTCGCCGAGCGCGTCCGAGTGGACCTTGCCGTGCTCGGCGGTGATCAGCTCGGCGATCTCGTCGCGGTGCGCGTCCAGCAGCTCGCGGTACTTGAACAGGATCGCGGTGCGCTTGGCGAGCGAGGCGACGCCCCAGCTCTCGAACGCGGCCTTCGCGGAGGCGACGGCGGCGTCCACCTCGTCGACGGTCGCGAAGCCGACCTGCTTCTCCTGCGAGCCGGTCGCCGGGTTGTACACGGGACCGAAACGGCCCGAGGTGCTCTCGACGGGCTTGCCGTCGATCCAGTGGGTGATCGTCTTCATGGTGCAAGGGCCTTTCGGGGGAGGGGAGTTCAGCAGCTCAGAGGTGACGGCGACGGTCGGCGACCTGGCGGTCGTACTCCTCGCGGGCCTGTACGGCGGACTGCCGCGAGGCGGTCTCGGCGACAGGTACGTCCCACCAGGCCTCGGCCGGGGGAGCGGTCGGGGTCGCGATGTCGGTCTCGACGTAGACGCACGTCGGCCGGTCGGAGGCGCGGGCCGTGGCCAGCGCCTCGCGCAGTTCGCGGACCGTCTTGGCGCGCAGGACGTCCATGCCGAGGCTGGCCGCGTTGGCGGCGAGGTCGACCGGGAGCGGGGCGCCGGAGAAGGTGCCGTCGGCCGCGCGGTAGCGGTAGGCGGTGCCGAAGCGCTCGCCGCCGACGGACTCGGAGAGGCCACCGATGGAGGCGTAACCGTGGTTCTGGATCAGGACCAGGTTGACCGGGAGACCCTCCTGGACCGCCGTGACGATCTCCGTCGGCATCATCAGGTACGTGCCGTCGCCGACCAGCGACCAGACGGGGGTGTCGGGGGCCGCCTGCTGGACACCGATGCCGGCCGGGATCTCGTAGCCCATGCAGGAGTAGCCGTATTCGAGGTGGTACTGGCGCGGCGAGCGCGCCCGCCACAGCTTGTGCAGGTCGCCGGGGAGGGAACCGGCCGCGTTGATGACCACGTCGTCGTCGCCCACAACTGAGTCGAGGGCGCCGAGGAGTTGGGTCTGTGTCGGTACGGCGTTCTCGTCCGGGGCGGTGAACGCGGCGTCGACCACCCGTTCCCAACTCTCCTTGCCCGCGCGGTACTCCGCCTCGTAGGCGGGGGCCACGCGGTGGCCTGCGAGGCCCGAAGTCAGCGCTTCCAGACCGGACTTCGCGTCGGCCACCAGCGTGCGCGCGGCCAGCTTGTGGGCGTCGAACGCGGCGATGTTGAGGTTGACGAACCGTACGTCCGGGTTCTGGAACAGGGTGTTGGAGGCCGTCGTGAAGTCCGTGTACCGGGTGCCGACGCCGATCACCAGGTCCGCCGTGCGCGCGATGTCGTCGCTGACCGCGGTGCCGGTGTGGCCGATGCCGCCCAGGTCGGCCGGGTGGTCGTGGCGCAGCGAGCCCTTGCCCGCCTGCGTGGAGGCGACCGGGATGCCGGTCGCGTCGACGAGCGCCTTCAGCGCCTCCTCGGCGCGGCTGTGGTGGATGCCGCCGCCCGCGACGATCACGGGGCGAGTGGCGTTCCTGATCTCCGCCACTGCCTCCTCAAGCTCCAAGGGGTCGGCTGCGGGACGCCGTACGTACCAGACACGATCGGCGAAGAACTCCTCCGGCCAGTCGTAGGCCTCGGCCTGAACGTCCTGCGGGAGAGCGAGAGTTACGGCTCCGGTCTCGACCGGGTCGGCCAGGACGCGCATCGCGTTCAGGGCGGCCGGGATCAGGGCCTCGGGGCGCATGACGCGGTCGAAGTAGCGGGAGACCGGGCGCAGCGTGTCGTTGACCGAGAGGTCGGCCTCGACCGGGTGCTCCAGCTGCTGGAGCAGGGGGTCGGCGGCGCGGGTCGCGAAATAGTCGCCGGGGAGGAGCAGGACCGGCAGGCGGTTGATCGTGGCCAGCGCGGCGCCCGTGACCAGGTTGGTGGCGCCCGGTCCGATCGACGTCGTGACGGCCTGCGCGGAGAGGCGGTCCAGCTGGCGGGTGTAGCCGACTGCCGCGTGCACCATGGCCTGTTCGTTGCGGCCCTGGTGGAACGGCATCGTGTCCTCGCCGGCTTCGAGCAGCGCCTGGCCGAGTCCGGCAACGTTGCCATGGCCGAAGATGCCCCAGGTGCCGGCGATCAGCCGGTGCCGTACGCCGTCGCGCTCGGTGTACTGGACCGACAGGAACTGCACCAGGGCCTGGGCGACGGTCAGGCGGCGGGTGGGGGTGCTCATCAGGACTTCTCCGGTGCCGTGTAGAGGGGGAGTCGGGGGTCGACGGGCTGCTCGGGCCAGGTGCCGCGGACCCAGGCGTGATCGGGGTGGTCGCAGATCAGCCAGGAGCGGTCCTCGTCGGGACCCGCCATGACGTTGAGGTAGTACATGTGGTGGCCGGGCACCGCCATCGAGGGCCCGTGCCAGCCGTCCGGGATCAACACGACGTCTCCGCCCCGGACTTCGGCCAGGACGTCCGTGTTACGGCCCTGTCCTGAGGGGGAGACGCGCTGGTAGCCGAGACCGGGGGTGCCCTCGTGGTCGGCGAACTCGAAGTAGTAGACCTCTTCGAGGACGGACTCCTCGCCGGGCCGGTGCTCGTCGTGCTTGTGCGGCGGGAAGGAGGACCAGTTCCCGCCAGGAGTGATCACCTCTACGGCGATGAGCTTGTCGCACTCGAAGACGCCGGCCGCGCCGAAGTTGTTGACCTGGCGGCTGCTGTTGCCGGTGCCGCGCAGCTCCACCGGCACCGACGAGGCCGGGCCGTAGCGCGCGGGCAGCCGACGGGTGCAGCGGGCGCCGGTCAGCGCGAAGCGGCCGCCGCCGGGAGACGAGATCGTCGTACGGGAATCGCGTGGCACGTACGCGAAGTCGCTCACGGCGGTGAACACGCTCTCGCGGCCGTGGAGTTCGAAGGTGTCGTGGCCGAAGTCGTCGGCGGCGGAGACCGTGCAGGCGCCGCTGAGCGGGACGACGATCCACTCGCTGTCGTCGGTGTCGAAGGTGTGGGTGCCGCCCGGCGGCAGTTCCAGGACCCGCAGGCTGGAGTAGCCCCAGGCCGCCGACTCGGGGGTGACGTCCACGACGTAGGGGCCGCCGAGGGCCTTGCCCGCGGGAAGGTGGTACGCGCTCGTCATGGTGTGCCTCCGGTTCACAACAGACCTACGGCGGTGTCCACCGCCGTCTCCACGCCGCCGTCGGCGGGGTAGAGCAGGGAGCGGCCCACGACCAGGCCCTGGACGGTGGGCAGGCGCAGCGTCTTGCGCCACTTCTCGTACGCGCCCTCCTGGTCGTCGCCGACCTCGCCGCCGAGCAGGACGACGGGCAGGGTCGACGTCTCCAGGACCTCGGCCATGTCGTCCGGGTCGTCGGTGACGGGCAGTTTCAGCCAGGTGTAGGCGGAGGTGCCGCCCAGGCCCGAGGAGATCGCGATGGAGCGGGTCACGGCCTCGGCGGACAGGTCGTTGCGGACCTTGCCGTCGACGCGTCGGGATATGAACGGCTCGACGAACAGGGGGAGTTGGCGTGCCGCCATGTCGTCTATCGCCCGCGCCGTGGACTCCAGGGTGGTGAGCGAGCCCGGGTCGTCGTAGTCGATGCGGAGCAGCAGCTTGCCCGCGTCGAAGTCGAGGCGCTCGATGTCCTCGGCGCGGTGGCCGGTGAAGCGGTCGTCCATCTCGAAGGCGGCGCCGGACAGGCCGCCGCGGTTCATCGAGCCCATGACGACCTTGCCGTCGAGGACCCCGAGCAGGAGCAGGTCCTCGAGTATGTCGGCGGTGGCGAGCACCCCGTCGACGCCGGGCCGGGACAGTGCGATGCAGAGGCGTTCCAGCAGGTCGGCGCGGTTGGCCATGGCGGTGCGGCGGTCGCCGACGCCCAGGGCGCCGCGGGCCGGGTGGTCGGCGGCCACGATCATCAGGCGGCCGCTGTCGCCCAGCAGCGGGCGGCGCACCCGGCGGGCGGCCGCCTCGGCGATGGCCTCCGGGTGCCGGGCTCTGACCGTGACCAGGTCGGGGATGCTGATGCTCAAGACAAGCTCCGTTCAGGGGTGGCTGTGGCGGCCATGTGGTCAGCCGCCCACGCGCGCGCCGGCGAGGAGGTCCTCGACCTCGGACTCGGTGGGCATCGCGGTGGAGCAGGCGAGGCGGGAGGCGACGAGGGCGCCGGCCGCGTTGGCGAACCGCATGGACCGTTCCAAGTCCCAGCCGGACAGCAGGCCGTGGCAGAGCGAGCCGCCGAACGCGTCGCCCGCGCCGAGGCCGTTGAGCACCTCTACCGGGACCGGGGGCACCTCGGCGGTCGTGCCGTCGCGGTGCACGGCCAGGACGCCCTTGGGACCCTGCTTGACGACGGCGAGTTCCACGCCCGCGTCCAGCAGCGCCTGGGCGCAGGCGCGGGGCTCGCGGACACCGGTGGCGATCTCGCACTCGTCGAGGTTGCCGACCGCGACCGTCGTGTGGCGGAGGGCCTCCGCGTAGTACGGGCGGGCCTCCTCCGGGTCCTTCCAGAACATGGGGCGCCAGTCCAGGTCGAAGACCGTGGTGCCCGCCTTGTCGCGCGCCTTGAGGGCGGCGAGCGTGGCGGAGCGGCTCGGCTCCTCGCTCAGTCCGGTGCCGGTGATCCAGAAGACGCGGGCCTGGCGGATCGCGAAGTAGTCCAGCTCGTCGGTGTGGATCTCCAGGTCCGGGGCCTTGGGCTGCCGGTAGAAGTACAGCGGGAAGTCGTCCGGCGGGAAGATCTCGCAGAAGGTGACCGGGGTCGGGTACTCCGCGACGGGCGTGACCCAGCGGTCGTCGACGCCGAAGTCCTTGAGGGCTTCGTGCAGGTACGTCCCGAAGGGGTCGTCGCCGGTGCGGGTGATCACCGCGGTGCTCCGGCCGAGCCGGGCGGCGGCGACCGCCACATTGCTCGCGGAACCCCCGAGGAACTTGCCGAAGGTCTCCACACGGGCCAGCGGTACGCCAGACTGCAACGGGTAGAGATCGACCCCGATGCGGCCCATGGTGATGACATCGAAGGACTGGGCTGACTCGGCCATGCGCGACACTCCTCTGAGCTGCTGGGGGTGGGCGGGTCCCAGGGGCCTGCCGCCTCCCAGGTGTAGGTCTCGGAGGGGCTCCGTGTCAATAGTTTGTACTTACATTCGGACCTGCTCGTGAAATGATGTCTTAACAAAGTATTGACAGCGGACGCGCCCAGGGATTTGATTCCGTCCCAGCGCAACAGCCGTGTTTCGCGGCAAAGGACCCAGGGCCGACAGGCCCCGAGCCCGGATTTCTGCGATCATGACTCCCTTTCCCCTGAAGCACAGTGAGGTGCAGGAAAGATGGACCGTTCCACTTACTCCCGCTCGCGCAGAATGGCCCCCATCGTGGCGGTGGCCGCGGCAGCGGCCCTGACCCTCGCCGGCTGCTCCAGCAGCTCGGGCGGAAAGAAGGCCACGGAGGACAGCTCCGGCGCCTCCGCGGGCAAGGCGAGCACTCCTCGGATGACGGTCGCCCTGGTCACGCACCAGGCTCCCGGCGACACGTTCTGGGACATCGTCCGCAAGGGCGCCCAGGCCGCCGCCGACAAGGACAACATCAAGCTCGTCTACTCGGCCGACCCGAACGCGGGCAACCAGTCGAACCTGGTGCAGAACGCGATCGACCAGAAGGTCGACGGCATCGCGGTCACCCTCGCCAAGCCCGACGCCCTGAAGGACGTCATCGGCAAGGCGAAGACCGCGAACATACCCGTCGTGGGCCTCAACTCCGGTCTCAGCGACTGGAAGAAGCTCGGACTGCTGGAGTTCTTCGGCCAGGACGAGACGGTGGCCGGCGAGGCGCTCGGCAAGCGGCTGAACGCGGAGGGCGCCAAGAAGGCCGTCTGTGTCATCCAGGAGCAGGGCAACATCGGTCTGACGCAGCGCTGCGACGGTGTGAAGAAGACGTTCACCGGCACCACCGAGGTGCTCAACGTCAACGGCACGGACATGCCCTCGGTGAAGTCGACGATCACCGCCAAGCTCACGCAGGACAAGGCGATCGACTACGTCGTCACGCTGGGCGCCCCGTTCGCCATGACGGCCGTGCAGTCGCTGTCCGACGCGGGCAGCAAGGCGAAGGTCGCGACCTTCGACCTGAACAGCACCCTGACGGGCGCCATCAAGAAGGGCACCGTCCAGTTCGCGGTGGACCAGCAGCCTTACCTCCAGGGCTACTTGGCGATCGACTCCCTGTGGCTCTACAAGAACAACGGCAACTACAGCGGCGGCGGTGAGCAGCCCGTACTGACCGGCCCGGCCTTCGTCGACAAGACCAACGTCGACGCCGTGGCGAAGTACGCCGCCAACGGAACCCGGTGATGAGCATGACCCAGCACGCCGAGCCGGCGGTGACCTCACCGCCGGCCCCCGGCCCACAGGAGACCGACGGCCGGACCTCTGAACGGCCCCTGGTGATACGGCTGTTGGCGCGTCCCGAGATAGGTGTCTTCCTCGGCGCCGCCGCGGTGTACGTGTTCTTCCTGATCGCCGCTCCGCCCGTGCGGGACGGCGCCGCGATGGCGAACATCCTCTACAGCTCGTCGACGATCGGCATCATGGCGCTGCCGGTGGCCCTGCTGATGATCGGCGGGGAGTTCGACCTCTCCGCCGGTGTCGCGGTGATCACGTCGGCGCTGACCGCGAGCATGCTCAGCTACCAACTCACCATGAATGTATGGGTGGGTGTGATCGTCGCGCTGCTGGTGTCGCTGGGGATCGGGTTCCTCAACGGCTGGATGGTCGTGAAGACCGGACTGCCCAGCTTCCTGGTCACCTTGGGCACCTTCCTGATCCTCCAGGGCGTGAACCTCGCGGTGACGAAGCTGGTCACCGGGAATGTCGCGACCGACGACATCAGCAACATGGACGGCTTCAGCCAGGCCAAGAAGGTCTTCGCGGCGTCGTTCGACATCGGTGGTGTCGACGTGAAGATCACGATCTTCTACTGGCTGGTGTTCGCGGCGATCGCGACCTGGGTGCTGCTGCGCACGAAGTACGGCAACTGGATCTTCGCGGTCGGCGGGAACAAGGACTCCGCGCGGGCCGTGGGTGTGCCGGTGGCGTTCACGAAGATCTCGCTGTTCATGCTGGTCGGTCTCGGTGCCTGGTTCATCGGCATGCACCAGCTGTTCACGTTCAACACCGTGCAGTCCGGCGAGGGCGTCGGCCAGGAGCTGATCTACATCTCCGCGGCCGTGATCGGCGGCTGTCTGCTGACCGGCGGTGCCGGTTCGGCGATCGGCCCGGTCTTCGGGGCGTTCATGTTCGGCATGGTGCAGCAGGGCATTGTCTACGCCGGCTGGAACCCCGACTGGTTCAAGGCGTTCCTCGGCGTGATGCTGCTCGGCGCCGTCCTCATCAATCTGTGGGTCCAGCGCACCGCGACCCGGAGGTGACCTTCATGGCAAGCAACGAATCCGGCACTCACGGCGCCATCCTCGAAGACAGCGCGCCGAGCGAAGCGGACGCGCCGATCGTCCAACTGCGCAACGCGGGCAAGTCCTACGGCAACGTCCGCGCCCTGCACGGCGTCGACCTCGCCGTCCGCCCCGGCCAGGTCACCTGTGTCCTCGGCGACAACGGCGCGGGCAAGTCCACGCTGATCAAAATCATCTCCGGCCTGCACCAGCACACCGAGGGCGAGTTCCTCGTCGACGGCGGACCCGTGCACTTCACCACCCCGCGCCAGGCGTTGGACCGCGGCATCGCGACGGTCTACCAGGACCTGGCCGTCGTGCCGCTGATGCCGGTGTGGCGCAACTTCTTCCTCGGTTCCGAGATGACGAAGGGCCCCTGGCCCGTGCGCCGTCTCGACATCGAGCGGATGAAGAAGACCGCGGACGAGGAACTGCGGAACATGGGCATCGTCCTGGACAACCTGGACCAGCCCATCGGCACGCTGTCGGGTGGCCAGCGCCAGTGTGTGGCGATCGCCCGCGCCGTCTACTTCGGGGCGCGTGTCCTGATCCTGGACGAGCCGACAGCCGCCCTGGGCGTCAAGCAGTCCGGTGTGGTGCTGAAGTACGTGGCCGCGGCTCGTGAACGCGGCCTCGGCGTCATCTTCATCACGCACAACCCGCACCACGCCTACATGGTCGGCGACCACTTCAGCGTCCTGCGTCTGGGCACGATGGAGTTGTCGGCGGAGCGCAGCGAGATCACCCTCGAAGAGCTCACCAACCACATGGCAGGCGGCACCGAACTCGCCGCGCTCAAGCACGAGTTGTCCCAGGTACGCGGTGTCGATGTCGAGGAGCTCCCCGACGCGAAGTCCCTGAAGGCGCCGGTGGCCGCGTCTCCCGAAGGGACCGCCTGACATGTCGGACCGTCCCTTCCTGGACCGTATCCGGGTCGGTTCGGCCCCCGACTCGTGGGGCGTGTGGTTCCCGGACGACCCCCAACAGGTGCCGTGGCAACGGTTCCTGGACGAGGTCGCGCAGGCCGGTTACTCCTGGATCGAGCTGGGCCCGTACGGCTATCTGCCGACCGATCCGGCCCGGCTCACGGACGAGATCGCCCGACGTGACCTGAAGGTCTCCGCGGGCACGGTCTTCACCGGCCTGCACCGGGGCCCGTCCGTGTGGGACGCGACATGGGAGCACGTCAGCCAAGTCGCCGCGCTCACCCAGGAGATGGGCGCGCGGCACCTGGTCGTCATCCCCTCCTTCTGGCGGGACGACAAGACCGCCGAGATCCTGGAACCGCCGGAGCTGACCGGCGAGCAGTGGGCCCACCTCACCAAGGGCATGGAGCGGCTCGGGCACGAGGTGAAGGAGGCGTACGGGCTCGACATCGTCGTCCACCCGCACGCCGACACCCACCTCGACACCGAGGACCACGTCGAGCGCTTCCTCGACTCGACCGACTCCGAACTGGTCAACCTCTGCCTGGACACCGGGCATTACGCCTACTGCGGCGGCGACAGCGTCAAGCTGATCGAGACGTACGGCGAACGCATCGGCTATCTGCACCTCAAGCAGGTCGACCCGGAGATCCTTGCCGACGTCGTCAAGAACGAGGTGCCGTTCGGGCCGGCCGTGGCGCGCGGGGTGATGTGTGAACCCCCGTCCGGCGTACCGGAGTTGGAGCCGGTGCTGATCGCGGCGCAGCGCCTGGGCGTGGAACTGTTCGCGATCGTCGAGCAGGACATGTACCCGTGCGAGCCGGACAAGCCGCTCCCCATCGCGGAGCGCACCCGCAAGTTCCTCCGTTCCTGCGGTGCCTGACCATGTGAAAGGACGGCCGATGGCCATCAGCCCGCGCGACACGCTCGGAGTGGCAGTCGTCGGAACCGGAAAGATGGGCGCCGACCACGTCCGCAGGATCCAGGACGTGGTCAACGGAGCCCGGGTGACCGCGGTCGTGGACGTCGACGCCGAGCGCGCCAAACGGATCGCGTCCGGTGTCGACGGCTGCACCGCGTACACCGACCCGGCCGCCGCGATGGCGGCGGCCGACGTCGACGCGGTCCTGATCGCCTCACCGGGCCCCGCCCACGAGGCGGCCCTGCTCGCGGCCTTCGAGCACGACCTCCCGGTCCTGTGCGAGAAGCCGCTCACGCCGGACGCGGCCTCGGCGCTCCGGGTGATGGAGGCGGAGACACGTCTCGGTCACCGCCGGGTGCAGGTCGGCTTCATGCGGCGCTACGACGCCGAGTACATGAAGCTCAAGTCCCTTCTGGAGACAGGCCAGTTGGGCCGCCCGCTGATGCTGCACAACCGGCACCGCAACGCGGCCAGCCCGCCTTTCTTCACCAGCTCCATGCTGATCAGCGACTCCGTGGCGCACGAGACCGACGCGACCCGTTGGCTGCTCGGCCAGGAGATCACGGCCGTGACGGTGCTGCGGCCGCGCCCCACGGCGAGTGCCCCGGAGGACCTCCAGGACCCGCAGTTCGTCGTCTTCGAGACCGACGGCGGCGCGATCGTCGACGTCGAGATGTTCGTCAACTGCGGCTTCGGCTACCAGGTCCAGGCCGAGGTCGTCTGCGAACGCGGCACCGCCCGCATCGGCGACGGCCACGCCATGGTCACCAACATGGCCGGCCGCTGGGGCGGCACCATCGCCCAGGACTTCGTCGAACGCTTCGCCGACGCCTACGACCGCGAGGTCCAGACCTGGGTCGACGCGACCCGCCGCGGCGAGGTGACCGGGCCGAGCGTGTGGGACGGGTACGCGGCGGCGGCCGTGTGCGAGGCGGGCGTTCGGGCGTTGGAGGAAGGGGTTCGGGTGGAGGTGGAGTTGGTGGAGCGGCCCGGGTTCTACCGGTAGCCGCTCCGGCGAGGCGGCACACCCTGCAACCAACTGCCCACTCGCAGCCGTCTTTTGTCCTCGAACGAGGAGGGCAGGGGGGCGCGGATGGGGCCGGTGCGCATGCTGCGCGTGACGGCACGAGTCACTACTCCCGGTGTGGGCGGTGCGCTGCTCGGGGCCGCGCTGCTGCACTGCGCGGCCCCGCCCGTTCGTCGAGTCCGACCGCGAGACCTACCGTCCGCTGATCGCGCGTCGGCTGCGGGTCCTCGCCCGGGCTCTCGGCCGTACCGGCGACCACATGGCCGCCGTGGCCTGCTACGAGGAGGCGGAGTCGTTCCTGCGGGACCCGCCCGGAGACCCCCGTACGGACGCCGACCTGGCGCTCACGGTCTCCGGTCTGTCCGTCGCGCTCACCAGGGCGGCGCTGGCCGGGCTGGGCGCCGGTCGGCCCGAGGAGGCGGTCGCCGCGCTGCGTTCCCTGCTCGCCCTCACCCGCCGGAGCGCCGCCGCCGACGTCCACGCCCGCTGCGTCATCACGTTCGCCCGGGCCCGTGCGGAACGCCCGGACGACATCGACATCGTCCGGGCGTGGGAGCGGTTGGTCGGGCAGCCGTACCCGACCTTCGTCTACCGCAGAACCGACACCCGCGGCCGGGGCGCGAACCCCGCCGCGCGGTAGGCGTCGTCGATGAGGGTCATCGTCGCGACCGCGTCGTCCGGTCCCAGGGGCAGGGGCGCGCCGTTCCTCAACCGGGCGGCGAACGCCTCCAGTTGGTAGGTGTAGGACGAGCGGCGGCCGAGGCGTTCCGTGCGTTCGCCGTCCGTGGTGCGGATGACGATGCGGTCGTCCAGTTGGGGAAGGACGAAGTTCGGGGCGAAGGCCTCGCCCCGGCTGCCGGTGATGCGGCAGCTCATGACCAGTTCGTCGTACGCCATGTGGCAGCGGGCGGTGCCCGTGGCGCCGCTGGGGTAGACGAGGTTGGCGTCCAGCCACTCGTCGACGCCGGGGGCGCCCGCGTGTTCGCCGCCGCGGGCCGAGACGAGGCGGGGTGCGCCGCCCGCCCAGGGGGCCAGCGTGCGCAGGGCGTGCAGGCTGTAGCAGCCCAGGTCCATCACGGCGCCGCCGGCCAGGTCCAGGGACCAGCGCGGGTCGGTGTCCGGCGGGGCCGGGATCGCCACGAGCGTCTCGACGTGCCGGAGTTCGCCGAGTTCACCGGAGGCCAGCAGTTCGTGCAGGCGCCGGGTGACCGGGTGGAAGAGGTAGTGGAACGCCTCCATGAAGACCGTCCCGGACTTCGCGGCCGCCTCCCGGACCTCGGCGGCCTCCTCCGCGTTGCTCGCCGACGGCTTCTCCGACAGGACGTGCTTGCCCGCCGCGAGCGCGGCGAGGTTCCACGGTCCGTGCAGTCCGTTGGCGAGCGGGTTGTAGACGACCTCCACCTCCGGGTCGGCGATCAGGTCGGCGTACGAGTCCGCCACCCGTTCGACGCGGTGCGCGGCGGCGTACGCCTCCGCCCTGGACCGGTCCCGCGCGGCCACCGCGACAATGCGGTGGCCGGTGGTCCGGGCCGGACCGATCAGGGACTGCTCGGTGATCCGAGCCGCTCCCAGTACTCCGATGCGCAGTGGTTCCCGGCCCGGACCGCTCATGCCTCCCGTACCTCCTGGATGGTGACCGGGCGGTGCTCGTGCAGCGACAGGGTGCAGGCGTCGGCGATCCAGCCGGCCTCCAGGGCGTCCGCGACCGTGCAGGGGGAGGGGCGGGTGCCGGCGACGACCTCGGTGAACGCGGTGAGTTCGGCGCGGTAGGCCGCCGTGAAGCGGTCCATGAAGAAGTCGTGCGGGGTGCCCGCCGGGAACGTCACGCCCGGCTCGACCGAGCGCAGCGGCAGCTTGTCCTCCAGACCCACGGCGATGGAGTCCGTGAAGCCGTGGATCTCCATGCGGACGTCGTAACCCCGGGCGTTGTGGCGGGAGTTGGAGACCACCGCGATGGTGCCGTCGTCGAGGGTCAGGATCGCGCCGGTGGTGTCGGCGTCGCCCGCCTCCTTGATGTACTCGGCGCCCCGGTTGCCGCCGACCGCGTACACCTCGGTGACCTCACGGCCGGTGACCCAGCGGATGATGTCGAAGTCGTGCACGGAACAGTCCCGGAAGATGCCCCCGGACGCGGCGATGTACGCGGCCGGCGGCGGCGCCGGGTCCAGCGTGGTGGAGCGCACGGTGTGCAGCTTGCCCAGCTCACCGGACTGCACGGCGGCGCGCGCGTTGACGAAACCGGCGTCGAAGCGGCGGTTGTAGCCGATCTGGATCGGCACGCTGCTGCCCTCGACGGCCTTGAGGACCTGGACGCCCTCGGCCATCGTCTTCGCGACGGGCTTCTCGCAGAAGACGGGGATACCCGCCTCCACGGCGGCCAGGATCAGGCCGGGGTGGGCGTCGGTCGCCGCGGCGACGACGACACCGTCGATCCCGGCGGCCAGCACGGCCTCGGGGGAGTCCGCTACCTCGGCGCCGAACCGCTCGCCGGCCTTCTTGGCGGCCTCCGCGAACGGGTCGGCCACGACGAGGGACTCGACGACGTCGAGTCCGGACAGGGTCTCGGCGTGGAAGGCGCCGATGCGGCCGAGGCCGAGGATTCCGATGCGCATGAGGGCTCTTGCTTTCTTGAGAGGTGCGGGTGTCGTGCGGTGGTTGTCTTGGAGCGGTCCAATTGCCGGACGGCACAGGTCAGTCGAGGGCGCCCAGGACGTTCTGGTCCCAGTCGATCACCGAACCGGTGACCACCCCGGACCGGTCGGACAGCAGGAACACCACGAAGTCGGCGATCTCGTCCGGTTGGCCGAGCTTGCCCATCGGCAGCCGTTCGGCGGCCTGTTGGCGCCAGTCGTCCCCGGCGCCGTGGAAGGTCCGCTGGATGGCGTCCTCGCCCTCGGTCGCGGTCCAGCCGATGTTGACGGTGTTGATGCGGATCCGGTCGAAGCGGTGCGCGTGTGCGGCGTTGCGGGTCAGGCCCGCGAGGCCGGCCTTGGCCGTGGAGTACGGGGCGAGGTGAGGGGGCCCGCCGTGGGCGCAGTTGGAGCCGATGTTGACGATCGTGCCGGGTGCGGAGCGGGAGGTCATGTCGGCGACCGCGGCCTGCATCGCGAAGAACGGTGCCTTCAGGTTGATCGCCATGTGCTGGTCGAACAGTTCCGGCGTGGTGTCCAGCAGCGAGCCGCGCGAGGTGAGTCCGGCGGAGTTCACCAGACAGTCGACACGTCCGTGCGCGGCGATCACCTCGGCCACCGCGCCCTTCGCCCGCTCGGCGTCGGACAGGTCGGCCCGTACGAACGTCGCCTTGCCGCCCGCCTCGGCCAGTTCCGCCACCAGGGCATCACCGGGCTCGGCGCGGCGACCGGTGAAGGTCACCACCGCCCCCTCGCGCACCGCCGCCCGCACGATCGCGGCCCCCACGCCCTGGCTGCCGCCGTTGACGAGGACGACCTTGCCGTCGAGGAGCCCTGTGAGCCCCGTACGTTCCGTGGATCCCATGGTGTTCCTCAGCTCTCGCGCCGCTCGGCACCGGCCCGCAGCTCTCCGCGGAGCGCCTGCGGGTCCCACCCCTCACGCACCGCGCGCCGCACGAGGTCGGCCTGCGAAGGAGGGGCCAGCCCCTCGACCGGTGGGTCGTTGTCGAGGTTGGTCGGGAACGGATAGCCCTCGGCACTCGCCGCGACGACCGTGTCCAGCCATTCCTCACTCGCACCCTCGGCCTTGCGTTTGAGCAGCACCGGGAAGACCGCGTTGCTGACGGCCTCGCGGTCCACCGTCTCCATCGCCCGCCCGAACGCGGACGACACCTGGAGCAGGTTGGCCATCCGCCGCACGTCCGCCGTGCGGTTGGTGCCGGCCGCGTGGAAGAGCGCGGGGTTGAAGAACGCGGCATCGCCCTTGGCGAGTGGGAGTTGGATGTGGTTGGCCTCGAAGTAGGCCTGGAATTCCGGCAGTCGCCACGCCAGATAGCCCGGCTCGTACTTCTGGGAGTGCGGCAGGTACATCGTCGGCCCCGACTCGACCGGCATGTCGCAGTGGGCGACCGCCCCTTGGAGCGTGAGCACGGGGGAGAGGCGGTGCACGTGCGCCGGATACCCGGCGGCGGCCTCGTTCGTGAGGAACCCGAGGTGGTAGTCGCGGTGCACGGTCTGTGCGGCGCCGCCCGGGTGGACCACGTTGATCTGCGAGGTGACCTGGTAGCCCGGGCCGAGCCACGCGACGGACACCAGCGCCAGGATGTCGTTCGCGTAGTAGTCGGCGAACGCCTCCGGGTCGTAGAGCGCGGCCTTCTCCAGCGCGTTCCACACCCGGTCGTTGGCCCCCGGCTTCGCGAAGTGGTCACCGGCGCCCGCGCCCGACGCGCGCTGCTCGGCGATCAGGGCCTCGAACACCTCGGTGGAACGGTCCACGACCGACAGATCCGGGAAGGCGCCCTGAAGGACCACGATGCCGGGCCCCTCGGCGAACGCCCGCACCAGCTCGGCCTGCACCTCGCGATGCTCACCGGCCGCCACGGACTTGCGGAGCCGGTCGCTGTCGTAGACGAGGACGTTCCGCTCGACCGAGGACGCGTACGGGAAGTCGGCCAGGTCGGTCGGCTGCTCGACGAGGGCGCGGAAGGCGTCGAGGTCGCAGTCCTGCTCGGTGAGCCAGGCGCGGGTTTCTGCTGATGTGAAGGACATCGTCGTCCCCTCGGGTCACGGAGCGGTGCTGTCCTGTCATTCTTGTCAGTACAAACCCTTCGAACAACCAGCAGCCAGCCATCAAAAACCCCTCAAGGAGACGACCGGTGGGCCACCCTTTCCCGATCCGTGAAATCGCACGTCAGGCGGGTCTCAGCGAGGCCACCGTGGACCGGGTCCTGAACGGCAGGGGCGGTGTGCGCGAGAGCACCGAGCGTGAGGTGCGCCAGGCCATCGCCGATCTCGACCGGCAGCGCACCCAGGTCAGGCTCGTCGGCCGTACGTTCATGATCGACATCGTGATGCAGACGCCGGAGCGCTTCTCCACCGCCGTACGGAACGCGCTGGAGGCCGAGCTGCCCGACCTGCACCCGGCCGTAGTGCGCTCACGTTTCCACTTCCGGGAGACCGCGCCGGTGAAGGAGCTGGTCGGGACGTTGGACCGGATCGTGCGGCGCGGCTCGCAGGGCGTCATCCTCAAGGCGCCGGACGTCCCCGAGATCACCGCGGCCGTCGGCAGGCTCGTCGCCGCCGGCATCCCGGTCGTCACCCTGGTCACCGACCTGCCCGCGAGCGCCCGCCTGGCCTACGTCGGCATAGACAACCGGGCGGCGGGCGCCACGGCCGCCTACCTCATGGGCCAGTGGCTCGGCGACCGCCCCGGCAACGTCCTCACCAGCCTGAGCAGCGGTTTCTTCCGCAACGAGGAAGAACGCGAGATGGGCTTCCGCAGCACCATGCGCGCCCGCTACCCGGAACGCGCCCTCGTCGAGATCACCGAGGGCCACGGCCTGGACGCCACCCAGTACGAACTCGTCCGGGCCGCTCTCAAGCGCGACCCGGACATCCGCGCGGTCTACTCCATCGGCGGCGGCAACATCGCGACCCTGCGCGCCTTCGCCGACCTCGGCCGCGAGTGCGCCGTGTTCGTCGCGCACGACCTCGACCACGACAACACCCGGCTGCTGCACGAGCAGCGGCTGTCCGCCGTCCTCCACCACGACCTGCGCCAGGACGTCCGCGAGGCCTGCCGCATCGTGATGCGCGCCCACGACGCCCTGCCGCCCGCGGGCCCGGCCCTGCCGTCCGCGATCCAGGTCGTCACGCCCTACAACTTGCCGGTGTCGACGCTGAGTTGAGCCCGTTCAGAGATTGAGCCCGTTCAGAGATTGATCGCGTACGCCTTGCGCAGCGTCTCGTGCACGGTCCACGTCGTACGGTCGCCCTCGCGCAGCACGGCCATGTCCCCGGCACCGACCGTCAGCGTCTCCCCGCCCTCGACCTCGATCGTGGCCGACCCGCTGATCACGACGAACAGCTCGTCCGCCTCCGTGTCGGTGACCACACCCGGCGTGATCTGCCAGATCCCGCGGACCTGCCTGCCGTCCGCGGACTCCCACACGACCTTCCCGGTGACCTCGGGCGTACCGGAGACGATCTGCGCCGGGTCGAGCGGCTCGGGTTCGAGCTCGGCGTCGGGGATGCGGACTACGAAACTGTGCGTCATGCCGCGACCCTAGCCGGGGTGGACCGGTCCAGGCGTGGACACTGTGTGGGGTATCGGCCCAGGTGGGGGGACACTTCGTCGCGGAGTGGCGGCCCGGGCGGGGCCGGGTGATCGTGGAGGGCATGGCGCAGACCACGGCGGCGGTCCCCGAGCGGCACCCGCACGAGACCCGGGAGAACATCCTCTTCGGTGGCGTCTACGGCTCCGTCCTCGCCTGCTCGATGGTCGCCGCGCTCACCCAGTACGGCCACACCGACAGGGCCAGCCGCCGCTACGACGCCCTGTGGCTGCTGGTGACCGCCGCGGCCTCGGCGCTCGCCCACGGGTACGCCCACTACATCGCCGAGCGCGCCCCGCACCGCCGCTGGGACGCCCTGCGCGCCCTGCGCGACGAGTGGCCCCTGGTCGCCGCCGCGCTGCCGACCGTGCTGCTGCTCGCCGGGGCGGGCTGGGGCTGGTGGCCCGCGAACGGCGTCGAGTACGCGGCGTTCGTCCTCAACATCGCTCTGCTGTTCTGCCTGGGGCTGGTCACGGCCCGCTGGTCGGCGCGGAGTTGGGTGGCGGCCGTGGCCATCGGGGCGGTGGACGCGCTGCTGGGGGTGGTGGTCGTCGTGGCCAACGCCCTGATCAAATAGGCGCGTTGGGCCTGCTCGCGCGACGGTACCCGCCCACGAAACGCCCTACGGCAGGTCCCGGTAGCCGCGGAGCTTGCGGTACAGCGTCGCCCGCCCGATCCCCAACGCGGCAGCCGCCCGCGCCTTGTTGCCGCCGTGCCGACGCAACGCGGCGAGGATCGCGGTGCGCTCGGCATGCTCCATGGGGCTGAGCCGCCGGGCCGCGGGGCCTTCCCGCACGGGATCGGGCAGCTCGGCCCGCCGCACGGGCCCGGTGACACGCCGGTGTTCCGCCAACGCCCTGACGACATGGGCGAGTTCGGTGACGTTGCCGGGCCAGGGATGCTCCTCCAGGGCGCGCAACGCGTCCAGGGTCCAGGTGAGCGGCGGCTGTCCCGGAGCCGGGCGGGGCGCGAGGACCGGCAGCAACTCGCGTACGTCCTCCGGGCGTTCCCGCAACGCGGGCACGGTCACCGACCGGGCCGCCAAGGTGTCCAGGAGGCGCTGGAAGCACGGGCCCGGGGGAGTTCCGGGCGTGTAGGTGACCAGCAGATAGACGTCGGGGTGTTCGTCGAGCAATGAGTTGAGCGCGGCGACGTCCGGCTGGGCGAGCCGTTCGGCGTGCCGCAGGAGCAGCGGGCGACCGTCGGCCAACTCGCTGTACTTCACGCCGAGTTCGGGCGACTCGGCGGCATCCGCGACCAACGGCACGGTCCCGCCGAGCAGTTCACGGGCCAGCGCGGTCTTGCCGCTCCCGCGCTCTCCGGTCAGCAGGAGCGGCTCGTGCACCCGGGCCAGCTCCACCGCCCGCGCGACCGCGTGCCGCCACGGCACCGAACCACCCGCGAGCGCCAGCGCCGGGCGCGGCACGAGACGCGGCACCGGAACTTCGGCGGCGCGCGCTTCCAGGACGGCGACGATCCCGAGGATGCGGCCCTCATGCCGTACGGGGGTGATCTCGGCGGTGCATCCGGCGTCGGCGGGGAGCGTCACACCGTAGGACTGCTCCGGGACCGGACGGCGTCCGGCGGGGTTGGACCGTTCCAGCGCAGAACCGCACCCAGTGTCGGCCTGCCGCTCCCGGCTCCGACCACCCTCGGCATCGTTGGACCGTTCCACCGCAGGACCGCCCCCAGCATCGTTGGACCGTTCCACCGCAGGACCGCCCCCGGCATCGTTGGACCGTTCCACCACCGAACCGCCCCCGCTGGCCTGAGGCATCCGCGAGTCCTGGGCCGGCCGTGCACCCGAGGCGCGCTCGC
Source organism: Streptomyces sp. N50 (assembly GCF_033335955.1). GTDB lineage: Bacteria > Actinomycetota > Actinomycetes > Streptomycetales > Streptomycetaceae > Streptomyces. The sequence continues at coordinate 8,503,324 of NZ_CP137549.1, forward strand.
TCGTGCTGGACCGTTCCAGCGCGGCCAGTACCTGCGGTGTCGCGAGGCGGACCGCGGCCTCGCTGATGAGGCGGTTGCGGCCGTCGAGGGCGACGATCGCGCGGGCCGGGCCGTGGGTGGTTGCCCGGGTGTAGGCGTCGAGGAGCACCCGTTCGGCGGTGCGGGAGCGGGCGAGTAGTTCCGCTTCGACCGCCGTGGCCGTCGCCTCGGCGAGGGCGGCGCCCGGGTGCGGGCCGCAACCCGCGCACAGGGCCGACGCCACGGTCACCGTGCCCAGTACCTGCCCGGAATCCGGGGCGAGCAGCGGCACGCTGACGGCGGACACGTCCTGCCACACGTCGAGGAAGTGCTCGGGGCCGTGCACCTCGGCCCGGCGGCGGGTGCGCAGGGCGAGGGCCGCGCTGTTGTGGCCCACCTCCCGCTCGGACAGGTCGCGGCAGCGGTCGTCACCCGGCACCTCGCCCGTGGTCCACAGCACCCGCAGCCGCTCGTCGGTGAGGAGCATCGCCGAGTGCCCGAGCGCCGGCGCGATGCGGTCCAGCGCGGGTCGCGCCGCCTCCAACAGGGCGGAATCGGCGGGCAGTTCGGGTTCGTGGACCGGTCCATCGAGGTCGTGCCGTACACCGAAGAAGCGGGCCCGGCGCCAGGCCGCGAGGACCTCGTCCGGGACGTCGTCGGGCAGCGGGCGGCCGCTCAGGAACCGCTCGCGTGCCCGGCGGAGCGGGGCGAGGGCGGGGGAGTGATCCAGGGTGGTCATGACGCCTCTCACCGTATCGGGCCCGTGGCGGCGGCCGCCGAGGGGCTGTAACTGTCTCGTAATGAGACACCCGCGCAGGTCCGGCCCGCACCATGATCGTGAAGAGTCGGTGCCTTTCTCACCTCTGCCTCAACCTGCCTCACCCTGTCCCGACCTGCCTCCCCCTGTCTCAACCCGCACCACCTCCGTCGCACCCCTGCCTCACCCCTGGAGCGTCCCGCCGTGCACGTTGTCGAGACCGACGTACTGATCGTGGGCAGCGGCCCGGCCGGGGCCTGTGCCGCGCTGGCGCTGAGCACCTACGGCGTGCCGCACATCGTCGTCACGCGCTACTCGCGCCTCACCAGGACGCCCCGCGCGCACATCACCAACCAGCGCACGATGGAGATCCTGCGCGACCTCGGCGTCGAGGACGAGGTGCTGGCCAAGGCGACACCGCAGCACCTGATGGGCAACACCACGTTCTGCACCAGCCTGGCCGGCGAGGAGCTGGGCCGGATCCGTTCCTGGGGCAACGAGCCGCTCGTGCAGGCCGCCCACGACCTCGCCAGCCCGACCCGCATGTGCGACATGCCGCAGCACCTGATGGAGCCGGTGCTCATCGACGCGGCGCTCGCGCGCGGCTCCAACGTCCGCTTCAGCACGGTCTACAAGTCCTTCGAGCAGGACGAGGACGGCGTCACCGTCACGGTCGAGGACCGGCTGCGCGGCGACGAGTACCAGATCCGCGCCAAGTACCTCATCGGCGCCGACGGCGGCCGCTCGCAGGTCGCCGAGGACGCCGGGCTGCCGATGGGCGGCCAGATGGGCGTCGCGGGCAGCATCAACATCGTCTTCGACGCGGACCTGTCGAAATACACCGCGCACCGGCCCTCCACCCTCTACTGGGTGCTCGCCCCCGGCGCCACCGTCGGCGGCATCGGCGCGGGCCTGGTGCGCTGCGTCAAGCCCTGGAACGAGTGGCTGATCGTGTGGGGGTACGACGTGAGCGCCGGCGCCCCCGACCTCACCGAGGAGTACGCGCTGTCCGTCGTACGGCAGTTGGTCGGTGACGACGACATCCCGGTGACCATCAGGTCGTCCTCCGCGTGGACGGTCAACGAGATGTACGCCGAGACCTACGCCAACGGCCGTGTCCTGTGCGCCGGTGACGCCGTACACCGCCACCCGCCGTCGAACGGGCTCGGCTCCAACACGTCGATCCAGGACGCCTACAACCTGGCGTGGAAGCTCAAGCTGGTCCTCGACGGCACCGCCACACCGAAACTCCTCGACTCCTACGACGCCGAACGCGCGCCCGTCGGCAAGCAGATCGTCACCCGGGCCAACAAGTCCATCGGCGAGACCGCCCCCATCTTCGAGGCGCTGGACGGTCTTTCCCCGCAGACGCCCGAGCAGTTGTGGGCCAACATCGAGGCACGCAAGGACGCCACCGCGGCCGCCGCCAAGCAGCGGGCCGCGCTGCGCGAGGCGATCGCCTTCAAGGTGTACGAGTTCAACGCGCACGGCGTCGACCTCAACCAGCGCTATTCCGCGGAGAGTTCGACCGCGGTCGTCCCCGACGGCACGCCCGACCCCGGCTTCGAACGCGACCGCGAACTGTTCCACCAGCCCAGCTCACGCCCCGGCGCGAAACTCCCGCACGCCTGGATCACCTCCGGCACCCGCACCGTCTCGACCCTCGACACGGTGGGCAAGGGCCGCTTCACCCTCGTCACCGGCATCGGCGGCGAGGCCTGGGTGCGCGCGGCCGAGGCACACCCCCTGGACATCGCCACCGTCGTCATCGGCCCCGGCCAGGAGTACGACGACCCGTACGGCGACTGGGCCCGCCTGAGCGAGGTGTCCGACGGTGGCGCGCTCCTCGTCCGCCCCGACGGCTATGTCGCTTTCCGCCACGCCGACGCGGCCGAGAACGCGGGACAGTTGCTCACGGACGCGTTGCGACGCATCCTCGGGCACGGCTGACATTTCACATGGGGCCAGTTCACACAGGGGCAGTTCGCACAGGGTAGGGAGCCGCAATGACCACTGACGTCACCGTCACGGACGAGGCCGTCGCCAGTCTGGAGGGGACGGCCGATCCCCGCCTGCGTGAACTGCTGACCGGTCTGATCCGGCACCTCCACGCGTTCGCGCGGGAGACCCGCCTGACCCAGGCGGAGTGGGAGCGGGCGATCGGCTTCCTGACGGAGACCGGGAAGATGTGCACGGACACCCGGCAGGAGTTCATCCTCCTGTCGGACGTGCTCGGCCTGTCGATGCTGGTGGAGACCATCAACGGCGACCACGCGGCCGGTTCCACCGAGTCGACGGTGCTGGGCCCCTTCCACATGACCGAGTCCCCGGTCCGCGAACTCGGCGCGAACATCGACCTGTTGGGCGGCGGCGAGCCCTGCGTGGTCAGCGGCCGGATCGTCTCCGGCGACGGCACCCCGCTCCCCGGCGCGCTCCTCGACGTGTGGCAGGCCGACGGCAACGGCTTCTACGACGTGCAGCAGCCGGACGTCCAACCCCCGGGCAACGGACGGGGGTTGTTCACCGCGGACGCCGAGGGCCGCTTCTGGTTCCGCACCTGCGTACCGAGCCCGTACCCCATCCCCACGGACGGCCCGGTCGGCGAACTCCTCAAAGCGACGGGCCGTCACCCCTACCGCCCCGCCCACATCCACTTCATCGCCTCGGCCGAGGGCCACACCCCGGTCACCACCCACATCTTCGTTGCGGGCAGCGACTACCTGGACTCCGACGCCGTCTTCGCCGTCAAACAGAGCCTCGTCGAGGACTTCACCCCGACCGACGACCCGTCCCTGGCACGGGAGTTCGGCATCGAGAACCCCTTCCGTCACGCCCGCTTCGACCTCGTCCTGGACCGAGCATGAAGAACTTCCTGGACTTCGCCTACGACGCCCAGCCCATGCGCGTCGTCTTCCGCCCCGGCGCCGCGCTGACCGCGACCGCCGGTGAGGCCGAACGGCTCGGTCTGCGACGGGTGTTGGTGCTCTCGGGCGCCAGGGGCGCCGAGACCGCGCGGGCGGTCGCCGACTCGCTGGGGGAGGTGTGCGTCGGGGTGCACGCGGAGGCGAAGATGCACGTCCCGGTCGAAGTCGCCGACCGCGCGGTCGAGTTGGCCCGCACGCTGGGCGCCGACGGCTGCGTCGCGGTCGGCGGCGGCTCGGCGGTCGGCCTCGGCAAGGCGATCGCCCTGCGCACCGGCCTCCCGCTGATCGCCGTGCCCTCCACCTACGCCGGTTCCGAGATGACCCCGGTCTGGGGCCTCACCGAGAACGGCGCCAAACGCACCGGCCGCGACCCCGCCGTCCTGCCCCGCAGCGTCGTCTACGACCCCGAACTCACCCTGGAACTCCCCGTCCCGCTCACGGTGACCAGCGGCATCAACGCGATCGCGCACGCCGTGGAGGCCCTGTACGCCCCGGACACCTCGCCCCTGATCGGCCTCATGGCGGAGGAGGGCGTAGCGGCGCTTTCGAGCGCGCTGCCCCAACTGGCCGCCGAACCAAGGTTGTTGGCGGCCCGGGGCGGTGCCTTGTACGGGGCGTGGCTGTGCGGCTCCTGCCTCGGCGCCACGACCATGGGCCTGCACCACAAGCTGTGCCACGTCCTCGGCGGCACCTTCGGTCTGCCGCACGCCGAGACGCACACCGTGGTGCTGCCGTACGCGCTGGCGTACAACGCGCCCGCCGCACCGGAAGCCGCCGCCACCGTGGCCCGCGCGCTGGACGCCGAGGATGCCCCGCGCGCCCTGTGGGACCTGGCGCGCCGGCTCGACGCGCCGCGCTCGCTCGCCGAACTCGGCCTGAGGGAGGGCGACTTGGCGACGGCTGCCGCGCAGGCGGTGAGCCAGGCGTACGCCAACCCCCGGCCGGTCACCGAGGACGGGGTGCTCGCGCTGCTGCGCGCGGCGTACGAGGGAACTCCTCCCGCGTAAACGGCCGTTGAGTGGTCTGCGCGGTCAGCGGTCCGCGCGGTCAGTGGTTCGTGGGGTCAGTGGTTCGTGCGGACGCCGTCCAGTGCGATCGCCAGGACGCGGTCGCGCTGGGCGTCGTCCACGAACTTCGTCCCGGTGACCCCGGCCACCAGGCGCAGCAGATCACCGAAATCCATGTCCGTGCGGGCCGTGCCCGCCTTCTGCGCGCGCTCGAACAGCGGACCGCCCGCCGAGAACATCGACTCGCGGCAGGTCCCGAAGATCTCCGAGTCGTTGTCCAGCGCCTCGCGCACCGCCTGCTTGGTCACCATGTAGCCCGCGAAACGGTTCAGCCACGAGGCCAGCGCCTCCCACGGCTCCTGGTCGGCGACGGCCAGGGCGACCTGGCACAGCGCGTTCACCTCGTCCGCGTAGACGCTCTCGAAGAGGGCCCGGCGGGTCGGGAAATTGCGGTACAGCGTGCCGATGCCGACGCCCGCGCGGCGCGCGATGTCCTCCAGCGAGGCCTCCGAGCCGTGCTCCGCGAAGGCCTCGCGGGCGGCGGTCAGCAGGGCGTCGTAGTTGCGGGCGGCGTCCTTGCGGTGGGGTCTCTGGGCCGCGACGATCTCGCTGACGGGGAACGGCTGGGCCGTCACGGGTGCCTCCCTTGGGTGGGGCCCGGTTGAACCGGAGGTGTGCCTCCGTTATGGTGGAGGGGTACCTCCACTTTAGCAGTGTGGGCGCGTTCCGCCGTTGAGCAATGCGCGGGCGCACCCCCGTTCGCTTGTTCCGGAGAGGCTCTCGATGCCCCGCAAGTCCTCCCGCCTCACCTTCGCGGTCCTCGCGACCGGTGCGGGCGTGTTCTCCATGCTGCAGTCGCTGATCGCGCCGGCCCTGCCGACCGTCCAGCACGCGCTCCACACCTCCCAGTCCACCGCGACCTGGGTGATGACGGCCTACCTGCTGTCCGCCTCGGTCTTCACCCCGATACTCGGCCGCGTCGGCGACCTGGTCGGCAAGAAGCGCACCCTCGTCGCCGTCCTCCTGGCCGTCCTCGCGGGCTGTCTGGTCGCCGCGCTCGCGCCCAACATCGGCGTGCTGATCATCGCCCGGGTCGTCCAGGGCGTCGGCGGCGCGCTGTTCCCGCTGTCCTTCGGCATCATCCGCGACGAGTTCGACGCGTCCCGAGTCCCGGGCAGCATCAGCAACCTGTCCGCCGTGATCGCCGCGGGCGGTGGCGTCGGCATGGTGGCCGCAGGGCCCATCGTGACCGCGCTCGACTACCGCTGGCTGTTCTGGTTCCCCGTCGGCATAGTCGCCGTCACCACCCTCATCGCCGTGCGCTACGTCCCCGAGTCGCCCAACCGCGCCCAGGGGCACGTCAATTGGCTCGGCGCCGTGCTCCTCTCCAGCTGGCTGGTCGCCCTGCTGCTGCCGCTGAGCCAGGCAGGCATCTGGGGCTGGGGCTCCGTGCGGGTCGTCGGCCTGTTCGCCGCGGCCGTCGTCCTCTTCGCGGCCTGGCTGTTGTCCGAGGCCCGCTCCAGCAGCCCGCTCATCGACCTCAAGGTGATGCGCCTGCCGTCCGTGTGGACCACCAACACCGCCGCGCTGCTGTTCGGCGCCGGCATGTACGCGATCTGGTCCTTCCTGCCCGGCTTCGTCCAGACCCCGTCGTCCGCGGGTTACGGCTTCGGCGCCAGCGTGACCGCGTCCGGACTCCTCATGCTCCCGATGCTGATCGCGATGTTCGTCTCGGGCGTGCTCAGCGGCCGCCTGGAACCGATCGTCGGCGCCAAGGCCCTGCTCACCACCGGTGCCGCGCTCGGCGCGGTCGCCTGCACGATCCTCGCCCTCTGGCACGACCAGCAGTGGCAGATCGCCCTGGTGGCAGGCATCTTCGGCCTCGGCATCGGACTCGCCTTCGCCTCCATGGCCAACCTCATCGTCGGCAGCGTCCCGCCCGAGCAGACCGGCGCCGCCACCGGCATGAACGCCAACATCCGCACCATCGGCGGCTCCATCGGCGCCGCGGTGACCAGCGTCCTGGTCACCGGCCGCCTCCAGCCCTCGGGCCTGCCCTACGACTCCGGGTACACCCACGGGTTCACGCTGCTGGCGGTGCTGCTCCTCGGCGCCGCGCTGGCCGCGCTCCTGGTGCCGCGACGGTCCGGCCGTAGCGGAGGAAAGACGGTCGGGGGCTCCGAGTCGGCGCTCCTGAAGGCGGAGGAGGAGGCGTCGGTGATGGCTCCCGGAGCCCTCAACTGACCTGTCCCGTATGCCAGCATGACGTGATGATCGAACAGAACGCGCGGGGTTTTGGCGGGGAACTCCTGGATGTGCGTCGGCTCCGGCTCGTCGAGACCGCCGCTCCTCGGCTCACGCCCGAGGAGCGGCTGGCCATGGACCGGGTGTGGGACGACTTGGTGCGGGTCAACCCGAGTTTCTTCGACGGGCCGGTCCTGGTGTGCGCGGGCGCGGAACGGGAGGGACCGGACGACCTGACCGTCTCCTGGGTCAGGACGACGTTCCGGCACTTCGCCCTCCGCCGCGTCCCCGGCTGCACCTCGTGGCTCCCGTCCTTCTTCGTCGCCGTCCTCCAACCGGCGGACGACGGGCGTCTGTTGGTCGGCCGCATGTCGAACTCGACGGCAGCACCCGGGCGTTGGCAGTTGCCGGGCGGCTCGCTCGAACCCCCCGAAGGCGACGAGCCGCTCGACATGAGGGCCCTGAACCGGCATGCCGCACGGGAGTTGGTCGAGGAGACCGGCATCGACACCCGGCCCGACGATCTCGCCTTCTGGAACGTCACCCGCGCCGGCAACGGCAGTATCGGCGTCCTGTTCCGCGCGCCGTCGCTCCCGGCGGCGCGGCTGCGTGAGCGGTACGAGGCCATGGCGGCGGCGGAGAAGGCGCAGGGGCGCGAGCCGGAACTGGACCGCGTCGCCCTGATCCACTCGACGGCCCAACTCCCGCTCCTGGTCGGCCCGCACGCGGACTACCTGGAGCCGATCGTCGCCCGCTACGAGGAGTCGGGAGGCGGCGGAGCGGGTGTCTCGATTTGAGACACCCGCGGCGGCGCCGAAGCCTTCATGATCGGCAGCGTACGACTGCTGTGAAGAAAGGTGATCACCATGGCCCTCGCACTGCTCCGGCGCTGGCTGCCCCAAGGCGCCTCCGCCACGGCGGCGGGCCTCTCGCTCCCCCTCCCGCCCGGCGCGGGCGGCCTCGGCCGGGAGATCGTCGACCCGATGGGCGTGCCCATGGCCTCCGCCGACGTGACGGTGACGGCTCTCGACTCGCACCGTGTCACGGCCTCCGGTACGACCGACCCGTACGGCTTCTTCCTCGCGGCGCTGCCGCCCGGCCGCTACAGCCTCCTCGTCTCCGCCCAGGGGCTCCAGCCGCACCAGGAGACGGTCGAGATCGTCGCCGGGCTCGCCGAGCCCACGGAACGGGTGTGGCTCCAGCCCGGCCGCGCACAGGAACTCCCGCCGCCCGGCACCTGGCTCTTCGACCCGCCGCACACCGCGATCCGGTTCATCGCCAAGCATGTCGGCATGGCCCATGTGCACGGCCGGTTCGAGCGGTTCCAGGGCGGTATCCAGGTCGCCCAGGAGATGACCGACTCCCGGGTCCACGTCCGTATCGACGCGTCCAGCATCACCACCGGCAACACCACGCGCGACAACCACCTGCGCTCCGGCGACTTCCTCGACGTGGAGCGCTACCCGTACATCGACTTCGCCAGCACCCGGTTCGCCTACCGGGGCGGCAGCAAGTGGACGCTCCAGGGCTCGCTGACGATGCACGGCGTGAGCCGCTCGGTGAACCTGGACACCACGTATCTGGGCACGGTCAACGGCGGCTACGCCGAGGAACTCCGCTGCGCGGCCCTGGCCACGGCCGAATTGCATCGCGAGGACTACACGTTGAACTGGCGAAGCATGCTGGCCCGGGGCATCGCCGTCGTGGGACCCACCGTCCAGCTGGAGTTGGACATCCAGGCGATGTACCGGACCCACGACACCCCGACGCCGCCGAAGTGACCCGCCGTATGCGGTAGGGTTTACCTGCGCGTTCATCCGGACTGACGGGTGTGGCGCGAGCGGGACGTGGCGCAGCTTGGTAGCGCACTTGACTGGGGGTCAAGGGGTCGCAGGTTCAAATCCTGTCGTCCCGACTCGACAGAGTCGTGGATGAGGGGCGGTTCCGGAGAGATCCGGAACCGCCCCTCGATCATTTCCGGGGACCGGCTGGGGTCACGGCTTGCGCGCGACCGCCCCGTACATCGCGATGTCCTCGTCGCGGATGTTCTGCTCGCCCGTGCCGTCCGGGTGCCACTTGTGGACCTGGACGATGCCGGGTTCGACCAGCTCAAGACCCTCGAAGAACTCGTGGGCCTCGTCGATGGTGCGCAGCCGCATCGGCATGTCGCGGGCCGCGTACTCGCGGGCGACGCGGCCCACCTCCTGCGGCGCGAACTCGGCGGTGCCGATCGACATCGCGAGGTAACTGCCCGAGGGGAGAGGCTCCAGCAGGCGCCGTACGACGCCCACCGCGTCGTCCGCGTCGAGCATGAAGTGCACGATGGCGATCACCGTCAGCGCCACCGGCCGGGACAGGTCCAGGGTCTCGCGCAGCTCCGGCGCGTCGAGGATCGTGGACGGGTCCCGGAAGTCGGCCTCGATGTACGACGTCCTGCCCTCGGCCGTGCTGGAGAGCAGACCCTGGGAGAGGGTGAGGACGATGGGGTCGTTGTCGACGTAGACCACCCGTGACTCGGGAGCCACCTGCTGGGCGATCTCGTGCAGGTTCGGGGAGGTGGGGATGCCGGTGCCGACGTCCAGGAACTGGCGTACGCCCGCTTCCTCGGCGAGCCAGCGCACGGCCCGGTTCATCCAGTCGCGGTTGGCGACCATGTGGATCGGGAGCGCGGGCCACTCCCGGGACATGGCGTCGCCCGCCTCCTTGTCGGCGGGGTAGTAGTCCTTCCCGCCCATGATGTAGTCGTAGATCCGCGCGGAGTGCGCGTGCTCGGTGTCGATGCGGTCGGCCGGCCATCCGTTGTCGGGCAACGCCGTGTCTCCCATGCGAGTCGTGGAGTTTCGGGATCAACGCTCAGTAAAACAAGGGCAGTTCAGAGGAGGAAGTCGGCGTCCCCCGCCTTCACGCCCGCCACGAAACTCGTCATCTCGCGGGGCGTGAAAACCAGCGCCGGGCCGTCGGGGTCGGTCGACTGGCGTACGGCGACGCTTCCGTCGGCGAGCTTCTTCACTTCCACGCAGGCGCCCCCGGCGTCGTCGCTCCACGGCTTGGTCCAGCCGCGTGCGCCGAGGTTCCGGGACGGTATGCCGTTGCGTATGGGGTGGTGCACGTCAGAGCTCCTTGCGAATCGCACCGAGGAGGGCCTCGGTCTTGCGGGCGGGCGCAGCCTGGGCACCCAGCCGGTCCAGGGCCTCGCGGTACACCACGACGTCGTCGCCCTTGTCCAGGTAGACAGCGCCCACCAGGCCGTTGAGATAGACGACGTCGGGCAGTTCGGCCGCCCGGAACCGGAAGAGGTGGAACGCCCCGGCACGCATGGCCGGGTGCGGGCCGTTGGCGAACGGCATGATCTGCAACGTCACGTTGGGCAGCCGGTTGACCTCGATCAGGTGGTCGACCTGGGCGCGCATCACCGGGGCACCCCCGACCGGCCACCTCAGTACCGTCTCGTCCATGACGACCCACACCCGCGGCGGTGCCTCGCGGGTCAGCAGTTCCTGGCGGCGCATACGGAGGGCGACCCGGCGCTCCGTGGCCTCGGTGGGGGCGTGCGGGTTGCCCGCGCCCAGCAGGGCCCGTGCGTACTCCTCGGTCTGCAGCAGCCCGTGGACGAACTCGTTCTCGTAGGCGCGTACCTGCAGCGCCGCCTGCTCCAGGCTCAGATACGCGGCGAACCAGTCCGGCATGACGTCGCGGTACGTGTGCCACCAGCCGCGCTTGCTGGCCTCGCGGACAGACTTCAGGAAGGTGTCGATCTCCTGACGGTCCGTCACCCCATAGACCTGCAGCAGCTTTTCCGCGTCCGCCAGGCGCAGCCGGGCCACCTTGGCGGCCTCCATCCGGCGGATCGTGGAGTGGCTGACACCGATGGCCTCGCCCGCCTGCTCGTACGTGAGTCCCGCCCGGGTCCGCAGTTCCTCCAGCTGGCGGCCGAGGATCATGCGCAGGACGGAGGGGACTCCGCCCCAGTCGGTCTCCGCGGTCACGGTCTACCTCCCTTGCGCCTCCAGCTCCGGGCGGCAGTCTGGCAGGGATTCGCTCTTCACAGACTCTTTCGATCACTTCCTGGCGGAAGCAGCATGCACTTCGCGACGTGCAATTTTCAACTTGCCGGTTGCGATGCGTTGTTGGCAGGTGTCACAGTAAGCACGTCGTCACAGCTCGTCGAAGAGCGAGACGGCGCAGCCCAGTTGGGGGAAAAGGGTTGCGACCTGCGTCGGCCCGGCCGGGTCGCCATCCGCGCCTCGTGCGCGGCCGGCCGGCGCGACACCGGCACCGCCCAGGGTGCGAAGGCACACGAAAGGCGTACGGCGATGGTTCCGCCCTCTTTCCCCCAGCCGTTGGACCGACCTCCCGGAGGCGGGCGTCCTGGCCGACTCCCTGGGCCGCAAGGCCCCGGCCGGCTCGTCTCCGGGAACCAACTCTCTTGCCCCAGCCATCTGTTCGGCCTGCCGGCGACCCCGGCGTCGGTCGGCCTGGCCCGCAGAACCGTCGATGAACTGCTCATCGCGTGGGGCGTCCGCGAAGTCGTCCGCGACAACGCTGTCGTCGTGACCTCCGAACTCGTCACCAACGCGCTCGCCCACTCCGCGAGCGACTGGATCGTCTGTGAGGTGCGGATCACGGACGGAGTCCTCCGGATCGAGGTCGAGGACCAGAATCGCGGTCCCACGCTCCCGGTACCCGGTCGGCCCGGCCCCGACGACCAGGGCGGGCGCGGTCTCCTGCTCGTCACAGAGCTCAGCAGCGACTGGGGAACGGCGGACGTCCCGCACCGGTCCGGGCGGATCGTCTGGGCCGAACTGGCCACGGACGCCGACGAACCCGCCCCGCCCTGACGCCCGCCTGGCCGGCACCGGCTCCCCGCCCGGCCCATCCCCCACTCGGCCGAAGGGTCCCCCCCATGTACCGATCGCGCAGCCGCGACCCCATCCCGTCCTCCTCCGAGCCGTCGGCCGGCGGCTTCACTCCGTCCCCGAATCCCGCCGAGCCGTCGACGCACGACCGCATCCGGTCCGGACGTCTGGTGATCCCCGCGCGGTTACGCGCGAGCCTCGGATACGACGCCGTGGGCATGCCCCGGGAACACGGGGAACGCGTCCTGGACCATCTGCAGCGTGTCGGCTGCGTCTTCGCCGACGCGCTGCGCTGGTGGTGGATCGTGCCGGCCGGTTCGCACATCGGCGTCATCTGGCCGCCGTCCATCAGCTACGCGATCGGCGCCCAGGTGGCCGACCCCTCCTGGACGAGCACCCGCCCGAAACCGGGCCTGGAACATCCCCGCCTGATCCATTCCCCCGAGACCGGGCAGCCCTACACGCCGCCGATTCCCCTGTACTTCCTCACCTGCCGCGTCACCGGCAGCACTCCGCTCTGGTCGCTGGACACGTCGAACTGACCAGCCGCATCCGGCAGTTCGCGGCGATACGGCGAGGGGGCTGGAGACTTCCACGGACACCACACGGCGACCGTTGGACGCGCGTCACGGACGTGCCCCACGGGGAACGGCCGGGCACCCGGCGGAGATCGCGGCCGCGCGGGCCGCGCCCACCAGCGCGGCGTCCCCCACGGAGCCGGCGTGTTTCATCGCGCGCATACGCGGGTCGTCCGGCGGCCAGCCCCCGGTCGCGAGACCGGTGGACAGCGCGGGGGCGAGGAGGTCCCAGGAACGGGCCATGGAGCCTCCGACGACCAGGGCTGTCGCGCCGAACTCCGCCAGGCGCGGGCCCAGTTCGACGCCCAGCGCGGTGAAGACGTCGTCCAGCGACCGCCGGGCCCGCTCTTCCCCCGCTCTGGCTCGTCCGGCGATGTCGTGGACATCGGCGGCGGGGTCGCCGTAGCGGGCGAGGATCGCACGGCGGGAGACGGTGTCCTCCAGTGGGCGGCCGGCGATCTCGGTGAGGTCCATCCGGCCCTCGGGCGGTACGCCGGGACCGTGGTCGAGGACGCGGCCGTCGGCGAGGAACGCCGAGCCGACACCGGTGCCGAGCGTGATGCCCACGGCGCGGCGGTGTCCGTGGACGGTACCCGTGGACCACTCGCCGGTCAGAAAGGCGTGGGCGTCGTTGAGGAACACGACGTCGCCGGGACGCTGCCGCAGTCCGTGCAGGAGCGCCGCCCGCACGTCCATCCCGTACAGGGCCTCGAACTTTCCCACCCCCTGGAAGAGGGCGATCCCTCGTGCGTAGTCGAACGGCCCGGGCACCGCCACGCCCCACCGCGCACCAGGAGGCACCGGCAGTCCGTCGGCGCAGCGGCGGACGGTGCCGAGGATGGACCCGGCGTCGCCGTCCGCGTCGAGCGGCCTGCGCGTACGGCTGGTGACCCGCCCGTCCAGCGGGTCGACGAGCGCCGCGGTGACATGGGTGCCGCCGATCTCCAGGACAGGGATCAACGGACCAGCGCCTTCACGACACGCACCGGGCCGCCACCGGCCGCCGCTCGCAGGGTGTACGCGCCTACCGCGGCCGGCACGGTCAGCGTCTCCGCGTAGGCCAGTTCGTGCCGGTCTCCGGCCGCCGTGTGCACGGTGACGCCTTCGCCCTCCACCACGTTCAGGATGTGGAACCGGCCCTGTGTGTCGTCCTCCGCCTCGGCCCCGGCGTCCAGCACGAACCTCCTGACCTCGTAGAACATCTCGGGCAGCGCGCCGATGACCTCCTCACGCCAGCCGGCGCCCTCGCGCAGGGTGCGTGGTTGCTGGACCAGGTCACGGGCTACGGCCTCCCCGCGTCGTCCGGTCTCCAGGTTGGCGAACCCGTGCTCGTAGGGGAGGGGGCGCGGGTTGCCGTCGGCGCCGGGGCGCAGCCAGTCGTAGAACCTCAGGCTGTACAGATAGGGGGTGGCGCTGATCTCCAGTACGAGGTTGCCCGCGCCGCTCGCGTGCGGGGTGCCCGCCGGGATCATGAACAACTGGCCCTGTTCTGCGGGGAAGGACAGGACGTGGTCCTCGGGGTCCATGGGGACTCCGTCGGTGATCGCCCGCTCCACCTCCTTGCGGAAGGCGTCCACGTCGGCGTCCTCGCGCAGGCCGAGGAAGACCTTGGTGCCGGGGCTGCCGAGGGTGAGGTAGTACGTCTCGTGCTGGGTGTAGTCCCAGCCGAAACGCTCGCGCATGTACGGCTCCTTGGGGTGGCAGTGCACGGAGAGGCTGCCGCCGCCGACGGTGTCCAGGTAGTCGAAGCGGATCGGGAAGGATGTGCCGAAGCGGGCGTGCGCCTGCGCCCCCAGCACGCTCAACGGCTCCAGCACGCACAGGAGTTGGAACGGCACCTCGACCTGAGCCTCCGGTCCGGTGCCGATGAGGATGCCGGCCTCGGGTGCGATCAGTTCGTAACCGAGCGCCGTATTGCGGGAGTCGGGGTTGAAGCCGAGCTCGCGCTGGGCCCAATGGCCGCCCCAGGGCGTCGAGTTGAAGTACGGGCGGGTGCGGACGGGCTTGTGGGAGAGGGTGGTGTACGTGGCGCGCAGGCCCGCTCCGTCGATCCATGCCGGGTGTTCGGGGTGCTGCGTGTCGAGCCAGGCGTCGAGGCGGGGTGCGAGTGCGTCGCGGTGGCGGTCGAGCATCGGCCAGTCGATGTAGAAGAGCCGTCTGAAGTCGGGCTTCTCGTCCGGCAGTCCGAGGTTGGCGCCCACCTCGCCCGCGCCGACGGCGGCCTCCGCGTAGCGCTTGGGGACATCGGCGTACCAAAGCAGGTCGTGGTCCACGAGGGCGGCGCCGGGACCGTGGACGAGGAGCAGTCCTGACTGTGGTGGTGCGGGTACCGGGAGGGTCTCGAAGAGGTCGTCGAGGGAGTTGTCGGCGAGTTTGCGGAAGTAGGGGTCGTCGGCGTCCGCAGCTCGTTCGGTACGGCTTCTGACGAGCGCCGGCGGTGCGTAGTGGTTCCGGATGTCGAGCAGGGTGACGGCGATGCCGCGTGCGGTCAGCTCGTGTGCGAGGCGATCGGCGAGGAGGGGCCAGTCGACGGACGGGGGTCCGTCGAGGGCCAACACTGCTGGGCCGTCCGGGAGTTGGGCGGCCGCTGCCTGCCAGCCCGTGTGGAGGGTGGCCTGCGGGGCGGGGGCGTAGCGCGGATCGAGCCGGTACACGGGGTTTCCTTTCGCGGGCGGGGCACCGCTCATTCCTTGCTCGATCCGGCGAGCATCCCGGACACCAGGGTGCGCTGCGAGAAGACGAAGAGCACCAGCACGGGGAGGATGGCGATGAGGATGGCCAGGGCGAGTTCGGGGATGGTGATGTTCAGTCCGGCGCCGGCGACGGGGTTGAACGACGGTGTGGAGGTGAGGAGTTGGTTCAGGCCCACCTGGACGGGGAACTGCTCGCTGTTCGGCAGGACGAGGTAGGGCAGGAAGAAGTTGTTCCAGTTGCCCACGAAGCTGAAGAACGCGACCAGTCCGACCACCGGTTTGGCGAGCGGGAGCGCGATGCGCGCGAAGAGCTGCCACTCCGTGCAGCCGTCGATGCGCGCGGCGGACAGCAGGTCCCTGGGGAGGCTGCTCCCGAAGTAGATGTAGACCAGGTACACGCCGAACGGATAGAAGGAGAAGGGGAGGATCACCGACCAGACGGTGCCGATGAGATGGAAGCGGTTGAGCTCCAGGAAGATCGGCAGCACCAAGGTGGCCTGCGGCATGATCATGGTGACCAGGGTGATCACGAGGAGCGTCTTGCGGCCCCGGAACTTCGTCAGGGCGAGCGCGTAGCCGGCCGGAACGCTGACGGCCAGCGTGAGGACGAGTGAACCGCCGGAGTAGACGGCCGAGTTGAGCAGCCACCTCGTCATGGCGCCGTCCTGGAAGGCGAACAAGTGCCGCCAGGCCGTGCCGATTTGATGGAACGAGCCGAAGGAGAGCGGGTTGTCCCGCACCACTTCGCCTGCCGTCTTCGACGGGGCCAGCAGCAGCCAGATCACCGGCAGTACGAAGAAGACGAGAAGAAGGACCAGGAGGAGGCCAACTACCAAGAAGGGGAGGCTCCTTGACGGGTGGGCGCGTCGCCTCACCGCCGTCAGGAAGGGAGTCGTCTGTGTCATTTCTCGTCCAACGTGAACAGGTTCGAGCGGGCGACCAGGAGACCGGCGGCGACGAGACCCACGGCGAGGAGGACGACGGAGATCGCGGCGGCGCCGTTGAAGTCGCCCTGCTGGAAGGCGTAGACGTAGGCCAGTTGGTTCGGGGACCAGGTGGGGCTCACCCGGCCGAGGCTGGCGGTCTGGAGGAGTTGGGGTTCGACGAACAGCTGGGTGCCCGTCGCGAAGGCCATGATCGCCATGTACACGATCCACTGTCGGATCATCGGGATCTGGATGTGCCAGGCGGTGCGCCACGGGCCCGCACCGTCCATGCGGGCCGCTTCCAGGACCTCGTCGGGGATGTTGTTCAACGCCCCGTACATCACGACCATCCAGCCTCCTGCACCGGTCCAGAAGGCGATCAGCATGAGGATCAGCGGCAGGTTGCCGGGTGCCAGGACGGCGGCGAACGTCCTGAACCCCAGGGCGGTCAACAGCCGTGACACCGGGCTGACATCGGGGTCCAGCATGAACAGCCAGACCAGCACGCTCGCCACTCCGGCGAGGGCGCCGGGGATGTAGTAGAGGAAGCGGAAGAGCGCCGAGGTGCCCGGGCGCACGCGGCTGCGCAGGATCACGGCGGTCAGCACGACCAGGACGACGAGCGTCACCAGCCACAGGACCAGGTAGATCAGCATGTGGGTGAAGGCCGGGGCGAAGCGGTAGTCCTGGACGACCTTCACGAACTGGTTGAGGCCGGTGAACTGGCCCCGGTCGTTGGTGAGCGCGAGGTAGAACGAGTAGCCGGTGGGAAAGACGCCGAACGCGAGCAGCAGCAGCGCGTAGCCCGCGACGAAGAAGTAGCCCGCGCGACCGTGGCCCGTGCGCCGCCGCCGCGTGGTGCGGCGGCGCACGGGGGAGACGGCGACGCGCTCGGTCTCCAGCAAGGTCACTGATCGACCACCTTGTAGCCCTGGGTCTTCGCCTCGCCGGCTATCTCCTTCTGCCAGGCCGGGAGCGTCTCGGTCAGGCTCTTTCCGGCGGTCAGCGCCGGGAGGACGACGCTGGACCAGGCGGTGGAGTCCGAGAACCGGGTGTTCGACCAGCCCGTCCACACCTCGTTCGCGGCCTGCTCGAACGGCCCGCTCACGTCATTGGCGAAGTAGTCCTTGTTGGCCGGGTTGGCCAGCCACGCCTTCGCCGCCTGCGTGTAGGCCGGATACGTGGGCGCGGTGGCCTGGTTCGCGTCGGAGGTGGTCAGCCAGGTGACCAGGTCCGTGGACGCCTTGAGGTTGGCGCTGTGCGAGGACACCATCCACACACCGCCGCCCACGTTGCCCGTGGCGGCCGTGCTCTCGCCCTGCCAGGTCAGCGGGGGCGCCGCCGCCATCTGCTTGGCCGGAGTCTTGAAGCCGGCCTTGAAGAGATACTGGCCGTACCACGAAGGGCCGTACGCCATAAGGACTTTGGAGCCGCTGTCCTTGGCGAAGCCCTGGCTGAAGAAGCCCTGCGTGGCGACGGCCTTGGTGCTGATCAGCTTGTCCAGCAGGGTCGCCATCCGGGTGCACTTCGGGTCCTGGAGATCGGTGCGCAGGGTGTCCGGCTTCGTCAGGCTGAACGCGGGGCACTGGCCCGACCAGAAGTACGACTCATGGGAGTTGGTGTCGCCGACCGAGCCGACGAGGTAGCCGGGGTGCTCCTTGGCGACCTTCGTGCCGAGGGCCTCGTACTCCTGCCATGTGGTGGGGACCTGGTAACCCCACTTGTCCATGAGGGACTTGTTGTACCAGAGGACGACCTGCGCGATGTCGTTGCGCATGCAGTAGGTGTGGCCGTTGAACTGACAGGGCGTCAGAGAGCCCTTGGCGAAGCCGTCGAGGGTGCTCTGCGGGACGAGCTTGTCGTCCAGGGGCGCGGCGAACGGCTGCGCGCCGGGCTTGGTGGCCGCCGACGCCCAGGTCACGTCGGTCGGATTGCCGAACACCACGTCGGGCCAGCCGCTGCCGGTGCGGTCGAACAGCTGCACCTTGGACTGGAGGTACGTCGAGCCGTCGGCCCCGCCGTCGTACGTGACGATCTTCATCTTCACGTCCGGGTGCGCCTTCTGGTACGCCTGCACCGACGGCAGCCGGGTCGAGTCGGCCCAGACCGTGATCTGTGAACCGGCCTTCTGCGCGGCCGACTTGAACGTCGGTGAGGCGGAGGAGGACTGGGTGGTGGTGTCGGCGCTGGCGCAGCCGGCCAGGGCGGCCGCGGTGGCCAGGGACAGCGTGACGGCCGCCGTGCGGAGCAGCGAGTGCCGCCGGCCGGATCTCGGAGAGCGGGAAGACTCCATCGTCTTGCCTTGCCTTTCTGTTCTTGCGTCGTTCAGCGCGGTTGCTCGACGAACGGCAGGAGCTCGTCGCCGTAGCCGAAATCGAGGGGAAGGGCTATGCCGGGCCCCACGGGCGCGTGCACCAGGCCCTGGGCGTCCACATGGCGCTCTCGGACGACGTCCACCGAGGTCACCAGGGACTCGTAGTAGGTGGTGTTGGAGATGGCCATGCACAGGTGGTGGTTGGGAATGTCCGAACCGTGCACCTCGGCCCGCAGCCGGTAGGCGTCGGCGAGATGCGCGGTGCGCATGGCGCCGGTGACACCGCCCCGGAGGGTGGTGCCGGTCCGGACACCGAAGGTGGCGGCGCCGGCCCGGATGAAGTCCGCCGCGTTCATGTGCGCCCCGTCGGAGGTCTCCGCCACCAGCAGCGGTACGTCGACGGTCTCGGCGAGCCGCTGGTAGGCCGAGATGCTGAACTCGCGGATCGGCTCCTCGTACCAGAGGTAGTCGGCCTCGGAGAGCGCGCGCCCCAGCCGGATCGCGTCGGGCAGGTCGAAGCCCGCCGAACCGTCGTACATCAGGGGGACGTCGGGACCGACGTGCGCGCGCAGGGCCAGGCACAGTTCCGCGTCACGGCGGGCGTCGCCCCAGGCGTGCAGTTTGATCCCGCGATACCCCAGGGCCAGGCACTGGTCCGCCACGTCGAGGAACTCCGCGATGCTGGAGAACGTCGAGGTGGAGGCGTAGGCCGGGATGGCGTCCCGGAAACCGCCGAGCAGGCGCCAGACCGGTTCGCCGTGGTAGCGGCCGGCCAGGTCCCACAGGGCGATGTCGATCAACCCCAGGGTGGGGAGCGGGAGTTCGTGGATACGGTCCAGCTCCCACACCCGGTGCCACAGCCACTCCCGCTGGAACGGGTCGGCTCCGAGCAGTTCCGCGCGGAAGACCCGGTCCACCAGGTCCCGCAGGGTGGAGTGGGCGCCGGGGCGGGCGAACACCGCGACGCCCTCGGCACCCTCGTCCGTCCCGATGCGCAGGACCGCGCCGTCGCCCGCCGGAGCGCTTCCGCTCAGCCCGTCGCGCCAGTGGAAGGGCGGACTGGCTGCCGGAACATCGATCCGGTGCACTTCGACATGGGTGATCTTCATTCTGGCTTTCGTCTTCTGTAGGAGATCTGCGGGGAGAAAGGTTTCGGCTCGGACGCGGAGTACGAGGCCGCGGAGTGCTCAGAAGCCGCCATACGCCTGGAGCGCGTAGACGCTGCCGCCGTTCCCGCTGGAACCGGTGACTGTCAGGCGCAGGTAGCGCGCGGTGACGGGGGTGTCGGCGAAGGCGTAGTCGGTCCGCGCAGTGGTGCTCTGGGCTGTGTGGTCCTCGAACGTCGACCAGCTCTGGCCGTCGGTGGAGTACTCCAGGCGGTACTTGTAGCCGCTCGTCAACTCGAAGGTGGTGACCACGGCCGAGACGGCGGTGTCCTTGCCGAGGTCGACCTGAAGCCAGGACGGGTCGGGCAGTCCCAGGCCCTGGGCCCAGCGGGTCGACAGATCACCGTCGACCGCCTTCGCCGGGGCGTAGCCGTCCGACTCGGAGGACGCGGTCGCCGTCCTGTTCAGGGCCAGGTCGTTGTCTGCCGGTGTGGTGACGACGGCCGCCTTGCTGACGGGGGAGGCGTTCAGCGCCTCGTCGCGCGCTACGACGGTGAAGGAGTACTGCGTGTCGGCGGTCAGGCCGGAGACCCGCAGTGTCGTGGCGTCGGTGACACCGATCCGCTTGCCGTCCTGGTAGACGACGTAGCTGGTCACGCCGGTGTCGTCGGTGGCCGCGGGCCAGCTGACGTCCACCAGTCCGGGCAGCAGCGGCTTGACCGTGGGCTGTCCGGGGGCGGTCGGGGCCGTGTGGTCCGTGACGGTTCTGGGAGTCCCGTAGACCTGGAAGTCGTAGATGCTGCCGCCGTTCCAGCTGGAGCCGGTGACGGTCAGTCGTACGAAACGGCCCGCGACCGGGGTGTCCGTGTGGGCGTAGTCCGTGGCCGCCGTGGTGTTCGTGGCGGTGCGGTCCGCGAGGGTCTTCCAGTGGACCTCGTCGGGGGAGACCTCGATGCGGTACTTGTATCCGCTCGCCTTCTCGAAGGTCGTGATCGCGCCGTGCACGTCGTACGACGCACCGAGGTCGACCTGGATCCAGGACGGGTCGGGCAGGCCGAGGCCCTGGGCCCAGCGGGTGGAGAGGTCTCCGTCGACCGCCCTTTCCGGGGTGTTGGCCTCGGAGTACGACGACGCGGTGATCGGCTTCTTGAGGGCGAGGTCGGTGCCCGAGGGCATGGTGACGCGCAGGGTCGGGCTGGGAGCGGACTCGTTGCCGGCGGCGTCACGAGCCGTGATGCGGAAGGCGTACGTCTTGCCGGCGGTCAGGCCCGGGAGGCGTACCGAGGTGGTGCCCGTGGCGCTGACGAGCTTGCCGTCGCGGTAGACGGAGTAACCGGTCACGGCGGTGTCGTCGGTGGACGCGGGCCAGGTGAGGTCCGCGATCGTCGGGAAGTCGGTGACCGCGCTCGGGGTGGCCGGTGCGCTGGGCGCCTGGTGGTCGGGGACGGCGGGGTCCGGGTCGAGGTGGCGGTAACTCGGTTGCAGGCCCGCGTTGTTGACGATGGAAGCGGGCAGCTGGGCGCAGGAGTCCACGGTGGTGTTGCCGGTGATGGTGCTGCCCGTGCTGTTGGCCTGGGTGGAGTAGGCGGGCTGGGTGGTGAAGTTGCCTGTGGCGTCGATGTCCATGCCGTGGTTGAGGAACAGCCACTGGTACGCGATGTCGCACAGGGCGTTGCCGGTGTTCGTCCAGTACCGGCTGCCCTCGTCGTGGTAGATCGCGCCGTAGGCGGGCGGTGGTGTGCCGTGGATGTAGTTGCCGGACACCAGGCCGCCGGGGTTGGAGCTCAGCGTGTAGATCGCGCCGCCGTCGGCCTGCGACTTCATGATGTCGTAGATCTCGTTGTCCGTGACCTGGGTGTCGCGGCTGGTCGTGGGGGTGTCCCAGATCGGAACGCCCAGATTCCCGGGGTAGTTGGTGTCGCCGCCCTGGTCGGTGAGGCCCCAGCCCCAGCCGACGGAGATGCCGGTGTAGGGCAGGTCGTAGACCTTGTTGTGGGTGATCGTGGTGTGGTCGGTGTAGCCGGCCAGGATGCCGATGGAGCCGTTGTACTGGTCGGCGACTTTGGTGACCACGTTGTTGGCGACCTTGGTGTCCTTGGTGATGTCCCGGGGGTCGTCTGGGTGGGCGTCGATCACCTCGACCCCGCCTATCTGGATGCCGGTGGCGGCGATCTGGCGGAAGACGTTGCCCGTGATGTCGGTGCCCTGGGTACCGGTGTTCAAGTTCAGCCCGACAGCGCCGAGTTGAGTGAAGGTGTTGCCCTCGAAACCGATGCCGTGGCCATGGCTGACGTTCACGGCACCCGGCGTCTTCTGCCACTTCAGACGGGTCGCGTCGAAGGTGGGGTCGTTGCCGACCATCCGGAAACCGGCCTGGCCCTCGATGAGGCCCTCGGAGGAACTGGGCGCGAGCCAGGTGGAGTTGGAGAAGGTGATGCCCCGGAACGACACGTTGCTGACCGGTGCCGTCTTGGTGCCGTTCAGATCCACCAGGTCCTGCACGAGCGGCACGGTGACGGTCGAAGTGGCGAGGTTCTGGCCGGACTTGGGCATGTAGTAGATCTCGCCCGCGCCCTTGTCCAGGTACCACTCACCGGGCGTGTCCAGCAGCTCGCGGGCGTTCTCCAGCCAGGTCGGGTTCTGGATCTCCTGGCCCTGCTGGAGATGCGCGTTGTGCCAACAGGGCTGTTGCATCGTCATCTTGAAGTCGGCGATCGACTGCACGGGGCAGCGCATCAGCTTCCAGCCCCAGGAGCTGACGACCTCCAGGTCCGACGGACGCTTGTAGGCGTTGAGCGCGGGGTCGGTGAAGGCGTAGCCGGTGGACGTCTGGCTGAAGCCGGCGGGGTTCTTGCCGCTGCGTGCCCGGGTCTCCAACTCGCCGTCCACGTACAGCTGTCGGGTGTCGATGTCGCCGACCCTGGCCTTGTACACCTTCCCCGCCGAGTCGGCCGGGGTCCAGCCGGTGACCTGCTTGCCCCCGCTGATCACCGGGTGCGCGCCGGGGGCGGCCTCGTAGAAGATCCTGTGCCCGTCGCGGCCCGAGTCCTGTGCGGTCAGGGCGAACGTACGGCTGAGCTGATAGGTGCCGGACATGAGCCGGACATGGATGTCGCCCTTGGCCTTCTGCTTGACGTCGCGTACGTAATCCCGCGCGTGGTCAAGGGACTTGAAGGGGTGGGCGGCGGTTCCCGAACCCACGTCCCGGCCGGTCGGGGAGACGTAGACATTGAGATCCGGCGACGGGGGAGCCGCCTGGGCCGGCACGGCGTTCAGCAGGGCGGCTGCCAGCGCGGCCACCGAGCAGACGGCCGTGAAACTTCTTCGCAGCGGCACGAAGGCGCCCCTGCGCGCAGACGGATGAGACACACGTATCCAATCGCCTGAGGGAGGTTGATACCTGCAAGTCCCGGTCGTCCAGCGGGACTTGAGGGCGTCGGGCGGCCCATCGCCGTGCTGCGGCAGCACATGCGGGGTCGGCCGGTTCTACGAGGTCGGTGCCTCCGGGGAGGGCGGTTGAGCCTCGGGGGAGGGTGGATGGGCCTCGGGACTGAAGAGCCGGTCGCGGATCTTGCTCTCGAACTGGCTCTGGGTGGTGGCGATGTGTTCCACCATCAGTTGTTCGGCGAGATCGGCCGCCCCCGCGGCGACCGCCTCCGCTATGGCAACGTGCTGATGTGCGGCGACTTCGAGCGATCCGGGCACGTCACCGTGGAAGAGCAGTACGTCGGACTGGGCTGCCAGGCGCCGCACACCGGCGACGCTCGCCCTCAGGAACACGTTGTGCGAGGCGACGCCCACCGCGTCGTGGAAGGCCGCGTCCGCCTTGGCGAAGGTGTCGACGTCGTCCATCGTGGCCGCCGTCAGGGAGCTCTCCGCGCTCTCCCGGATGGCCCGGACCTCGATCGGGGTGGCGTGGGAGGCGGCACGGCGAGCCGTCTCCGACTCGATCACCTTGCGGTAGTCCAGGAGCATGCGGACGTCTTCCATGCCGGTCGGCCGGAAGTGCGAGAGCTCGTCGTCCAGCAGCCCGCCGACCGACGCGGCGACGAAGATCCCGGCGCCTCGCCGCACCTGGAGCCGGCCGATGGCGGCCAGGACCTTCACGGCCTCGCGGGTGACGTTGCGGGACGCGCCCAGGATCTGGGCCAGGCCCTGTTCGGTGGGGAGGCGGTCGCCGGGCCGCAGGTTCTGCTGGGCGATGTACTCCAGCAGTTGCTCCGCGACCAGTTCGTATCCCGGTCGGTAGGCCGGTGTTGAGTCGCCCAAGGCGGATCCCCTCTTGCGCCGCGAATGAATCAGGTTCATTTTCCGGGGCCAATATGGCACCGCCGCTGGGAGTTGGGAAGAGATCGGACAGATTTCGGCCAGGCGGCCTGATCAGATCCTTATAAAACGCCATGAACTACGCATATCTTGCGAGGTGTTGCACTAAATGGATCCCATCCTTAAGGTCCTGCCTGCCAGATGAAGCAGATCCTTCTCTATGCGGCGGGGGCCGTGGAAGCGGGAACCTCGTGAGGGCACGCCCACTCGGTCGTACGAGCGTCCGGGTCAGCACGCTGGGATTCGGTGCCGCCCCCATCGGCAACCTCCACAGCGCGATCGACGACCGCCAAGCGCAGGCCACCCTCGATGCCGCCTGGGAGGTGGGGGTGCGCTACTACGACACCGCCCCGCACTACGGCCTTGGCCTGTCCGAACGGCGGCTCGGCGATGCCCTCGCGCACCGTCCACGGGGGGAGTTCACCATCTCCACCAAGGTCGGCCGACTGCTGGAACCCCACCCGGCACCCAAGGGATCCGACCTGGCGGCAGGAGGCTTCGCCGTCCCCGACACGCTGATCCGGCGCCCCGACTACTCACGGGACGGAGTACTGCGAAGCCTGGAGGACAGCCTGAACCGGCTGCGGCTGGACCGCGTCGACATCGTCTACGTCCATGATCCCGACGACCACTTGGACATCGCCCTCGGCCAAGCCCTGCCCGCGTTGACCGCCCTGCGCGACCAGGGCGTCATCGGCGCCGTCGGCGTCGGTATGAACACGGTCGCCCCGCTGCTGCGCGTCGTCGCGGAGGCGGAGGTCGACGCCGTGATGGCGGCCGGGCGGTGGACCCTCCTGGACCGCACCGCCCGCCCCTTGTTGGACGCGTGCGCCGAACGCGGGGTCGCCGTGGTGGCCGCCGCACCGTTCAACTCCGGTCTGCTCAGCCGCACTTACCCCGCGAGCGACGCCACCTTCGACTACGGCCCCGCCCCGGAATCGGCACTGCGCCGCGCTCGGCTCCTGGCCGAGGTGTCCGCTCGGCACGGCACCGCACTCCCGCACGCCGCCCTGCGGTTTCCGCTGCGCGACCCCGGGGTGGCCTGCGTGGTCGCGGGTTTCCGTACCCCTGAGGAGGTCAGGTCCGCTGCCCGCTGGACCGCCACCGATCTGGCCGAGGAGGCATGGCTGGACCTCGACGCGGCGGCGGCCCGGGAGCCACAAGTCCCGCCCATGTGGCGGCGGTTGAGGCAGCGGGACGTATGAGCAGCCGAATGGGTCCCCGGCCCCCGATCCCGGATCCCCGATCCCGCTACCCCAGCATCCAGCCCTCCGCCCGTCGCGCCGTGGCGCGGATGTTCTTGCGTGCGCCGGGAGGCAGCCGCCGCAGCACCTCGCGGACGCCGTGCCGTAGCCGGTGGTCGGCGGTGGTCCGGAGCAGGACGCGGCGGGTGGTGCCGATCCGGCCGGGTTCGCCCACGGCGAGGCGGAGTTGGCCGCCCGGCCCGGCCCAGGTGGGGGAGACGAGACGCGAGGGCGTGCCGACGGCGACGGTGCCGAGGAGGATGCGGGGGCTGCCCGGGGCGGCGGCCAGCCGGGGGCGGCGTCCGACGCCCAACAGCTGTGCGCTGGCCCAGACTTGATAGGCGCCGGGGTTCATCGGCGCGTCACCGGTGAGGGTCTGCGGGTCGACGACCGTCTCGCCGGAGACGACGACCCGGTGGAGGTTTCCGCCGAGCGGTTCCAACGTCGGCGTCAACTCCCCTTCTGGGTACCACCAGTGGTTGTCGGCGGTGTCGTGCACGATGAGTTCCCCGTACGCGTGGGAGAAGGGGTCGGGGACCTCCCAGTTCTCCGCTCCCCTTATGCCGTCGAGGAGTTGGGGGTCGAGGAACATCCGGCCGTCGCGCTCCATGACGGTCAGCGGCTCGCCGTCGCCCCGGACCATGCCGACGCGGGTCCGGATCACCAGCTTGTCGTTGCGCCAGCGCATGTCGTCGACCTTGACGTGCGCCCTGATCTGCTCGGTGCGGCGGGCGAGTTCGACCAGGGAGTCCAGCCGGTCCCGCACGAGCAGTTCCGCCCGCAGGCGGCTGATCGCGGGGAGGCCTTCGCTCACCCCCGGCGGATAACTCGTCATCGCCATCCGGCGGACGGTGGTGAAGTACTCCTCCAAGTCCTTGCCGGTACGCCGCAGTACGCGCGGTTCGCTCACCGGTCGCAGCAGCTCCACGCGGTACGAGCGGCGCAGGAGGCGGTCCTGGAGGTCGCCCGGCGGGGTGCCTTCCTTGATCGCCTCCACGACCTTGTCCAGGTGGCCGTAGTAGTCGTCGGCGGTGATCCGGCGGCTGCTGTTGTTGCCGCCGTCCTCGCGCCGATTCCATTGGTAGCAGGGGTAGTTGCCGAGTATCGACACCGTCTTGGCCCGTACGTAGGTGCGTGCCATGAACAGCTGGTCCTCCAGCCTGACCCGCCCCTCCGGGAAGCGGATCCCGTGCTCGCGCAGGAACTCCCGGCGGAACATCTTGTGCGGCGTCAGGCTCTCGAAGAGCGGGGCGTCGGCGGCGGTGCACCGCTCCACCGTCCGCTTGAACACATTGCTGGGCCCCTGCATCGTCCCGTGCACCTTGCCCAGCACGATGTCCGACCCGTTGCGCTCCGCCAGCGCGTACAGCCGCTCCAGCGCCTCGTACGACAACTCGTCGTCCTGGTCGACGAATTGGACGTACTTCCCCTTGGCCCGGTCCACCCCCACGTTCCGCGGCTTGCCCGGCCACCCGGAGTTCTCCTGCCGGTAGACCCGGACGTGCGGATGTGTCTCGGCCAGCCGTCCGAGGCGTTCGGCGGAGTCGTCCGTCGACCCGTCGTCGACGTACACGACCTCGTAGGCGTCGGCCCCCAGGCTCTGGTTGACCAGCGAAGGCGCGCAACGGTCAATGTAGGAACCGGCGTTGTACACGGGTACGACAACGCTTACCTTGATCAAAATATCCCCCCCGGGACAAGTGCTGTTGCCCTACGAGACACTTGTTGTTGGGGATTAGTTGTACGGCTCTTGGGGTGCGCCTTACCGAGTGTGCGAGGGCCTGGAGAGCCGGGACCGCCGCGCTACGCGGATTCCCTGATCACCAGCTCCGTCGGCAGGATGAGCGGCGTCGGCTCCTCGCCGGCCAGGACGCGCACCAGCATCCGGGTCATCTCGCTGCCGAGGGCCACGATGGGCTGGCGGATCGTCGTCAGGGCGGGCTGGGTGTGCCGGGCGGTGAGGATGTCGTTGAAGCCGACGACCGCGACGTCCCCGGGGACGGACCGGCCGCGCTCGCGCAGGACGTGCAGGGCGCCCGCCGCCATGGCGTCCGAGGCGACGAACAGGGCGTCCAGGTCCGGGTGTTCGTCGAGGAGGCGGGCGGTCGCCGTGGCGCCGCCCAGCTCGCTGAAGTCGGCGTGCGCCACCCGGTGGTCCGCCAGGCCGGCCAGCGCGACCGCCTCGCGGAAGCCCAGGTAGCGGGAGACACCCGCGTGCATGTCGAGCGGGCCGGTGACGGTGCCGATGGCACGGCGGCCCGTCGAGATCAGGTACTCCACGGCCTCGCGGGCCCCGCCCCGGTTGTCGGCGTCCACGTAGTAGCGCGGGGCCTTCTCGAGGGAGCGGCCTCCGTGCACGACGGGGACGTTCCCCGCCTCGGCGACCTTCGCCAGCGGATCGTTCTCGCGCAGGGCGAGCAGCATGACGCCGTCCGCGCCCCGGGACTGGAGGACGCGGGTGAGCCGGGCCCGGCCCCGCTCGCCCGCGGCCAGGATCAGCAGGAGTTCGAGGTCGGTCTCCTCCACGACCGCGTTCACACCCGTGATGACCTCGGCGAAGAAGAGGTTGGCGAACAGCGCCGGATCGTCGCTGGAGATCGCCAGCACCACCGCGCCGCGCCGCTGCGAGGCGAGCGAACGGGCCGCCACGTTCGGCACATAGCCCAGTTCCGCCACGGCGCTCTCCACCGCCTGCCGCGCTTTCTGGCTGACGTGCCGGCGGTTGTTGATCACCCGCGAGACGGTTCCGACGGACACCCCGGCGCGCAGCGCCACCTCGTCCAGCGTCGGCGGCCGTGTGGTCATGTGGGGCGGCTCCCGTTCGTACGGAGTGTGGAGTGCGGAAGGGCGGGCGGTAGCAGCACTGTAAGCGCTGACGGCGTCACAGGCCGCCGCGCCGGATGACCTCGGCGTACCAGTGGGCACTGTCCTTCGGCGTACGGCGCTGGGTCGCGTAGTCGACGTGCACGATGCCGAAGCGGGGTCCGTAGCCGAAGGACCACTCGAAGTTGTCGAGGAGCGACCAGACGAAGTAGCCCTTGAGCGGCACCCCTTGGCCGATCGCCCGTGCGCAGGAACGGAGATGGCCGTCCAGGTAGGCGATCCGGTCCGCGTCGTGCACCCCGTCGTCCTCCACGACGTCGTCGAAGGCCGCCCCGTTCTCCGTGATGTACAGGGGCACGGCCGGATAGTCGGCCTTGAGACGCAGGAGGAGGTCCAGGAGTCCCCGCTCGTCGATCTCCCAGCCCATCGCCGTTTTCGGTCGGCCGCCGTCGACGACACGGACCGACGGCGAGCCCACATAGGCGGATTGGACCGGTCCAGTGCTGCCCGCGACCAGCATCGGCGCGTAGTAGTTGATGCCCAGGTGGTCCAGCGGCGCGCCGATCCGCTTCAGGTCGCCGTCGCGGATGTGGTCGGTGCCGGTGACCTCGCGGAGGTCGTCCAGTACGTCGTCGGGGTACGCGCCGCGCAGCAACGGGTCGAGGAAGAGGCGGTTCTGCATGCCGTCGACACGGCGGCCCGCGTCCAGGTCGGCGGGGTCCGCGCTGAGTGGGGTGACATGGGTGAGGTTGAGCGTGACGCCGACGTGCGAGGCGTCGTCGCGTATCGCCTCCGACGCCAACCCGTGGGCGAGCAGCAGGTGATGGGCTGCGCGTACGGCGGCGGCGGGCTCGCGGCGGCCGGGGGCGTGACGTCCAGTGGCGTAGCCGAGGAAGGCCGAGCACCAAGGCTCGTTGAGGGTGGTCCAGTGGGTGATCCGGTCGCCCAGCGCCTCGTGCGCCAGGGCCGCGTACTCGGCGAACCGCACGGCGGTGTCCCGCACCGGCCAGCCGCCGGCGTCCTCCAGGGGCTGGGGCAGATCCCAGTGGTAGAGGGTGGGCCAGGGCTGGATGCCATGGTCGAGGAGGGTGTCCGTGAGGCGGCGGTAGAAGTCGAGGCCGCGCTGGTCGACCGGGCCGGACCCGGTGGGCTGGATCCGGGGCCAGGCGAGGGAGAACCGGTAGGCGCGCAGCCCGAGTTGGGCCATCAGCGCGATGTCCGCGGGGAAGCGGTGGTAGTGGTCGGCCGCGACGGCTCCGGTGTCACCGCCCCGGACGGCGCCCGGAATCGACGCGAAGGTGTCCCAGATGGAGGGCCCTCTGCCGTCCTCCGCGACCGCGCCCTCGATCTGATAGCTCGACGTGGCGGCGCCCCACAGGAAGCCGGGATCGAACGTGCTCACCGAGTTGAACCTCCGTCTGCGGGAATCTTCCTGGCCTGGGACGGAACTGGGGTGACGCCACAGCTCGGGCCGGTTCCTGTGCGATGCCTCCGGAAGAAACTGGAAGCGCTAACAGTCGCAGAGTAGAAGTGGGACGTTCACTCTGTGAAGGGTCCGGACGAGGAAAAGGCTTCTGTGCGTGAAGACTTGACAGCCTCGTCGGCCCCGCTCACCATCTGGCACTGACGCCGCACCGAGCCGACCCTGTCACCGAGAAGGGCTCGGTATGTTCCGCAGGACCAGCTTCCGTACGACCAGATTCCGCAGGACCAGATGGGCCGCGGTCCTCCTCGCGCCAGCCCTGACCGTCACCACCCTGGCCGCGACCCCCGTGCTTCCCGTGACGTCCGCGCAGGCCGCCGACGCGCCCTACGAGCGGGTGCTCAACGGCACGTTCGACAACGGCAGGACCTCGTGGTGGAGCAGCGGCAACACGCCCTCCACCGTCGACCTGGGCCGCCTGTGCGCCGACGTCCCCGGCGGGACCGTCAACGTCTGGGACTCGATGATCGGCCAGAACGACATCCCGCTGGAGGCCGGTCAGCCGTACACCTTGCGCTTCACGGCCTCCGCCACCCGGGACGTGTCGATCCACGCCGTACTGCAGCTGCCCGCGGCCCCGTTCACGACGACCTTCAACAAGACCGCCGCGATCACCACCACACCGAAGACCTTCCAGTTCACCGGCAACTCCACCGTCGCCAACCTGCACGCCCAGCTCTCCTTCCAACAGGGCGGCGCCGCCCAGCCGTTCACCCTCTGCCTCGACGACGTCTCCCTCACCGGCGGCGCCGTACCCCCGGGCGGCGGCCGCGACTTCGGCTCCCCGGTGCGGACGAACCAGTACGGCTACGCGGTCCACGGCCCGAAGGAGGCGTCGATCGTCAACTCGTCGACGAAGCCGGTGCGGTGGAGCCTGCTCGACGCCTCGGGTCAGGTGGTGAGGACGGGACGCACCCACGTCCAGGGCACGGACGCCGCCTCCGGCGACCACGTACACATCGCCGACTTCAGCTCGGTGCGGAAGGCCGGCACGGGCTACACACCCGTGGTGGGGGACGCGACCAGCTATCCGTTCGCCATCGCGGAGAACCCCTACAAGGCCCTGAGCAAAGACGCGTTGGGCTACTTCTACGACGTCCGCAGCGGCACGCCCATCGAGGCGCAGTACGCCGGTGACGCCTACGCCCGGCCCGCCGGACATGTCGGCGTGGCACCCAACAAGGGCGACACCGACGTGCCCTGCCTGCCCGGCACTTGTGACTACTCCCTTGACGTACAGGGGGGTTGGTACGACGCGGGCGACCAGGGCAAGTACGTCGTCAACGGGGCCCTTGCGGACTGGCAGTTGATGGACTCCTACGAACGCTCCCGCGCCGAGGGCGACACCGCCGGGCTGCGCGACGGGCTGCTGAGCATCCCCGAGAACCACAACGGCGTCCCGGACGTCCTCGACGAGTCCCGCTGGGAGACGGAGTTCCTGCTGAGCATGCAGGTCCCGGCGGGTGAACCGCTGGCCGGGATGGTCCACCACAAGGTCCACGATCTGGCCTGGACCGCGCTGCCCACCCGGCCCGACCAGGACTCCCAACCCCGTTACCTGCACGCCCCGTCCACGGCCGCGACCCTCAACCTCGCCGCCGCGGGCGCCCAGTGCGCCCGGGTGTGGGCCCGCTACGACGCCGCCTTCGCGCGCACGTGCCTGACCGCGGCCGAGACCGCCTGGAAGGCCGCGCTCGCCCACCCCGACGTGTACGCCCCGAGCAGTGACAGCGTCGGCGGCGGAGCATACGCCGACACGGACGTGACCGACGAATTCTCCTGGGCCGCAACGGAGTTGTACGCCACCACGCACGACCGGGCCTACCTGTCCCGCATCGACACGGAGATCACCCCGGCCGGTTTCTCCTGGCGGGACACCGGTGCGCTGGCCGACCTCACCGTCGTCCGCCTGCCCAGCCGCTTCCCCGCCCGCATGGTCGCCGCCGCGCGCAAGCGGGTCCTCGCCGTCGCCGACAGCTTCGTACGCGACGAGCGGTCGCAGGGCTACCCGAACCCCAACCTGCCCACCGACGGCGCCTACGTGTGGGGCTCCAACAGCGTCACCGCGAACAACGCCATGGTCATCGCGACCGCCTACGACATCACCCACCGGGACAGCTACCGCAGCGCCGTCCTGGAGTCGATGGACTACCTCCTCGGCCGCAACGCCCTGAACCAGTCCTTCGTCACCGGCTACGGCACCCAGGCCAGCCACAACCAGCACAACCGCGTCTGGGCCCACCAGATCGACCCCAACTTGCCCAGCCCGCCCGCCGGTTCGCTCGCCGGCGGCCCCGACTCGGCCCTCCAGGACCCGGTCGCGCAGCAGAACCTGGTCGGCTGCGCCCCCGCCACCTGCTACATCGACGACATCTACTCGTACTCGACCAACGAGGTCGCCATCAACTGGAACTCCGCGCTGGCCTGGGTGGCGACCTTCGCCGCCGACTCCGCGCGCTGAGCACCGCTGGTCGAACGGTATGGATCGCCGTGGCTCCGGCCGCGCTTGGACGAGCGCGGCCGGAGCCGAGCCGAGGGGCCCGCGGCAGCCCCGCCCCGAGAGATAGGGACGCACCATGCGCTGGAAAGCCCTGCTCGAAAACGCCTCACCGAACACCGTGTCGACGAAGACCGCCACGCTCAAGACAGCCTCGCTCCGAACTGCTCTGATCTGCCTGCTCGTTGCCCCGCTCCCGCTCCTCGGGGCCGGTTCGGCGGCAGCGGCCAGCCCGGTCTCCCTGACGAGCGGCTTCTACTCCAACCCCGACTCCGGCCCGGCCGTCTGGGTCCGCAACAACCCCTCCGACTCCCGCGCCGCACGCATCCAGTCGGCCATCGCCTCCCAGCCGATCGCCCGCTGGTTCGCCAACGAGAGCGCGGGCATCGGACCGGCCGTGTCCGGGTACGTCGGCGCCGCCGACAGCCACGACAAACTGCCGGTCCTGGTCGCGTACAACATCCCCGGCCGGGACGCGTGCGGCGGCGAGTCCTCCGGCGGCGCGGGCAGCGTGGCCGCCTACCGCACCTGGATCTCCACCTTCGCGGCGGCGGTCGGCACCCACCCCGCCGTCGTCGTCATCGAGCCGGACGCGCTGTCGGACTTCAGCTGCCTGACCAGCGCACAGATCAGCGACCGCCTCGCGATGCTCTCCTACGCCACCCAGATGTTCCAGCAGAAGGCCCCCAACACCTGGGCCTACCTCGACGCCGGACACACCAACTGGGTCGACCCGGCGACCATGGCGAGCCGACTGAGGTCGGCGGGCGTGGCCAACATCCGCGGCTTCTCCCTGAACGTCTCGAACTTCTACACCACGCCGTCCTCGGAGACCTACGGCAACTCGATCAACTCGGCGCTCGGCAACACCTCCCACTTCGCCGTCGACACCAGCCGCAACGGCAACGGCTCCAACGGCGAATGGTGCAACCCCGCCGGACGCAGACTCGGCGTCACCCCGCGGGTGGGCGGCGCCGAGGACCTGTTGCTGTGGGTCAAGACACCGGGCAACTCCGACGGGCAGTGCGGCGTGGCGCCGACCGTGCCCGCCGGGCAGTTCAGTCCCGATCTCGCCGTCCGGCTCATCGACGGCACGTGATCGCGGTGTGGGGCGCGGGCCCCTGACAGCCCGCGTCCCACCCCGTCCCGTTCATCAACTCGGCGGCTCCAGGCGGACGTTGTCTTTCGTCCCGTCCGGCCAGGTGACGGAGGCGAGGGCGGCGCCGTCACCGCCGTAACAGACCTCCAGCCGTACGGCTTCGGCGGCACCCGGACCCTCGACCATCCCGGAGAGACAGACCAACGCGGCGTAGACCGTGCCGAGTTGGACCTCCGCCGTCGTGGCGAGCCAGGGTGTCGCCGAGTGCGGCCCGAAGGCGTTGGCGTTCCGCGCGGTGGCGATGCCTGCCTCGTCGAAACCGCGCAGCCCAACCACCGTGCTGGACAGGCCCGTTGGGCTGCCCGCCCATGCGGCCGGCTGTGACTCCAGGTGCAAGCCCGGCGGTTCGACGGCAGCCAGACAGTAGCCACCGAGCCGCAGCCGCAACGGCTCTTGGACCGGTCCATCGACGCGCGCGAGGCGCACCTCCAGCGGCCCGTTCAGCAGGGACGCCGTCGTGATCCACGGACCCGTACGGAAGTCGGGCGCGGGGTCGTGGGCGTATGGGGCGGGCACCGGACCGGCCGGCCAGTGCGCGCGATGACGGGAGACGGCCGTACGCACCCCCAGGTGCAGCCGGGTCAACGGGCGGCGGTGGGACGGGCGTTCGTCGGCGTCGAGCAGCGCGATGTGCGAGTCGAGCGGGTCGTTCAGGCTCGACTCCGAGCTGTCGGGGGCGGCGTGGGAGGCGTAGGCGAGACGGCTGTAGACCGGGTCGTCCGCCTCCGGGGCGGCACCGTCACCGAAGGCGTGGTCGCTGCCGTGGTTGACGACGCGGACGACCCCGTCCGTCGCCGTGCCGGAGACGAGCCACCCCGGGGCGGTCAACGTCCGCCGCACGTCCCGGGTTTCGATCGGCAGGGCCTCCTCCTTCTCCGTCCACACCGGGTGATCCGCCGACAGCACCAGCCCGGCGAAGCCCTTGCTCGACCAGTACGGCGAACCGGGCCCGGAGTACGGCTGCCGGACGGCCGTGAACTCCCCGTGCCAGCCCAGCGGTTGGAGCCCGCGCCCGTCGAAGCAGCCCGCCTCGGTGAAGTGCCGCACGACTCCGCTCGCGAGGCGGCGGGTACGGCCCGCCGGCAGGGGAGTGGCGTCGAAGACGGCGCCCGCCCACAGCGGGCAGAGCATCGCGTAGCGGTACGTCAGGGAGCGGCCCTGGTACACCGGGGCGCCGTCGGCCGCCACCAGGTGCTGGGCGTCGTCCAAGTAGCGGCGCAGGCGGGCCCGGTAGCGGGGGAGCAGGGTGGGGTCCGCGTCGGCGCCGGAGATACGGCAGTACCAGAGCGGGTAGTAGTGCATCGCCCAGCCCGAGTAGTAGTCGAAGTGGCGCAGCGGGCCGCCGGTGCCGCCGCCGTCGGAGTACCAGCCCTCGCCCGCGTACCAGGCCTCCGTGCGCGCGATCGCGTGGTCGATGTCGGGCGCGCTCCACGGGGCTCCGACCGAGCGCAGGAACGCCGACGTGATCGCCCTGAACCAGACCCAGTTGTTGTCGGGGACCTCACTGCCGAGCAGGTCGGTCATCCAGGCGACGATCCGCTGCCGTACGCCGTCGTCCAGCCGGTCCCAGATCCAGGGCCGGGTCTCGTGCAGCGCGATCGCCACCGACGCGCACTCCACCTTGGCCTGGCCGCACGCGCGCATGCCCGGCCAGTGGTCCGGGGAGTGCGGGTCGGTGCCTGCGGTCAGGCCCTCGGCGTACCAACTGGCGTGGCCGTGCGGGTCGTTGTCGCCGGACCGCGCCAGGCGGAAGCCCGCGAGGAGGAAGGTGCGGGCGAAGCCTTCGAGGCCGTCGCTGTGCCGGCCGTTGCGGCTGGCGGGGCCGGGGAGGTGGAGCAGGGCGTGGCGGGCGGTGGCGTACGGGCGGACGGCGGTCAGCTGGGCGTCGGCCAGTGACTCCCAGTGGGTACGCGTCCAGCCTGTGTGCGGGGAGAGGAGCCGGTCCTCCGGTATCAACTGTCCACCTTTCCAACGGGGTTGAGGCGGGCCGGGGGCGCCACCGACTGGCGTACGACGACGTGCGAGCCGAGCACCACGCGACGGCTCGGCGGGTCCATCGGGCGCCGGTGCAGGGCCAACCGGGTCGCGGAGCGGCCGAGTTCCTGCTGGGGGACGTGCACGGTGGTCAGCCGGGGGTAGAGGTCCTCGGCGAGCGGGATGTCGTCGAAGCCGACCACGGAGAGGTCGTCGGGGACCGAGCGGCCCAGGTCGCGGGCGGCGGCGATGGCACCGGCCGCGCTCATGTCGCTGGCGCAGAAGATCGCGGTGGCGTCGGTGTCGGTGAGGAGGCGGCAGGCCGCCTCGTAGCCGGACTCCCGGGTCATGTCGCTCTCGGCGACGAGCGCCGGGTCGGGCTTGACGCCGTGTGCGCGCAGCGCCCGTTCGTACCCTTCCAGGCGCTGGCCCGCCACGCTGAACTCGTGCGGGCCCGCGAGGTGGGCCACCCGGGTGTGGCCGGCGGAGAGCAGATGGCTGGTGGCGGCGAAGGCACCGCTCTCCATGTCGCACTCCACCACGTCCACCGGTGCCTTCGCGCCGCCCTTCCACGGCCGGGCGCAGAGCACCAGCCGGGAACCGGCGCGCTCCAACCCCTCGGCGGCGGCGGTGAGTTGGGCGAGATGCTCCTCGGTCTCGGCCATGCCGCCGACCAGGATGATCGCCTCCGCGCCGCGCTGGCGCATCAGCTCGATCACCGACAACTCCCGCTCCGGGACGCCCTGGGTGGAACAGACGAGGCAGACCCGGCCGTCGGCGACGGCCTGTTCCTCCACCCCGGAGGCGACGTTCATGAAGAACGGCGAGGTGATGTCGTTGACCACCATCGCCACCATCCCCGAAGCCGTGTTCAGGGAACGGGCGTTGGCGTTGACGACGTAGTCGAGGTCCTGCACGGCCTGCATGACCCGCTCGTGCGTCGCCGGGGGAGCGGTGTACGCCCCGCTGAGAATCCGCGAGACGGTGGCGACGGAGACGCCCGCACGCGATGCCACGTCACGGATCGTCGCCCGACCTGCGGAACCCCGACCTTGAGCCATGCTCTGCTTCTCCTCGCCCCGGTGAACTGCCGATGTAAGTAACACCGATGAAAAAGTTACACAACTGGCGAGGGTTTCTCTACGCCCCAGGTGCAGGTAGCTGTCGGAGTTTCCAAAGCATTGCCGAACCTCTTGACGGCCGCGGGTCGCCCCCATAACGTCCCAGTTCCTGTAACCGGTTCAGTGAACGTTACATGCCTCGGAGGAACATCAGATGACTTCGTCGAACGTCTCCAGACGCGGCCTCCTGCGCACCGCCGCACTCGGCGCCGGCACCCTCGCCCTGGGCGGCGGACTGAGCGCGTGCGGCTCCGGCTCCCCCTCCTCGTCGGCGGACGCGCTCACCTACTGGGACTGGTATGTCACCCAAGCCCCTTGGGTGGACAAGGAGATCGAGCTCTTCGAGAAGGGCCACAGCGGCGTCAGCGTCAAGAAGACCACCCAACAGAACGCCAAATACCCGGACTTGGTCGCGCTCGCCAACCGCAGCGGCAACCCGCCGGACGTCTTCATGATCCCGCAGGTCCCGAGCGTCGCCGAGCAGGTCGCCAAGGGCTGGCTGCACCCGCTCGACGAGTGGGCGACCCCGGCATGGCAGTCACGCTTCCCAGAAGGCACCTTCCTGGAAGGCGCCAACGTCTTTGACGGCAAGGTCTATTCGGCCCCGCTCAAGGGCTCGGGCCCGCAGCTCCAGCTCTACATCCACCACGGCGTCTTCAAGTCCGCCGGCCTGACGAACCCCGACGGCAGCGTCAAGATCCCCCGCACCTGGGACGAAGTGACCAGTGCCGCCCAGACGATCACCAAGAAGAGCGGCGGCAGGTCGTACGGCTTCGGCTTCGGCAACGCCGACGGCATCGGCGTCCTCGCCTGGTGGCTGGACCTGTTCGTGCGCGGCGCCGGCGCACCGGGCGGCGCCCCCACCGTGCCCGGCACCGGCATGGACTACCGCGTCGGCAAGTGGACGTTCGGCACCGACCGGGCGTACGCCGACTTCCTGGAGCTGTTCGTCGAATGGAAGAAGCGCGGCTTCTTCCACCCCAACTCCGTGAGCCTGTCCGACGAAGCGGCCCGCGCGTTCTTCGAGCGCGGCAAGTTCGGCATGACCGTCGGCGGCGTGTGGAACCAACCCGAGTGGACCCAGCACAAGTTCACCGACTACAGCCTGGTCACCCTGCCCTCGCCGACCACGACACCGAAGGGCTTCTACTACGCCGACCCGGTCGGCAACGGCACCTTCGCCGCGGTCTCCGCCAAGAGCAAGAAGGCGCACGAGGGGTTCCAGTGGCTCGACGCGCTGACGTCCCCCGCCGCCGGGCGCCGCTGGGTGCAGGACCTCAACGGCGTCTCCGCCCACCCCGCCGACAACGACCCGGACGGCATCGACTCCAAGCCCTTCGCCGCCTTCATCGGCATGACCGAGCAGGTGCTGCGCGGCCCGGTGCCCCTCGTGCGCAACCCGGAGCTGGCCGGCGTCGCGCCCGGCGTCCCCAAGCCGGACATCAGCGATGTGGTGACCGGCGTCTACACGGGCCAAATCAAGGACGTACAGGGCGCGTTGACCAGCCTGGCCGACAAGAAGTTCCAGCTCCTGTCCGACGCCGTCGCCGCGGTGGCCAAGCAGGGCAAGAAAGTCAGCACGTCCGACTACGTCTTCCCGGACTGGGACCCCACCAAGCCGTACACCACGAAGAAGAAGGCGTGAGCCGTCACCATGTCACTCCTCGACACCCGCGAGCGCCGGCGAACGCCCCCGACTCCACCCCCGGTCGCCGCCCGCCCCGGCCTCGGCCGCCGCATCCGCGCCGCCAAGTGGTCGTACCTCTACCTGGCCCCCATGGCCGTACTCCTGCTGGCCTTTGTGGTCTACCCGATCTTCGCGTCCTTCGGCTACACCTTCTACCGCTGGAACGGCATCGGCGAACCCGGCAACTACGTGGGCCTCGCCAACTTCCGGCAGATCCTGAGCGACAGCATCTTCTGGGGCGCGGTCGAGCACACCTTCGTCTACGCCTTCGTCCTCGTCCCGGTACAGCTCCTGCTGGCGTTGGCGCTCGCGCTGGTGCTGAACAACCCGAAGCTCAAGTTCGCGCTGTTCTTCCGGACCGTCTACTTCATCCCCGTCGTCACCTCGGCGGCCGTAGTCGGCGTCGTCATCCAGCTCATGCTCGCCAACTTCGGTGATTCGGCGGGGAGTCTGCTCGCCAAGACCGGCATGACCGACGGGCACATCGACTGGCTCGGCGACCCGCACACCGCGCTCGCCGTGATCATCGCGATCGGCATCTGGCACACCCTCGGCTACAACCTCGTCTACTTCCTCGCCGGACTGCAGACCATCCCGGCCGAGTTGTACGAGGCGGCGAAGCTCGACGGCTGTGGACCGGTCCAGTCCTTCTTCCGCATCACCATCCCGATGCTGCGCCAAGTCGGTGTCGTCATCGTGGTGTTGGCGTTCATCGGCAGCTTCCAGGTCTTCGACCTGGTGCAGGTCCTCACCGGCGGCGGCCCGTACTTCGCCACCGAGGTCGTCAACACGTACATCTACCACCTGGCCTTCGGCGGCTCGGCCGGTGCCGCCGCCGAGCCCGACATCGGCCTGGCCTCCGCCGCCTCGTTCC
The DNA here is from genome assembly GCF_033335955.1 of Streptomyces sp. N50. GTDB lineage: Bacteria > Actinomycetota > Actinomycetes > Streptomycetales > Streptomycetaceae > Streptomyces. The sequence continues at coordinate 8,541,935 of NZ_CP137549.1, forward strand.
TCTACGGACTGCTGCTCATCGTGTTCTCCGCACTCCAGGTCCTCGCCCTGCGCGGGATCAGCCGACGGCGTACGGCCGCCGGCCAATGAGCCGACCAGTCTCAACGGCCGCCAACCAGCAAAGGGTCACGTCGATGTCCACACTGTCCCAACGCCCGCGCCTGCGAACGCGGTTGAGCCTGCGCCGAGGCCGACGCGGTCTGCTCTACCTCGCGCTGTTCGGCGGCGGCCTCGTCTGGCTCTACCCGTTCCTGTGGGCACTAGGCAGCTCACTCAAGAGCACCGACGGCTTCTTCTCCGGCGGGCTCAACCCGATCCCGTCCGAGTTCCACTGGTCCAACTACAGCGAGGCCTGGACCCAGGCGGACTTCAGCAAGTTCTTCGTCAACACGGTCCTGTTCGCGACCGGCACGGTCATCGTCACCCTGCTCGCCACCTCGATGGCCGGCTACGTCCTCGCCCGCACCGACTTCCCCGGCAAGAAGATCTGGCTCGGCCTGGTCGGGGTGACGCTGTTCCTGCCGCACGGCTACACGATCATCCCGGTCTTCGACCTCATCCAGCGCCTCCATCTCCTCAACACCCTCTGGTCCGTGGTCATCGTCCAGTCGGCGGGCGGGATGGTCTTCGGCACCTTCCTCTTCATGGGCTACTTCACGACGATCGACCGGGGGTTGGAGGACGCCGCCCGCGTGGACGGGGCCAACTTCCACCAGATCTTCTGGCGGATCATGCTCCCGCTGTCCGGCCCGATGCTGGCGACCGTCGGCCTGTTCGCCTGTATCAACGCCTGGAACAGCTTCTTCATCCCGCTGGTCTTCACCCTCTCCCGGCCCGAACTGCACACCCTGTCCGTGGGCATGTTCAACTTCATCGGCCAGAACTCCACCGCCTGGACCCTGGTCTGCGCGGGCTCGGTCATCACGCTGCTGCCCATCGTCCTCATCTTCATCGTGCTGCAGCGGTTCTTCATCAACGGGCTGGCGGGCGCGGTCAAGCAGTAATGAGGCGCGGTTGTCGAGGAGTTGGGAGTACGGCCGCCGGATCAGCCGCCGCCGTCGAGGTCGACGCGCTGCCGCAACACCCGCAGTTCGTCACGGGTGAGTTCCATCTCGTACACCTTCCCCCGCGCGTTCTCGAACGGCCGGTGCAGGATCATCATCAACTGCCCCTCGAACGTGCGGAACAGCATCCCGTGCCCGCTGTCCTCCCGCACCAACGGCCGCTCCTGCCGCCAAGGCCCCTTGATCTCACCGGACTTGGAGACGGCGTAGGTCTGGACGTAGCCCCCGGTGAGACTGCCGTCCGCGCCGGGCACGTTCTTCTCGTACGTCGACCAGAGCATGAGCAGCGACCCGTCGGGGGCGCGGTACAGCTGCGGGCCGTCCGTGACGTACGGCGGGAGTTGATGGGGAACACCGGCCGGGATCTCCTCGCCGATCCAGGGCGCGTCCGAGGCCTTGAAGAGGAAGACCGGGTCGCCGATCGTGCTGGTCAGGTCCGGGGCGAGCCGGATCGCCTCCATCGTGCCGTCGACGGTCTGCAGCCACTCGTGCGCGTACACCATCCACGGCTGCCCGGACGGGTCGACGTACAGCGTGCCGTCCAGGGTCATGAGGTGCTCGGGCGGGGTGGGGCGGGCGGGGTCGACCGAGGTGAAGGGGCCGAGCAGGGATTCGGACACGGCCGTGATCGTGCCCCGCCGGTGGTTCGCGAGCTGAAACGGCGTGCCCCAGCGGCCGGTTGGGCGCACCGGCAGCGGACTGTCCTCGTCGTGCAGCGTGGTGAACAGGTAGTACCTGCCCTGCCACGCGTGCACCTCCGGCGCCCAACCCCCGTCGCCTGCCCAGAGGTTGCTCTGCTCCGCCGCCAGGAACACCACCACGGGACGCGTCCAGTCGCGCAGTTCCTGGCTGCGGTAGACCATCGTGCCGACGCCCTCCACACCTGACACGGAAGGGTCGTTGGACGTGTAGAGGTAATACGTGCGGGTCGCCTCGTCGGCCACGATGAACGGATCGTGCAACGGCATGTCGGCAAGCCGCATCGGCCCGCTCACTGGATCAGTCGCCATGGTGTCACCGTAGATCCCGCAAACCCCGTGCGCATCACAGCTGTTGAGGGAAAAACGCTTGGACTGCGCGCGTGCCGTCGCGGGACACTTCCCTTCCTGGCCAGTCCGTTTGCCGGGCGCCGGACGACACCATGGGGTGGGGATGGGATCGCCTGAATCGCGCGACATCGGGCCGCGCAAAGGCTCGGTGTTACTCGCACTTCGTTACTACGGACGGGAGTTGGCCCGGCTCCGCCGCTGGACCGCGCCCGCCACTCTGCTGCCCGCGGTGGGCAACATCGGCATCAACTACATCGCGCCGCTGATCGTCGCCAAGCTCGTCGGCCGTATCGCCGGAGACGCGGACATCAGCGTCCGCACGACACTGCCGTACGTCCTCGGGTTCGCCGGAGTGCTGCTGCTCGCCGAGGTGTTCTGGCGCCTGGGACTGCACTGTCTGAACCGGCTGGACGCACTCGGCATCGAGCACCTGTATGTCATCGGCATGGACGAACTCTTCGCCAAGGACGCCGCGTTCTTCCACGACAACTTCGCCGGGTCGCTCACCAAGCGGGTGCTGAGCTTCGCCTCCCGCTTCGAGGAGTTCGTCGACACGATGACGTTCCAGGTGGTGGGCAGCCTGGGCCCGCTGCTGTTCGGCTCGGTCGTGCTGTGGCGCTACGAACCGCTGCTCGTCGTAGGCCTGTTGGCGATGATCGCGCTCACCGGTCTGGTCGTCGCGCCGCTCATCCGGCGCCGCCAGGCACTCGTCGACCTGCGCGAGGAGGCCATCGCCCGGGTGTCCGGCCATGTCGCCGACAGCCTGATGAACATGGACACGGTCCGCGCGTTCGCCGCCGAGGAACGCGAGGCAGCCGAACACCGGTCCCGCGTCGCCCAGTCGAGGCGCCTGACCCTCCGCTCCTGGGACTACGGCAACCTGCGCATCGACACCCTGGTCGCACCGCTCTCGGTGCTCACGAACGCGCTGGGCCTGCTCCTCGCGGTGGCCCTCGGCGGCGGCGAACACGGCGTCGAGGCCGTCGTCGTCGCGTTCACGTACTACACGAACGCGACCCGGATCATGTTCGAGTTCAACCAGATCTACCGGCGACTGGAAAGCTCGATGACCGAAGCCGCCCAGTTCACCGAGCTGTTGATGGCTCCGCCGACGGTGGTCGACCCGGCTTCGCCCGAGCCGCTGCGGTCCCGGGCCACCGACGTCCGCTTCGAGAACGTGACCTTCGCCCACGCGGGCGCCGACACCCTCTTCGACGGACTCGACCTGACCGTGCCCAGCGGCACGAAGATCGGCCTTGTCGGCCGGTCCGGCGGCGGCAAGACCACCCTGAGCCGACTGCTGCTGCGGATGACGGACATCGACGCCGGCCGCATCCTGATCGGCGGCCAGGACATCAGCAGGCTCCGCCAGGCCGACCTGCGCAGCCTCATCGCCTACGTCCCGCAGGACCCGGCGATGTTCCACCGCACCCTGCGCGAGAACCTCACCTTCGCCCGGCCCGACGCCACCGACGCCGAGGTCCGCCAGGCGGCCGAGGCCGCGCACGTCACCGAGTTCGCCGACCAACTGCCGGACGGGTTCGAGACGATGGTGGGGGAGCGCGGCATCAAGCTCTCCGGCGGCCAGCGCCAACGCGTCGCCCTCGCCCGCGCGATCCTGCGCGACGCCCCGATCCTGCTGCTCGACGAGGCGACCAGCGCGCTCGACTCCGAGAGCGAGATCCTCGTACAAGAAGCGCTGTGGCGGCTCATGGAGGGGCGGACCGCACTCGTCGTCGCCCACCGGCTGAGCACCGTCGCCGGCATGGACCGGCTCGTCGTCCTCGACCGCGGCCGGATCGTCGAACAAGGCACGCACCAGGAGCTGTTGGCGACCGAGGGCGCCTACGCGAAGCTGTGGCAGCACCAGTCGGGCGGCTTCCTCGACGAGAGCCCCGAGCAGGCCGCCGACCTGCACTGACGGCCCCAACGGCGGCCGGAGTCCCGGGACTTCAGAGATCGGATTCCCGGGGCTTCGGCCACGCCTGGTGGACAACCGGTTTCTAGCCGACCGCGTTCCGGCGCCGTCTCGCCGAGGTTACCCAGTCTTTTCGAAAGTTCGCCCAAGGTCTTGACGCCGTTTCCGAGCCGGAAGAAGCTCTGCCCCAACGCGTGACAACCGGTTTCTATTGGAGGTGGTGCGGTCATGCACCCACGTGCTGGTGCGCCCCTGAGCCGCCGACGATTTCTCGCCCTTTCGGGCGCGGGTGCGGCAGTCGGCGCGGCATCACTCGGTGGCTGCGCGTTGCAGGTGTCGACCGGGGTGAGCGGAGCGGGCGAGACCGTCACGCTGATGGTCAAGGACGGCGACGTCACCACCGACCAGGTCACCCAGGCCTACAAGGACATCGGCATCAAGATCCACCTGGTGCGCTACGACCTCACCAAGCTGATCGCGATGATGACCACCGGCGCCCCGCCGGACCTGGTGCGCGGCGTCGGCGCCGTGGACGCCCCGTACTTCGTGGCCAGGGACGTCGTCGAGAACCTCGACCCCTACTTCGCCGCGAGCGGCGTCCTCAAGACCGACGACCTCGATCCGGTCAACGACCTGTGGCGCTACGACGGCCACACCCAGGGCAAGGGCCCGCGCTACGGCATGGCGAAGGACTTCTCTCAGGACTCCATGTACTGGTACAACACGGCCCACTTCGACACAGCGGGCGTCGCCTACCCGCCGGAGACCCAACCGGTCACCTATGAACAGTGGTTGGCGGACGCCAAGCGCCTCACCCGGCGCAAGAACGGGCAGACGACCGTCTTCGGCGGCAGCTACAACGGCCTCAACGCCCCTGGTCTGCTGGCCGGGTTGACGGCCGCGGCCGGCGGCAGCCTGTTCAGCGACGACTTCTCCCGCGTCGACTTCACCACCCCCGAGGCCCGCAGGGCGCTGGCCTGGTACATCGACTACTGCCGGGCCAAGGTCGGCCCGAGCCTGATCCAGCCCGACCCCAACGGCTGGGACGGGCCCACCTATCAGGCCGGCCGGATGGCCATGACGGGCAGCGGCTACTGGCTCGGCGGCATGATCGACACCGACAAGAAACTCGCCCGGGTGTCCCGGCTCGCCCCCGCCCCGGTCTTCGCCGGCGGCCCGCGCCTGAGCCCCTGCCAGGGCGGCACCGGCCTGTGGATGCCGAAGAAGGCCCCCAACAAGGACGCCGCCTGGCGGGTCTTCGAGTGGTTCTTCGGCGAGGCACCGGCCAAGGCACGCGCGTCGAGCGGCTGGGGCATCCCGAGCCTGAAGTCCCTGCGTTCCCTGATGCCCGCTCAGGAGCCGTACCAGAAGCGGGCGTTGCTGGTTCAGGAGGCCGAGCTGAAGCACTTCTCGGTGACCGCCTTCACGCCCTACGCCTCGGCCGACGCGCTCGCCGCCCTCTTCAACCAGGCCGCCCCCGCCGCCATGTCGGGCGGGATCTCCGTCGACACTCTCGCGGGCCGCCTGAACTCGTCCATGAACGAGCAGCTCAAGCGCGGTAAGGAGCAAGTGGGATGACGGTCGATCAGATCACCGCGGTCGCGGGCCGCCCCGGCAAGGCCGCGAGCGGTGAACGGGCGCGGCCGGTACGGCAGTTGCGGACCACCGCGACCGGACGCAGACACCGCGCGTTCTACATGTTCACCTCGCCCTGGATCATCGGCTTCCTGCTGCTGACCGTCCTCCCCATGGCATACGCGCTGTGGCTGAGCTTCACCACGTTCGACGGCATCTCCCCGCACTGGCGCTACGTCGGGCTAGGCAACTACCGCGAGCTGTTCTCCGACTCGGTGACCTGGCACGCGCTGGGCCGCACGGGCCTGTTCGCGGTGACCTCCGTGCCGTTGTCGATCGCGGCCGGGCTCGGGCTGGCGGTGCTGGTCAACAGGCCGCTGAAAGCACGCGGGTTGTTCCGCACGCTGCTCTACCTGCCCGCCGTGGTGCCGCCGGTCGGCGCGGGCATCGCCTTCAAGCAGCTCTTCGACCAGAACTCCGGTGCCGCGAACGGGGTGTTGAACATCTTCGGCATCAACGCCCTTGGCTGGCTGGCCGATCCCTACGCCCGCTACGTGCTGCTGATGAGCGTGCTGTGGGGCGCCGGAAACGTCATGATCATCTCGCTGGCCGGGCTCCAGGACGTACCCCGCGAACTCCACGAGGCGGCCCGCATCGACGGCGCGAGCGCCTGGCGGACCTTCCGCAGCATCACCGTGCCACTGCTCTCGCCGGTGCTGCTCTTCCAGACCGTGACCGGCGTGATCGCCTCCGTGCAGACCATCATGCCGCTGCTGCTGGCACCCGACGGCACCACGGGCGGCGTCACCGCGATCCCGCAGTCCAACTACCTCTACATGATGCACGTGTTCGCGGAGTACTTCGCGCTCGGCCGCTACGGCTACGCCTCCGCACTGCTGTGGGTGCTCTTCGTCCTGATCCTCGCCGTGACCGGACTCATCTTCAGGTTCACGTCCGGCGTGGTCTTCTACAACGTCGACCCGGAGGCCAACAAGTGAGCACCCTCAGTCCGTTGGCGAAGAACCCGGTCCGGGTGCGGGCGGGCCGCCTGGTCCTCTACACCGCCCTCGTCGCCGTCACGGGCCTGTTCCTCGGCCCCTTCGGCTGGCTCGTCCTGGCCGGCCTCAAGACCCCGGCCGAACTCGCCGCCTCGCCCGTGCACTGGCTGCCCCAGCACATCCAGTGGCACAACTTCGCCGACGCCTACCAGCTCATCGACTTCCTCGGCTACGCCCGCAACTCCCTGATCATCGCGATGATCTACGCCACCCTCGTCACCCTCAGCTCCGCCTGGGTGGGCTTCGGTTTCGCCCGCCTCTCCGCCCCCGGCAAGAAGACCCTGTTCGGCATCCTGCTCGGCTCGATGATGCTGCCCCAGATGATCACCCTGCTGCCGACCTACCTGATCTTCGCCAAGCTCGGCATGGTCGACACCTACTGGCCGTGGGTGCTGTGGGGGCTGGCTGCCGCGCCGTATCTCGTCTTCCTCTTCCGGCAGTTCTTCGCGGGCCTGCCAAGGGAGTTGGAGGAGGCCGCGATCGTCGACGGCTGCGGTTACGCCACCATCTTCTGGCGCATCTTCCTGCCGCAGTCCTGGCCGGTCCTCAGCGCGAGCTTCGTGATCGCGTTCACCTGGACCTGGGGCGACTACATCGCCCCGCAGCTCCTGCTGTCCACCGACCGCACCACCCTCGCGGTCGCCGTCATGTCCACCTACGTCACCTCGGCCGGCACCCCGGTGGCCGACCTCCAGGCCGCCGCCTCAGTGATGTACGTCGTCCCCATCCTGCTGGTCTTCCTCGTCGCCCAGCGGGGGTTCGTCGCCGGGATGTCCACCACCGGGCTCAAGTAAGCCCCCTGCCAACCCTGTTGCAAGGAGTCGCACCATGAACACACCCCTGTCCCGCCGTACGGCCCTCCAGGCGGCCGGTGCTACAGCGCTGGCCGCTGGGCTGACCGGCCTGACCGCCACGGCGGCCCACGCCGGTGGCGGCCACAACTCCCGCCCCACGCTGGTCACTTACCCGCGTCCGGCGACCATGCCGACCAACACCAGCTTCCAGGTGCGGGTACGCACCGCCCCCGACGGCACCTGGCAGACCCTCGACATCTACCGGCCGCAGTTCGAGGAGATCAACGCCACCACGGGGTCGGGCAAGGTCTACAACTCGTCGATGGCGTACTTCGACTTCAACGGCTCCGTCGAGATCGAGGTGACCTACCTCAAGGGCGGCACGACCAAGGCCCGGGTGAGACCGGACGCGCTGGGCATCACGCCCGAACTCCTCGGCGACACCCTGCGGTTCACCCTCGACGAGCCCAAGGACGTCGTCGTCCAGATCAACGACGAGATCTTCGACGCCCTCCACCTGATCACCAACCGCGTCGAGCACCACACCCCGTCCCCCGACGACCCGAACGTCCTCTACTTCGGCCCCGGCGTCCACAGCGTCACCGGAAACATCCTCACCGTCCCCAGCGGCAAGACCGTCTACCTCGCGGGTGGCGCCGTCCTGACCGCGCAGGTCTACTTCAAGAACGTGGAGAAGTCCCGCCTCATCGGACACGGAGTGCTCTACAACAACCCCGGCGGCGCCATCCTCTGCGAGGGCAGCAAGAACATCCGGGTCGAGGACGTCATCATCCTCAACCCGGCAGGCTACGCGGGCACGTTCGGCGAGAGCGAGAACGTCCACGTCACCAAGGCGCGCGCGTTCAGCTCGAAGGGCAACGGCGACGGCTTCGACGTCTTCTCCTCGACCGGGATCACCTTCGACGGCTGCTTCATGCGCAACTCCGACGACTGCATCGCCATTTACTGCCACCGCTGGGACTACTACGGCGACACCCGCGACATCACCGTCAAGAACTGCACCCTGTGGGCGGACGTCGCCCACCCGATCAACGTGGGCACGCACGGCAACTCCGACGCCCCCGAGACGATCGAGAACCTCGTCATCAAGAACATCGACGTCCTCGACCACCGCGAACCCCAGATGAACTACCAGGGCTGCATCGCCCTCAACCCCGGCGACTCCAACCTGATCAAGAACGTGCGCATCGAGGACGTCCGGATCGAGGACTTCCGCTGGGGCCAGGTCATTTACATGAAGGTCATGTTCAACACGAAGTACAACACCTCGGTCGGGCGCGGCATCGAGGACGTGTACGTCAAGAACCTCAGCTACACCGGCACCCACGCCAACCCGTCGCTCTTCCTCGGCTACGACGCCGAACACGCCATCAACAACGTCACGTTCGAGAACCTGGTGATCAACGGCGTCGTCGTCGCCGACTCGATGAAGAAGCCGAGCTGGTACTACACCACCGACGCGATCCAGTGGTTCTACAACGAGCACGTCACCAACCTGAAGTTCCTCACCACCGCCGAGGCCGAGGCGGCCGCGGCGTCATGACGAACCCTGTACCTAGCTCCGCTGGAAGTGCGGGGAGGGGGCGTCGGTCGGCTGCGGCGCCGTCGTGGCTGGGCGCGCAGTTCCCCGCGCCCCTTAAGGGTGCTGCCGGGCCGGAGTCGATCACACAGGGTCCGCTCAGTCGCCGGGGCTTCCTCGGCGGTGCGGCGGCCCTGCTGTTGGCATCGGGTGCGGGCGGACTGCTCGTGCCCGGCACCGCACGGGCCGCCGAGAACCAGACCGGGGCCTTCACCCACCCTGGTCTTCTGCACACCGCCGACGACCTCGCCCGCATGAAGGCTGCCGTCGCCGCCAAGCAATCCCCGGTCTACGACGGCTACTTGGCGCTCGCGGCGCACGCCCGCTCCGCCGCGTCGTACGCCGTGCAGAACACCGGCCAGATCACCACCTGGGGCCGCGGCCCCGCCAACTACCAGAACCAGGCCGTCGCCGACTCGGCCGCCGCCTACCAGAACGCCCTGATCTGGTCCGTCACCGGCGACACCGCACACGCCGACAAGGCCCGCGACATCCTCAACGCCTGGTCCACTTCCCTCACCGCCATCACCGGAGCCGACGGCCCCCTCGGCGCGGGCCTCCAGGCCTTCAAGTTCGTCAACGCCGCCGAACTGCTGCGCCACACCGGCTACGACGGCTGGAGCGCCGCCGACGTCGCGCGCTGCGAGGAGTCCTTCCTCCGCGTCTGGTACCCGGCCCTCTCCTGCTACATGCTCTACGCCAACGGCAACTGGGACCTGACGTCCCTTCAATCCCTGCTGGCCATAGGCGTGTTCTGCGAGGAACCCACCCTCTTCTACGACGCGCTCCGCTTCGCCGCGGCCGGTGCCGGCAACGGCGGCGTCCTCCACCGCATCGTCACCGACGCCGGCCAGGGCCAGGAGTCCGGCCGCGACCAGGGCCACGAACAGCTCGCGGTCGGCCTGTTGGCGGACGCGGCACAGGTCGCCTGGAACCAGGGCGTCGACCTCTGGGGCTTCGACGACAACCGCATCCTCGCCAACGTCGAGTACGCCGCCCGCTACAACCTCGGCGGCGACGTCCCCTTCGTCCCCGACCTCGACCGCACCGGCAAGTACATCAAGCTGACCGTCTCGCCCACGTCACGCGGCACCCTGCCGCCCATCTACGAGATGGCGTACGCCCATTACGCCGGTGTGCGCGGCCTGGACACCCCGTACACGAAGGCCGCCGTCTTCCGCGGCACCGGCGGAACCCGCGTCATCGAGGGCAGCAACGACGACCTCCCGAGCTGGGGCACCTTCGCCTACGCCGGTGCTACGACGCCCTCGCCGACCGTTCCTTCACCACCGGCCGGTGTCACGGCAACCGGCAACGACCGTTCCGTGACGGTGAGTTGGCTGCCGTCGACGTGGGCCGACTCCTACACGGTCCTCCGGGCGACCGAGGTGGACGGCCGGTACGAGAAGATCGCGTCCGGGGTGAGGCAGCCGACGTACACGGACCGGAACGTGCACACCGGCCGGACGTACAACTACACGGTCGCCGCCTCCAACCCCCTGGGGACGAGCGGCAGTTCAGCTTGGGCCGCGGCCTCCGCCGGTCTCCCCGGGCCCTGGGCGACCCGCGACATCGGTGACGTGAAGATCCCCGGTTCCGCCGCCTTCGACGGCGAGCGCTTCGTCCTGGAGGCCGGCGGAACCGCCGACACCTACCGCCTCGTCCACCTTCCGCTGCGTGGCGACGGCACCATCACCGCGCGGATCGTGTGGCCGCTCAGCTCGCAGTACTCCAAGATCGGCGTCACCGTCCGGGCCTCCCTCGACCCGGACGCGGCGCACGCCTCGATGCTGATCCAGGGGCTGCCGCTGCACACGTGGAGCGGGGTGTGGACGGTACGGCCCTCGGCCGGCGCGGAGATCTCCGCGACCGGCAGCACCCCCGTACCGCCCTCCCAGCAGCAGGCGATCACGGTGAACGCCGCCTTCCCGATCTCAAGCCTCGGCACGCTGCCCGAGTCGGCGACGCCCCTGGAGGCGCCGTACGTCGAGGGCGCGGGCGACGGCTACCGGCTCCGGGCGCCCTACTGGGTCCGCGTGACCCGCAAGGGCGTGCGCTGCACCGGCGCCATCTCCCCGGACGGCGTCCACTGGACCGAAGTCGGCTCCACCGAGGTCGAGTTGGGCCGCACCGCGTACGCCGGGCTCGCCCTCACCTCCTGCCTCGGTGTCGACGAGGACTACGCCGAGACCGGCACCGGCGCCTTCGACAACGTCAGCGTGACCTCCTCGTCCGGCACGGTCTGGCGCGTACCCCGTCCGTCCCGTACCGCCACCGACCTAAGGGCCCGAACCGGCACCGACGCCGTCGAGTTGGCCTGGACCGACTCGGACCTCTCCGCTGAGTACACCGTGCTGCGGGCCACCCGCACGGGCGGACCGTACGAGACTCTCGCCACCCGCGTGGGCCCGGTCGGCTTCGGCACCCGCATCCGGTACACCGACGCGACGGGGGCGCCAGGAACGACGTACCACTACACGGTCGCGAAGACCAACGCCGGTGGACGCGGGCCGCGTTCGACACCGGCGCAAGCCGCGATGCCGACCCCGACGCAACCCCGACTCACCTCGGCCACTGCCGTGTTCACGAACCAGGGCGCCGCCTTCCAGCATCTGCTGCGCGCCTCACACGAGCCCGTGCGGTTCACCGCGGTCGGCCTGCCCGCCGGTCTCCGCATCGACCGCCGTACGGGCCTGATCGCCGGAATCCCCACGGAGACCGGCGAGTTCACGGTCGGGACCACCGCGAGCAACGCCTCCGGAACTGCGACCGGCCCCCTCGCCCTCACGGTCGGCACCGCGCCGCCCGCGCCGTGGACGTACGGCGATCTCGGCGACACCGTGCTCGACGACCGCGCCTTCGGGACGCTGGGCGTGGTGGCGATCACGACGCCCGGGAGCACGTCGTACGACGGCGGCACTTTCACCGTGCGGGGCGCGGGCGTCGACCTGAACGCCAACGGCCAGGGAATGACAGGGCAGTTCGTACGGCGGACCGTCAGCGGTGACTGCGAGATCGTCGCCCGGATCGTCTCCCGTAGTGGGGTGACCACCGACCGGGTCGGGCTGCTGATGGCGAAGTCGCTGTCGCCGTTCGACCAGGCCGCCGGGGCGATCGTCACCGGCGGGACCAGTGCCCAGCTCATGCTCCGCAAGACCGTGGCCGGTGCCTCGGCCTTCACCGGCGGAGCCGCTGTCACCCTCCCGACCCTGCTGCGGCTGAAGCGCGTCGGGACCGCCTTCAGCGCGGCGCTGTCCACCGATGACGGTGTCACCTGGACCCCCCTCGCCGACGGAGAGATCCCCGGCTTCGGTGACGCCCCCTACCACGTCGGGCTGGTGGTCTGCTCGCGCAGCCAACTGGTCCGCTGCACCGCCGAGTTCGACGAGGTGAGCATCACGCCCACCTGATCCTTCATGGATTGGAGATGCACCGCAATGAGCCGCACGTCCCCCCACGAGCACCTCCGCAGAACCGAGTTGAGCCGCCGCGGTCTGTTGAAGACCGCCGGCGGGCTCACCGCAGCCGTCGCCCTGGGCGGCGCCACGGTGGCCACGACCGCACACGCGGCACCGGCCACGTTCACCCACCCCGGCATGCTGCACAACGCCGGCGACATCAACCGCGCCAAGGTCAGGGTCGCGGCGGGAACCGACCCCTGGCTGTCCGGCTGGAACAGGCTGACCGCCAACTCCCACTCCCAGTCGACCTGGACGAACCGGGCGACGGCGACGATCATCCGAGGCGGCACGGGACAGAACTACAGCCTCCTCTACAACGACATCGCCGCCGCCTACCAGAACGCCCTGCGCTGGAAGGTCGGCGGCACCGAGGCCAACGCGGTCTGTGCCGCGAACATCCTCAACGCCTGGTCCACGACGCTCACTTCGATCGGCGGCGACGCCGACCGGTTCCTCGCGGCCGGCCTCTACGGCTGGCAGTTCGCCAACGCGTGCGAACTCATGCGGGACTACTCGGGGTTCGACCTCGCCGCCGCGCAGGAGCTGATGGCGAACGTCTTCTACCCGATGAACAACAGCTTCCTGACCAACCACAACGACGCCTGCATCACCAACTACTGGGCCAACTGGGACCTCTGCACCGTGGCGTCCGTGCTGGCCATCGGGATCCTCAACGAGGACTCCGCCAAGTACGACCAGGCCGTCACGTACTTCAAGTCCGGTGCGGGCAACGGGTCGATCGCGCACGCGGTGCCGTATCTGTACACCGACGCGGACGGCTACGCGCTGGGCCAGTGGCAGGAGTCGGGCCGCGACCAGGGTCACACCGTCCTGGGCATGGGCCAGATGGGCGCGGTCTGCGAGATGGCCTGGAACCAGGGCGACGACCTGTACTCGTACGACAGCCGCCGCTTCATGAAGGCCGCCCAGTACGTCGCGAAGTACAACAGCGGCGGCGACGTGCCCTTCACCACCTACACCTGGGGCACCGGGCAGAGCTGCGCCCAGTCGTCCCAGACGGTGATCTCCTCCGCCTCGCGCGGCCAGATCCGCCCGGTGTGGGCGATGCTCCACTTCCACTACAACCGGCGGATCGGCCTCGACGACAAGTACATCTCGGCCATGTACTACGACCTCGTCGCACCCGAGGGCGGGGGAGGTGACTACGGCTCCGACAGCGGCGGCTACGACCAGCTCGGGTTCGGCACGCTGATGTACGCGAAGTAGCGGCACCGGGTGTCCACGGGGCGGGCGGTGGATGCCCGGTCCGTGGACGCCCTCTTGACCTCGGGTCGCGGCGGATCGACACTCCAGTAGGGAATCCTAGTGAACAGGTAGGGAAACATGGGGCTTGAGCCGGTCACCACTCGTCGCGTGGACCGTTCGCCTCTTCTGACCTCCCGCCGTCACATCGACCTGCTGCGGGTCTGCAGCGCACTGAACCCCCTGCGCTGAACCCCCGCCCTCCGCACGACGACGCTTCCGCCGCGCGTACGTCCACGCGCCCGTACCCGGGGAGTCCCATGTCCAGCACGCCTCTCGCCGCCATCCCCTCGCCCCGGTCCGCCCCCACGTTCCGGGGCCGGATCGGACGCGACGCGCGCAGCGGGCACTACGCCGTGCCGCGCCGCTACCGCGTCCATCTGTCCACCGCCTGCGCCGACGGCCTCCGCATCGCCGTCACCCACAGCCTGCTCGGCCTCGACGAGAGCTGTCCGGCCGTGTTCCTGTCCGCCGTACCCGACTGTCCGAGTGGTGGACACTCCGCGCTGCGTCCGCTCTACGAGGCGAGCGCGCACCGCTACTCGGGACCGGCCGCCGCGCCGGTGCTCAGCGACGACTGGTCCGGCCGGATCGTCAGCACGCATGCCCCCGACATCACGCGCGACCTCGCCCGGCACTTCGGCGAGGGCGGACCCCAGCTGTACCCGTGCGGCGCCGAGTCGGAGATCGAGGCCGTCGAGCGGCTGTGCGCGGACGGCATCGAGGACGCCGCGCAGCGCGCCGGCGCGGCCGGTGTCGAGCAGGAGGAGCGCGACGAGGCGGTCGCCCGGCTGCTGGAGACGCTGGGTTCGCTGGACCGGTGGCTGGACGGCCGCGAGCACATGATCCGCGACGAACTCACCGCCGCGGACGTCGAGTTGTGGGTGTCCCTGGTCCAACTCGACACCGTGCACCGCAACCACCTGGACGCCGCCGCGGTCCAGCGCATCGCCGACCACCCCCACCTGTGGGCCTACGCCCGCCGCCTCGCCGCCCACCCGGCCTTCGGCACCCACCTCGACCTCGACGGCATCGCCCGCCGCCACCACGCCCACTGCCGGGGCCTGGAGGCCGCCGGCGCGGCTGTCCAGATCCTGGACTGGGCGGCCCACGCGGCGGACGAAACGGGAGCTTGCCGCAGCTGAGCGCGGTCTGGGCCGTCCAGTTGGTGGACGACCATTGACATACGTTCGGGCAATTGTCTTAACTTGCGAACCAGAACGGTCATGAGTGTCAGCGACAAGCCCTGGCTTGCTGACCGGCAACCCTCGCACGCGGTGGGGTGCCCCAGGTGACGACCGGACCGGATGACCTTTTCGGTAAGCGCGAGGCCCCGCGGGGCCGGAACAGTGACGGGTGACGCCATGTACGCAGCTCTCAGGACGGCCACATGCCGCCCGCAGGGCTGCGTACGGTCGTACGCCAACCTGTTCGTCGCCGACCGCGCTGTCGATCTGCTCCGGGTCAGCAGCGCACTGTGTACCGCACCGGGCCGCGCCCGCTGTCGGGCCTGACGACCAGTCGGCCCACGCACCTCTGACGCACACCCGCCTCCGCCGGTGTGCCTGCCCCCTCCCCGCCCCCGGTCCCGTGCACCCGCGCGTGCCGCTCGCCGTCGCGCGTCCACCGCCACGGACCGGGGTCTGTGAACCCGCCGGAGCCCTCCATGACTGAACCCCCGGGCACCACCGTGTCCCTGGCCGACGCCCCGTCCGTCGACGCCCCGTCAAAACCCCTGACAGCACAGCGAGTTCAGCCGCTGCGCCGGCCCGGCCGGTGGATCGTCACCCTGGTCGTGCTGGTGCTGGTCGCCCAGTTCGTCCACGGCCTGGCGACCAACCCCTTCTACCAATGGGGCCGCTTCGGCTACTGGTTCCTGCGCCCGACGATCCTCGACGGACTCGTCATCACCCTCGAAGTCGCCGCACTGAGCGCGGTGTTGGGCCTCCTGGGCGGCATCCTGCTCGCCCTGGCCCGGCTCTCGAAGAGCCCCGTGCTGCGCGCGACGAGCTGGACCTACGTGTGGGCGCTGCGCTCGATCCCGCTCATCGTGGTGCTGATCTTCCTCTACAACTTCAGCGCCCTGTACCAGACCCTCAGCATCGGCGTCCCCTTCGGCCCCGCCTTCTTCTCCTTCGACGAGTCGAAGCTGGCCACCGACATGGCCGTCGCCGTCGTCGGCCTCAGCCTCAACGAGGCGGCCTACGCGGCGGAAGTGGTCCGCGGCGGCATCCTCTCCGTCGACCAGGGCCAGCACGAGGCGGCCTCCGCCCTCGGCCTCCCCAAGGGCTACCAGTTCCGCAGAATCGTCTTCCCCCAGGCGCTGCGCTCCATCACCCCGAACTACGTCAACCAGCTGATCGGCCTGATCAAGAGCACCTCACTGGTCTTCTACGTTTCGCTGCTCGACCTGTTCGGCTCCGCGCAGACGATGGGCTCCACCTACCCCGGCGACATCGTGCCGCTGCTCCTCGTGGTCACCGTCTGGTACCTGATCCTGACCAGCGTCGTGTCCGTCATCCAGTTCTACGTCGAGCGGCACTACGCCCGGGGCGCCACCCGCTCCCTGCCGCCGACCCCGATCCAGAAACTCCGCACCGGTGTCACCGACCTGCGGGCCCGCATCCGCAGGGAGGCCGCCGTATGACCACGAACACGATCGAACCGCTGGCGGACATCACACCCGCCGCCGTAGAGGTGCACGACGTGCACAAGTGGTACGGCGCGCACCGGGTGTTGGACGGCGTCGACCTGACCGTGCGGCCCGGCGAGGTCACCGTGATCCTCGGCCCGTCCGGCTCCGGGAAGTCCACGCTGCTGCGGGTCATCAACCACCTGGAGAAGCCCGAGATCGGCTACGTCAGCGTCAACGGCGAGCTGATCGGGGTGCGGCAACAGGGCGGCAGGCTCAAGGAGTTGAGCGAGCGGGCCATCCTCGCGCAGCGCGGCCGGATCGGGTTCGTCTTCCAGAACTTCAACCTCTTCCCGCACCTGACCGTGCTGGACAACGTGGCCGCCGCGCCCGTCGCCACCGGCAGGCTCGGCAAGCCCGAAGCCCTGGAACTGGCCCGGGAGTTGCTCGGCCGCGTCGGTCTCGCCGAGAAGACCGGCGCCTACCCGAGGCAGCTCTCCGGCGGCCAGCAGCAGCGCGTGGCCATCGCGCGAGCCCTCGCCCTGCGCCCCGGCGTCATCCTCTTCGACGAGCCGACCTCCGCCCTCGACCCCGAACTCGTCGGCGAAGTCCTCGCCGTCATCAAGGACTTGGCGACGAGCGGCACCACCCTCGTCATCGTCACCCACGAGATCGGCTTCGCCCGCGAGGTCGCCGACCGGGTCGTCTTCATCGACGGCGGAAAGATCGTCGAGCAGGGACCGCCCCACGAGGTCCTCGACAAACCACAGCACGAACGGACCAGGGACTTCCTCAGCAAGGTCCTCTGAGCCGCCCTCTCTTCACCTGCACCTCCACCTTCACCTTCACCTTCACCTTCACCACCGAGCCTAGGAACAGCCATGCCCACTCCCAGCCTTCGCGGCAGAATCACTCGCGGACTCACCGCCGGAACCGTCCTCGCCTCCCTCGCCGGCGGGCTCGCGGCCTGCGGCGGCGACAGCGACGCGGCCACCACGACCGACAAGGCCGCCTCCGGCACGGTCACCGTGGGCGCTCTCTCCAACGGTGCCGCCAAGGAGGCGACGCTCAAGGTCGCCGAAGTGAAGTCGATCAGCGCCGAGTTGCCCAAGTCCATAGCCAAGAGCGGGAAGTTGGAGATCGGCGTCGGCTTCCTGCCCTCCGGATCCCCGCCCCTCGGCTACGTCGGCTCGGACCAGAAGACCCTCACCGGTTCCGAGGCCGACATCAGCCGCCTGGTCGCCGCCGTCCTCGGTCTCAAGCCGGAGCTGAAGAACTCCACTTGGGAGAACCTCTTCATCGGCCTCGACAGCGGCAAGGTCGACGTCGCCTTCTCCAACGTCACCGACACCGAGGAGCGCAAGGCGAAGTACGAGTTCGCCTCCTACCGCGAGGACAACCTCGGCTTCGCGGTGAAGGCGAGCAACTCCTGGAACTTCGACGGCGATTACGAGAACCTCGCCGGCAAGACCGTCGCCGTGGGCGCGGGCACCAACCAGGAGCGGATCCTCCTGGAGTGGAAGAAGAAGCTGGCCGCCGAGGGCAAGAAGGCGCTCACCGTCAAGTACTTCCAGGACAACAACAGCACCTACCTCGCGCTGGCCGCCGGGAAGATCGACGCGTACCTCACCCCGAACCCCTCGGTCGCCTACCAGGTCTCCGCGACCAAGGGCACGGCGAAGGCGGTCCGCAGCGGTGGCACCTACTCCGGCGCCGGATCCTCCCTCCAGGGCCTGATCGCGGCCACGGCGAAGAAGAACAGCGGCCTCGCCAAGCCCCTCGCGGACGCCATCAACTACCTGATCAAGAACGGGCAGTACGCCAAGTGGCTGGCCGCCTGGAACCTCTCCGACGAGGCCGTCGCCAAGTCCGAGGTCAACCCGCCCGGACTGCCGCTGACCGACTCCTGACCCACCCTCTCCGCAAGGGGACCCCGCCGCGTCGCAGCGGGGTCCCCGCCCGTGCGACCAGTACCGGAGCCGTCACCCGATGTCTTCCACCGCCAGTATCGAAACCACCACCTCCACGTCCCACGTTCTGGACAACCCCGCCTGGGCCGCGCTCACCGGCCCGCACGCCCACTTCGCCGAACGCGTCGGCCGAGCCGCCCGCTACCCCGTCGACGTCGCCGGCTTCCACGCCATCACCGACAACGACGACCCGCGCGCCTGGGCCGACCTGGCCACCCTCGTCGGCCCCGGCGGCACCGCCGCGGTGCGCGGTGTGAGCGAGACCCCGGCCGGCTGGGAGATCGTCCGCTCCGGACAGGGCGTCCAACTCGTGGACACCGGGCTGCGTGCCGAGCCCGACCCCGAGGCCGTACTCCTCGGCCCCGACGACGTCCCCGAGATCCTCGACCTGGTCGCCCGCACCGAACCCGGCCCCTACCTGCCCCGCACCGTCGAACTGGGCACTTATCTCGGCATCCGGCACGAGGGCCGCCTCATCGCGCTGGCCGGCGAACGGCTCCACCCGCCCGGCTGGACCGAGATCAGCGCCGTGTGCACCGACCCCGACCACCGCGGCCGGGGCCTCGCCACCCGCCTGGTCCGCGCGGTCGCCGCCGGCATCAAGGAACGCGGCGAGCACCCTTTCCTGCACGCCGCGGCCACCAACACCAACGCGATCCGGCTGTACGAGTCGATCGGCTTCACCCTGCGCGCCCGTACGGTCTTCTCGCTCGTCCGGCGCACCGGCCCGATTGCCGCCACCGATCCGGAAGAAACGGCATAGCCGTGCCGTTGCCCCTTATGAAGCCGGATTCCGTGGAGGTGGAGCACATGTGTGGCGGATCCATCCTCGACGTGCGTCTCACCACGCGACAGCACATCGACCTGCTGCGCACGGCCGGCGCTCTCTGTCGCCCCTGACCCCGTTGCCCCAGCCGCCGTGCGCCCGTTTCCGAGGGCCGGCGATCTCGTACGGATCTCCAGGAAGGCACCCTCGTGTCATCGACCTCCGTTCCTCCCCTCCACCTCGCCGTCGCCCTCGACGGCACCGGCTGGCACCCTGCCTCCTGGCGTGAGCCGGTGGCCCGGCCCCGGGACCTGCTCACCGCCGGCTACTGGGCCGACCTGGTCGCCGAGGCCGAGCGCGGCCTGCTCGACTTCGTCACCTTCGAGGACGGCCTCGGCCTCCAGTCCTCGCACTACGGCGAGCTGGACGGCCGCACCGACCAGGTCCGCGGCCGCCTCGACGCCGTGCTCATCGCGGCCCGCATCGCACCGCTCACCAGCCACATAGGTCTGGTCCCGACCGTGGTGTCCACGCACACAGAGCCGTTCCACATATCCAAGGCGATCGCCACCCTCGACTACGTCAGCACCGGCCGTGCGGGCCTGCGCGTGCAGCTCTCCGCCCGCCCGCACGAGGCCGACCACTTCGGCCGCCGCACCTTCCCGCCGATCAGCCTGGAGAGCCTGCGCACCGAGGCCGGACAGGAGCGCCTCGCCGAGCACTTCGACGAGGCCGCCGACTACGTCGAGGTCGTGCGCCGCCTCTGGGACAGCTGGGAGGACGACGCCGAGATCCGCGACATCGCCACCGGCCGCTTCGTGGACCGGGACAAGCTGCACTACGTCGACTTCGAGGGCCGGCACTTCAGCGTCAAGGGCCCCTCCATCACCCCCCGGCCGCCGCAGGGCCAGCCGATCGTCAGCTCGCTGGCCCACCAGACCATCCCGTACCGGCTGGTGGCCCGCGCCACCGACGTCGGCTACGTCACCCCGCACGACACCGACGACGCCCGGGCGATCGTCGCCGAGATCCGCGCCGAGCAGCAGACCGCCGGACGCGCCGACGAACTCCTGCACGTCTTCGGCGACTTGGTGGTCTTCCTCGACGACGACGAGGCCACGGCGGTGGCCCGCCGCGAACGCCTCGACGCCCTCGCGGGGGAGCCGTACACCAGCGATGCCCGCATCTTCACCGGCACACCGGCCCAACTCGCCGACCTGCTCCAGGAGTTGCAGGAGGCAGGCCTGACCGGCTTCCGGCTGCGGCCCGCCGTCGCCGGGCACGACCTCCCGGCGATCACCCAGAAGCTGGTCCCCGAACTCCAGCGCCGGGGCGCCTTCCGCCAGGCCTACGAGGCCGACACCCTGCGCGGACTGCTGGGCCTCGCCCGCCCCGCCAACCGCTACGCCGCTGCCGCAGCCACCGCCTGAGCCGGAGGGACCGTACGACATGAGCAAGCCCCTGAAGCAGATCCACCTGGCCGCCCACTTCCCCGGTGTCAACAACACCACCGTGTGGAGCGACCCGGCGGCCGGCAGCCACATCGAGTTCAGCTCCTTCGCGCACTTCGCCCGCACCGCCGAGCGCGCCAAGTTCGACTTCCTCTTCCTCGCCGAGGGCCTGCGCCTGCGCGAACAGGGCGGCAAGATCTACGACTTGGACGTCGTCGGCCGCCCCGACACCTTCACGATCCTCGCCGCGCTCGCCGCCGTCACCGAACACCTCGGCCTGACCGGCACCATCAACTCCACCTTCAACGAGCCCTACGAGGTGGCCCGCCAGTTCGCCAGCCTCGACCACCTCTCCGACGGCCGGGCGGCCTGGAACGTCGTCACCTCCTGGGACGCGTTCACCGGCGAGAACTTCCGGCGCGGCGGATTCCTGCCGCAGGACGAGCGCTACTCCCGGGCCAAGGAGTTCCTCGCCACCACCCAGGAACTCTTCGACTCCTGGCACGGCGACGAGATCGTGGCCGACCAGGCGACCGGCACCTTCCTGAGCGACGCCAAGGCCGGCGCCTTCGTCCACCAGGGCCAACACTTCGACATCCAGGGCCAGTTCAACGTCCCGCGCTCCCCGCAGGGCCGCCCGGTGATCTTTCAGGCGGGCGACTCCGACGAGGGCCGCGAGTTCGCCGCGGCCGGCGCCGACGCCATCTTCAGCCGCTACAGCACCCTCACCGAGGGCCAGGCCTTCTACACCGACGTCAAGTCCCGCCTCGCCAAGTACGGTCGCAGGTCGGACCAGTTGCTGATCCTCCCGGCCGCGACCTTCGTCCTCGGCGACACCGACGCCGAGGCCGAGGACCTGGCCAAGGAGGTGCGCCGCCAGCAGGTCAGTGGCGCCACGGCCATCAAGCACCTGGAGTTCGTCTGGAACCGGGACCTGTCGTCCTACGACCCGGACGGCCCGCTGCCCGACATCGACCCGGACGTCAGCGACAACCACATCTCCAAGGGCCGGGCCCAAGTCCGCATGTACCGCGATCCGTTGGCGACCGCCCGTGAATGGCGCGAGCGGGCGGAGGCGAACGGCTGGTCCATCCGCGACCTGGTCATCGAGACCGGCAACCGGCAGGCCTTCATCGGCTCCCCGTCCACGGTCGCGAAGACCATCAACGACTTCGTGCAGGCCGACGCCAGCGACGGCTTCATCCTCGTCCCGCACATCACCCCGACCGGCCTCGACCCCTTCGCCGACAAGGTGGTCCCGCTCCTCCAGGAACAGGGCGTCTTCCGCACCGAGTACGAGGGCCCGACCCTGCGCGACCACCTCGGCCTGGCCCACCCCGACGACGTGCGCGAGGAACGGGCGGCATCGTGAAGTTCCTCGCGATCACCCTCATCGTCCACCGCCCCGACCCGACGACGGGCGTACAGAAGTCGACGCACGAGCGCTTCCGCGAAGTCCTCGACAACGCCCTGCTGGCCGAGGAGTTGGGCTTCGACGGCTTCGGCGTGGGGGAGCGGCACGAGCGGCCCTTCATCTCCTCCTCGCCGACGGTGGTCCTCAGCCACATCGCCGCCCTCACCCGCCGCATCCGCCTCTTCACGGCGGTCACCACGCTGAGCCTCCTCGACCCGGTCCGCGCCTACGAGGACTACGCGACCCTGGACCATCTCTCCGGCGGACGCCTCGACTTGATCATCGGCAAGGGTAACGGCACCGCCCAGCGCGAGCTGTTCCACGTCACGCCCGAGGACCAGTGGGAGCGCAACGCCGAGAGCTACGAGGTGTTCCGGCAGCTCTGGCGCCAGGAGAAGGTGACGGCGAAGACGCGCTTCCGCCCCGAGTTGAAGGACGCGGAGGTGTGGCCGAAGCCGTACCAGCAACCCGTCCGGGTCTGGCACGGCAGCGCGACGAGCAAGGAGAGCGTCGACCTGGCCGCCCGCTACGGCGACCCGCTGTTCTCCGCGAACGTCACCAACCCCATAGAGCCCTATGCCGAGTTGATCCGCTACTACCGTGAACGCTGGGAGCACTACGGCCACGACCCGGCCGACATCGCGGTGGGTGCGGGCACGGCCGGCCTCTACGTCGCCCCCACGACCCAGGAGGCGCTGGCCGTCTACCGGCCGATCTTCGAGAGCAACCTCGCCTTCCAGAAACAGGTGGGCCTGCCCATCGTCTTCGAGACCCTGGAGGACTACGTCGAGCGCAGCTCCGCACTGATCGGCAGCCCGCAGCAGGTCATCGACAAGGTGCACCGCTACCACGATCAGTTCGGGCACACGGTGCTCCATCTCCACGCGGATGCGGGCGGGTTGACGGACAGTCAGCATCGCGACTCGCTGGAGCTGTTCCAGTCGGCGGTGACTCCCGTGCTGCGCAAGGACATCCCGGACCCGCCGTTCGACTGGGGACCGGTCCTGCCCGAGCCCGTCCGCGCCGATCACTGAGGAGTGAGCGAGCCCATGTCCTCCGGAATCCCCCTCGGCGTCCTCGACCTGGTCCCGATCTCCTCCGGCTCCACCGCGCCCGAGGCCCTGCGCAACTCCATCGAACTCGCGCGCAGGGCCGAGGAGTTCGGGTACGCCCGCTACTGGTTCGCCGAGCACCACCTCAACCCCGGCGTCGCGGGCACGTCTCCCGCGGTGGTCCTGGCGCTGACGGCTTCCGCGACCTCCACGATCAGGCTCGGCTCCGGCGCCGTCCAACTCGGTCACCGCACCGCGCTGTCCACGGTCGAGGAGTTCGGCCTGATCGACGCGCTGCACCCCGGCCGCTTCGATCTGGGTCTGGGCCGCTCTGGTGGCCGCCCGTCACCGCCCCTCCCGTCGGCGACCCCGATCATCGACGGCAGGGCCCCCAACGGCCTGCGCATCCCGCCCCGTTTCTCCTTCGAACGTCTCCTCGGCTCACCCAGAATCGCCCTCCAACGCAAGCTGCTCCTGCTGCCCGACGCCAAGTCCCAGGACTACGCCGAGCAGATCGACGACGTCCTCGCCCTGCTGGCCGGTACCTACCGCTCCCCGGAGGGCGTCGAGGCGCACGTCGTACCGGGCGAGGGAGCCGACGTCGAGGTGTGGATCCTGGGCAGCAGCGGCGGTACGAGCGCCGAGGCAGCGGGCCGCAACGGCCTCCGCTTCGCGGCGAATTACCACGTCAGCCCCGCCACCGTCCTTGAGGCGGCGGACGGGTACCGCGCCGCGTTCCAGCCCTCCGAGTTCCTGGACAAGCCGTACGTCACCGTCTCCGCCGACGTCGTCGTCGCCGAGGACGACGCCACGGCCCGCGAACTCGCCACCGGCTACGGCCTGTGGGTCCGCTCCATCCGTACGGCGGAGGGTGCCATCCCGTTCCCCACCCCGGAGGAGGCACGCGCCCACGTCTGGACCGACGAGGACCGAGAGCTGGTCCAAGACCGCGTCGACACCCAGTTCGTCGGCTCACCCGGCCGAGTCGCCGACCAACTGGAACAACTCCAAGAAGCCACCGGCGCCGACGAGTTGCTCATCACAACCATCACCCACGACCACACGGACCGGGTCCGCTCGTACGAACTCCTCGCCCGGGAATGGAGCCGCCGGGGTCACTCCTCCCAGTCGAGCTGATGCTCCGGGGTCCCCACTGACAGCCCGTACGCGACCGCTTCGGCGCGGGCCGCTTCGTCACCGCGCCGATAGCGGAACACGCGACCGGCGAAGACGACCACCCTCTCGTCCCCGACCGTGAAGTCCGCGTACCAGCCGTTGTCGGGCTTCAGCGCGTCGGCGAGCGCCTCCGCGATCGGACCGGCGGCACCGTCATCGTCGGTCTCCCAGTGCACGAACGTCCAGGCGCCTGGCTGCCCGGCCGTCGCACTCGCCGAGTTGTCGACCCGCTCGACCTTCCGGATGCGCAGTCCGTGCGGCGCGAACGCGGCACCGGGGCGCAGGCTCTCACCGAGAACGTAACCCGTGATCACGATCCGTCTCCTTCTCGACTCCGTGCGGCTCTCTGCCATGATCGATGCCATGGACGTGCGTATCGAACCCGCCGATGTCACCGACCTCCACCAGGTCCTGGAGGATCACGCGCGCTACTGGGGAGAGCGTGACCTCCGCGCGCTCCATCTCACCGCGCTGGTGCAGGAGTTCGGGTCCACCTGCCTGGTCGCCCGCGCCGACGACGGCATCCGGGGCTACCTCTTCGGGTTCGTCACGCCGGATCACACCGGGTACGTCCACCTGGTGGCGACCCGGGACGATGCACGCGGCACCGGTCTCGGCCGTGACCTGTACGCGGCCTTCATCGAGGCCGCCGCACGGCAGGGTGCGATCCGCCTCAAGGCGATCACCTCGGTCACCAACGAGGGTTCGATCGCCTTCCACCGGACCCTCGGCTTCGACGCGCGCACCGTGGAGGACTATGACGGCCCGGGCGTGCCCCGTGTCGTCTTCACCCGCGAACTGCTCGCCCGCTAGCGCCGCACAGGTCCAACAGGCGCCGCCCGCTCTCCCCGGCGAACCACTCCGCGTGCCCCACGTAGTACTCGTACGCCAGCCGCGTGTTCTCCGCCGACCGCGTCACGCCGTGGAAGTAGCCCAGCTCCGAGAGCGCGAACTCGGCGTGGACCAGGGGGAGTAGAGCCGGGAGCGCCTTCGACTCGGCGGGGCTGAGCGGGCGTACCGACTGATAGCCGTCCAGAAGCGCGAGCGCGTCCGCCTCGCGGACCGGGAAGCCGGGCTGGAGCCACTGGACCGTGTTGCGTTCGATGGCCGTGGCCAGGTCGTGGACTGCTGTCGTGCGGTCGCTCATGCCGAAGTCGAGGGCCGTCGCGACCGAACCGTCCTCGTTCCAGAGGAGGTTGGAGGCATGCCAGTCGTTGTGGGTCCAGAGAGGGGTGAGGTTCCGGAGGTGCGGGGCCAGTTCCTCGTGCAGCGGGAGCAGGGCGCGTCGCGTGTCCTCCCGCCAGGGGAAGTCCGCCAGCCCCTTTGCCAGTTGGGGACGTTCCCCGACGTAGCGTTCCAGCTCCGCCTGCGGATCGGCCGAGGCGAACACCGTGAACGACGCGACCAGCGGCTGCACTTGGCGGCGCGGTGCGTCGAAGCCCTCCGCCGCCAGGTGCAGACGGGCCAGCGCTTCGCCGGCGGCCCGCGCGTGGGCGGGGGAGCGGAACGGGGACCAGGACAGGGCGTCGCGGTAGAGGTCGGTGCCGACTCCGGCCGAGTGAACCTCGTACGTCCACTCGCCGCGCGTCGCCAGGTTCAGCACCTCGACGACCGGGGCGCCGCGCAGCCGCAGGTGTCGTAGGAAGGCGTGTTCCTCGGCCAGGCCCTCTGCCGTGCGGACGGAGACGTGGTGGCGCTTCACGAACAGGCGACGATTGGACCGTTCCACGACGGCCGCCGCCGACAGGGGGCGCGGGCTGCGCCACACCACCCGGGCCGGGCCCACGATGTCCGTGACCTCGGTGTCCGTCAGCGCGGGCCAGTCGGGTTCGACCGGGTCGGTGCCCAGGCCGTGGGCGAGGTGTGAACTCATGGCGTCCGCACCGCCGTTGTGCCGCGCAGGGCGTCCAGGACGCGGCGTTCGGTCGACGCGAAGTCGGGGTCGGTGAAGTCGTCGGCGCCGCGTGGGCGGGCCAGCGGGACCTCGACGCGGTCGACGATGGTGGCCGGGCGCGGGGACAGGACGTGGACCGTGTCCGCGAGGAGGACCGCCTCGCGGATGTCGTGGGTGACCAGGACGACCGTCCAGCGGTGGCGTTGCCACATACCGGCCAGCCACAGCTGCATCTCGGTGCGGGTGAGTGAGTCGAGGGCGCCGAAAGGTTCGTCGAGCAGGAGGACCGGGCGCTCCAGGACCACCGTGCGCAGCAGGGCCGCGCGTTGCCGCATGCCGCCGCTGAGTTGGGACGGGTACGCCTTCTGGAAGCCGTCGAGCCCGAAGTCCACGAACAGCGCGTCGGCCCTTCGCCGTGCCTCCTTCTTCCCAACTCCCTGTGCCTCAAGGCCCAGTGCCGTGTTGTCCAGCACGGTCCGCCACGGGAACAGCAGGTCCTTCTGCGGCATGTACGCCACCTTGCCGGACTCCACGCCGGCCGGTTCGCCCTCCACCAGGACGCGGCCCGACGTGGGGCGGTCCAGGCCGGAGACCAGGTTGAACAGGGTGCTCTTGCCGCTGCCGCTCGGGCCGATCACCGCCGCGAACTCGCCCGGTTCGACAGCGAGTTCGAGGTCGCGCAGGACCTCCAACTGCCCGAAGGACTTGCCGACGCCCTCGATACGCAGACTGCTCATGACGCCTTGTCCTCCTTCAACGCCCGCTCCCACGGCAGGACCAGCCGTTGCAGCAAGTAGGTCGCCCCGAACAGGGCGATGCTCAGCGCGGCCGTCACCGCGACCGCCGCGAACACCAAGTCGGTGCGGAACGCGCTCTTCTGGGCCTGCATATAGATCCCGAGGCCCGCCTCCGCGCCCGCGTACTCGGCGAAGACGGCGCCGACGACGGCGTAGGTGATGCTCACGCGCAGCCCGGCGAAGAAGTACGGCATCGCGCTCGGCACCCGGACGAGGCGGAACGTCCGCCACCTGCCCGCGCCCAGGGAGCGCAGCAGCCGCATCGCCTCGCGGTCGGTCGCCGCGAAGCCCGCCGCGAGGTTCGCGGCGAGCGGGAAGAACGTCGTCAGGGTCACCACCAGCATCTTCGGCAGCAGCCCGAAGCCGAACCAGATGATCAACAGCGGTGCCACGGCGACGATCGGGATGGTCTGCGAGGCGACGAGCAGCGGGTACAGGCCCCGGCGGGCCGCCGAGGAGAAGTCGAGGAGGACGGCGACCAGCCAGGCCGCCGCGAACGACAGCGCGAAGCCGAGCAGCGTCTCCTGGAGGGTGGGGAGTGTCTGGTCCCACAGGTCCTGGCGGTTCAACCAGCCCTGCTCCACGACCCGGACGGGAGAGGGGAGCGTGGTCGGATCGACTCCGGCGGCGGTGACGTACAGCTGCCAGCCGCCGAGAAGCACGGTCAGGACGAGGAGCGGCGGCCACAACGACCGCAGGAGCGGCCTCACTTGGCGTCCGGGAGATACGCGTTGGTGAAGAACGTCGACGCCTTCGGGGCGGACGTCAGCTTCTTGCCGTTCGCGTCGACCAGCAGGCCCGCCTTGTACTCGAAGTCCGCGAAGGCCTGCCAGCGCTCCGCGCTCTGTGTGCCGATCGAACCGTCCGTGCCCTTGTAGTACTCCTTGGCCAGCAGCGCCTCGCTCTCCTTCACCAGCTTGGTGTTGGTGAGGACGCTCTTGTTCGCCGAGATCAGCAAGTCGGCTGCCTGGGACGGGTGTTCGGTCGCGTAGCGGTAGCCCTTGTCGACCGCTGCCAGGAACTTCTTCGCGAGCTCCGGGTTCTTCTTCAGGAACTGGTCCGAGGACGCGACGAGGGTCGAGTAGATCGCCGGGAAGCCGTAGTCGGAGAGCTGGAAGTTCTTCAGCGGCTTGCCGCTCAGCTTCGCCTCCAGCCCTTCCCAGGTCGGCATCGGCATCGCGAAGTCCGCCTGGCCCGCGTAAAGCGCCGCGTACGCCGAGGTGTTGAGGGTGACCTGCTTGAAGTCGCCCTTGCCGCCCGCGTTCTGGATCACCTTCTGCAGCAGCGGCTTCTCGTACGGCGCGCCGAAACCGGCGTACGTCTTGCCGTCCAGGTCCTTCGGCGTCGTGATGTCGTCGCGGTCGGCGCGCACCGCGATCGTCACGTCCGTCTTCTGCGTCACCGCGTAGACGGAGGTGATGTCCTGGCCCGCCGCACGCGCGGTGGTCACGCCCTCCTGGTACGAAATCCCGAAGTCCGCCTTGTGGTTGGCGATCAGCGTCTCGGGCGCGGTCGAACCGTACGGCACGATCTTGACGTTGATCCCGGCGGCCTTGAACCAGCCCTTGGCCTGGGCGACGTAGATCCCGGTGTGGTTGGTGTTGGGCGTCCAGTCCAGCGCGAGGGTGACGGTCGTGGTGCCGTCCTTCGCGGCGGCCGTGGAGTCGGCGGAGCAGCCGGTGACGGCGAGGAGCGCGGTCGCGGCTATGGCGGACAGGGCGGTACGGCGATGCATGTCGGGTCCTTCGAGGGGTGGGAGGGCTGGCGGGTCGGTCCGGTCACGGCCGACACAGCGCGCTGCCCACCCGCATGAAGTCGACGGCGAGGCGCCGGGTCAGTGACCGCGCCTGGCAGGCCAGGGCTCTCATGTGGCCACGTCCAGCAGGCCGTTGGTGAAGGAACGCGCCCAGTCCCGGTCGTCCGGGATCGCGCCGTTCTCGGCGAGCCAGTGCGCGTACGGGCCCATCCGGCCCTCGTCGATCACACCCCAACGGCCGTCCGCGTCCGTCCAGGTGGGTGCGATGAGTGCGAGGGAGCGGGCGATCAGCGGGCGCGGGAAGTACGGGATGACCCGCTCCAGCAACTCCAGGGTGGCGTCCGGCTCTTGGGCGGCGGCCGCGTAGCCGCGTGCCGTGACGGCGAGGAAGTCCCGTACGCGGGAGGGGTGTTGGGTGAGCAGGTCCTCGTTCGTGCCGAGCAGGTAGCTGTGGTAGCGGGGGGCGCCGATCTCGTCGACCGGCCAGGTGATGCGCTGTTCCTCGGGGAGGTCGCCGCGCAGGGCGTCCCAGGACCAGTAGTTGCCGAAGGTCGCGTCCGCCTCGCCCGCCGCGATGTCGTCCACGGTCAGCTCGCGGCTGCCCGCGTCCACGCCGATCACGGCGTCCGGGTCGCCCCCGTCCGCCGCGACCAGGTGGCGCACCATGGCCCGGCCGCGCGGGGTCGGGTTGTAGGCGATGCGGCGGCCGGCCAGGTCACGGGGGCGGGTGATCCCGGTCGACGTCGTGGTCTGGATCGCCTCCAGGCCCCGGTGGTTGATCGCGGCCACGGCGATCAGCGGCTGGCCGTGCTCCGCGCGCCGGGCCAGCAGCCGGTTCGGCGGGAAGATCCCGAAGTCCACCTCGCCCCGGGCCAGGTACTCCAGTGTGTCCCCGCGTCCCGGATCCTGGACCACCAGCTCGACATCCAGACCGGCCTCCTCGTACCAGCGGCGGGCACGGGCGACGTACAGACCGGCTGAATTCGGCCAGGGGTGGAAATAGTCCAGCATGACCCGTATATGCGGCATGGGGGTGCTCCGGGAGGTGCGCAGGCGTGACGGCGCCTGAAGGGAGGAGAAGGGGAGGGTGCGCGGAGGCGGTGGATCAGTGTGTGCGACAACAACAGGAGCGGCGCGCACGGGTGTTGACCACCGGATGCTGAGGCTCGACTGCTGCAGACACGTGAACTCCTACGCGGGCGCTGAGGCGCGAGTGGTGCGGTCGGCGTCCCCATGGGGGCCGGACTCTCGACGAGCCGGTCCCAGACGCCCTCTCAGCCCAACCGGGTAGGGGCTCCCGCGTAGATGGCCGAACGATAACCGCACCACCCGGATTCTGTGCAAGCAGGGTTCGACATGTGAGATGGCTGCGCCCGAGGGGTGAGACGCCCAGCTCGCGGGCGTACGATCGGCCGCCATGACCACCTCCCTGCTGCCCGGCCCGCTGGTCGACGACACCTGGCTCGCCGCGCGTCTCGACGATCCCCGGCTGGTCGTCCTCGACGCCACCACGCTCCTGCCCTCACCTCGCGAGGACGGCGACTACCGCTCCGCGAGCGGGCGCGGGACCTGGGCCGAGCGGCACGTCCCCGGATCGCGACACGCCGACCTGACCGGCGACCTCTCCGACCACGACGCGCCGTACCACTTCGCCGTGCCGTCCCCCGAGTCCCTCGCCGCCGCACTGGCCCGGCTGGGCGTGGGCGAGGGCAGCGAGGTCGTCTCGTACGACAGCGGGGGCGGGATCTGGGCGGCGCGGCTGTGGTGGATGCTGCGGGCCATCGGCGTACCGGCGGCGGTGCTGGACGGCGGTCTCGAAGTGTGGGAGACGGCCGGGCGTCCGCTCGTCTCCGGTGACGACACCGACCCGGTTCCGGCCGTCCGGCCCGTGACACCCGTCGTACGTCCGGATCTGTGGGCCGGTATCGAGGACGTGGCCGCCATCAGCCGCGGCGAGCGCCCCGGCACCCTTGTGTGTGCCCTTCCCACCGGCGGCTACGACGGCTCGGCCCCGACGCGCTACAGCCGCCGCGGCCACATCCCGGCGAGCCGCAGCCTCCCGGGCCGGGGTCTCCTCGACGAGTCCGGACACGTGCTGCCCGCCGAGGAACTCGCGGCGCGGGTCGGCGATGTCCTCGGAGCCGACGACTCACCGGTCGTCCTGTACTGCGGCGGCGGGATCTCGGCGGCGGGTGCCGCGCTCGCGCTCACGCTGCTCGGGCGTACGGACGTGGCGGTGTACGACGGTTCGCTGGAGGAGTGGTCCAAGGACCCCGCGCGGCCGATGGAGTTGGGCAACTAGCGTCCAACTGCCCTGCGCGCCATGTGGGTTGGACATGGCGGCGTGGCCGAGGAAACGTCTCCCTCCCCCGAAGGCGACGTTTCCTCGGCCGCTTCCCCCGGCGCCGGACAGTGGTCCGTCCGTCCGCGTGCGGCTGTACCCGTGCTGTTACCAGCACATCAGCGCGGTGTCCCCCGACCCCCACGTGGAGTACAGGCGCACACGGACGAAGTAGCGGCGGCCCTTGACGAGCCGAACCTTGAGTGTTGCGTTGTGCGGCGTGCCCCCGTCGTCCTGCCCGGCGAGGAAGCGCGGTTCGCCGTCCCGTTCCTCGAAGACCACGACGACCGTGTCGCTGTCCCCGAAGGCACCGACGGCGTACTCGCGCGTCTGCGTCGGTTCGACCGCGAAGTCGGCCTGCTCGCCCGGTCCCAGACGCAACGGCGCCGACCGGAACGGCACCAGCTCGGCCGGCCGGGGAGGGCCGACGGGCGGGTACCAGCGCAGGACGAACTCCTTGTCGGAGGGGGAGAGGCCGCCGTGCGGGCGCAGACCCGCGCGGTACTCCTCCGGCTCCAGGATCAGTCCCGACGCGAACGGGAACTCCATGACCGACTGCGGGTCCCAGACGGAGCCGTTGACCTCGTCCGGGCCGAGCTTGCGCAGGATGTTGACGCGGGTCCTGTCCCGGCTCCAGAAGTTCGGCGGGCCCGCCAGCTCGGCGTAGACGGCCTCGTCGTCCCAGTGGATACCGGCGAACGGGCTCTGGTGCTCGTGCAGCAGCCCCAGGGCGTGCCCGATCTCGTGCAGGGCCGTACCGCGCCGTCCCGGTGCG